>PAWW01000009.1 GCA_002714255.1 Acidiferrobacteraceae bacterium
GTATGCGCGCCGCCCAGTTCCTTGAATGGGCCTGCTATGTTGCGCCCACGTCTCCCGCTTACGCGCTGCGTCTCTTATCAGAAGCGATACGCTACCATCCGCGAATCGTGTTTTCTCGCCAAACTGTAATACTCCTCGCCAACCTGATCAAGCGCACTCGGACAATAGGCTAATACTGGCACTCCATCACCACGTAAGNGACAAAAGAAATAACGCCATGCACATAATGCTAATCGGCGGTGGCGGATTTATCGGTCGCGCGCTAACNCAGCAGTTCCTGAACTCTGACAACTTTGTGATCACCTGGTGTACAGCCAGAGATGTGTCTAACCCTCCTGACAACATTCACATAGTGAATGATCTTCTTGAACGTTCAACGCATGNGCAAGACGCATTACTTATGGATGTTGACGTCGTCTTCTACCTCGCTTCGAACACGACCCCGTCAACCGGGGCTNCCGACTTAGCGCACGAAATTGAGATTAACTTGCTGCCTTTTTCGAGATACCTCACCGCACTCATTCGTCAACCAGATCTTCGCCTCATTTACCTTTCTTCGGGTGGATCAATTTACGATCCCGCGAACCCATTGCCCGCGACAGAGAGTGCGGCTCTTTGCGCACAGTCCTGTTATGCCTCTGGCAAGATTGCCATGGAAACCTTTCTTACAAATGCTTATCGACACCGCCCCACTGACCTAATGATTCTGCGACCGTCCAATNTTTATGGGCCCGGCCAGCCTTATAAAATCTCATTTGGGTTCATTCGATCTGCGCTCCAATGTATTCNCGAGGGGCGGGAAATCACACTCTGGGGCGATGGAAAGGCGGTTCGAGATTACCTGTTTATCGACGACTTCACGACGTTCTGTCACCTGGCCCTNTCACTGGANTGGCCCGACACGATCTACAACATCGGTTCCGNAAAGGGATCAAGCTTGATCGATATCTGCGATGTCGTGGAGTCAGTCACAGAACAGTCCCTAGCTCGCGCGCATTCGCCTGAGACGACNCCAGCAGTTCGGCATAACATCCTCAACGTGAGTCACGTGAATCATGATTTCGGCTGGCAAGCGCAGGTGACTCTGACACAGGGTATCGCCAAAACCTGGGAATGGCTGCGATCGCGCTAACTATCGCGCCCGTTGCAATCACTGTTGAGTCTCCGTGATCTACTACTGGCTGCGCTGGTTCCATTGACCTGGGGGGNGGGCTTTACGATTGCCAAAGCAGGGCTTGAAGAATTTCCACCGGTGTTTCTGATGGGCCTTCGATTCTGCCTGGCTGCGGCCGTGCTCGTGTGGTTTGTTCCNATCCCCCGTGGGCACCTACTAAAGGTATTCTGGATAGCGATGGTCGGCTTTTGCCTNCAGTACGGACTGACGTTTACCGGCCTGTCAATGATCGACGCATCGCTCGCTGTCATTGTGATGCAACTCGAAGTGCCGTTCGCCGTTTTAATCGCTGCATTTGTCTTTCGAGAACAACCCGGGTGGCAACGACTGACCGGAATGCTCATCGCCTTTGCCGGCGTGGCATTGATTGCTGGGCAACCCACCCTCAAGGGACAACTGTTCGCTGTTTTTCTGACCGGTAGCGGGGCNATGATTTGGGCCATCGGCCAAATCATGGTGAAACAACTGGCCGGAGCGGTGGCGCCACTATCTCTTATTGCCTGGATCGGTTGTTTCGCAGGACCGCAAATGTTGCTCGGCTCCTTCCTGATAGAGACCGGGCAACTTGACGCACTCAGATATGCAAGNTGGATTGGTTGGGGCTCAGTTGTTTACCTCGGAATCGTCATGACGGCAATAGGCTACGGTATTTGGTACCGTGTCCTCTCGAAACATTCGATTACGCAGGTTATGCCAGTGCTGTTACTGACGCCTGTCTTTACTATCATGACGAGTATCGTTTTTCTTGGGGAACAACCCTCCGTAGATGTTTTAGTCGGTGGAGNCATTGTCATCGGAGGCGTTGCAATGATTGTTTTTTCGCGTGCCGTGCCAACCAACAACACATCAGGAACTTGATCAACAGGTATTGANATTCGGCCCATGACCGCTCGCCAACACCCGCGCCCATCCCCTGAGACTGTCGATGTGTGGTCGATCTCACTGGCCCCTGCAATGTCGCCCTCCANCAGACCGAACGACGTGCTCAGCCCTGCTGAAATAGCACGTGCAGAACGCTTCGTNCAACCAAAACATCGACAACGTTTTATNACCGCCCGCACCGCATTGCGCGNAATACTGGGCTCCTATCTTGGTCTACCACCAGCGGCTNTTTNCTTTCGAATCAANGCTCATGGCAAGCCCTACCTANACCCTGCACCTGCANCTGCAATGNTGCAATTCAACCTATCGCATTCAGGCGACTGGGCACTNTGNGCNGTNACNACCGCAGGCGAAGTNGGNGTCGACATTGANCGNNTTCGCCNCCGCNCCCNAGCGTACCGCTTAAAAGTTGCNCGNCGTTTTTTNTCTGCCCATGAGTATCANGCNATCAACTCAGCGGGNCCCNCTGNCATCGACTCGGCGTTCTTTTCCGGNTGGACNCGCAAAGAGGCNTATATCAAGTGNCATGGCAAGGGATTGGCGATNCCTCTGGCCACGTTNACNGTCAGTATCGGTGCCACGACCCCGGCNGCNTTGATCNAATCNGACTGGAANCCAGTCGACNTCACNCAATGCCGCNTATANGACNTGGACGTACCCGCNGGCTATTACGCGGCNCTGGCACTTCTCAACACNAAACCNGNCCGCATCTGTCAACTGANCTGGTCNGTNCCAGNGACTTCNAGNNCNGNGTAANCCAATCCATTNTNGNATTGCANCTAATGGCGNTTGAAGTCGTCTTCAAAACGCTCGATATCGTCCTCNCCAAGATAAGTGCCGGTTTGCACCTCAATCACTTCCAACGGNTGAAANCCTGNGTTNTCGAGTCGGTGNATGNCCCCTGCCGCNATATAAGTCGATTCATTCGCNGCAAGATCAAAGGTNNTCNCTTCGAGNGTGACACGTGCGCTACCNCGAACCACCACCCAATGCTCGGAACGATGTTGGTGACGTTGAAGAGAAATNCGTTTCCCCGCATCNACAACAAGGCGCTTGACCTGATAGTCATCACCTTGATCGATACGCTGGTAATGTCCCCAGGGCCGATAGACCTTGGTGTGATGCGCTTGTTCGGTACGCCCCTCGTCCGACAGCCGTTGAACGAGTTTACGTACATCCTGCACACGATCCTGGCTGGCCACCAACACCGCATCAGGGGTTGACACGACAACAAGCCCTTTGATGCCGACTGTTGTCACTAACCCCTGATCGGCATAGACATAACTGTTCTCCGTATCCATCAGCATAACATCACCGCGGACCGCGTTACCCTGTTCATCCAGAGCCGTGGCCTCATGCAGTGCAGACCACGACCCAATATCGCTCCAGCCGGCATCGAGAGTCACCATTGCTGTTTGTTTCGCCCCTTCCATAACTGCGTAGTCGACCGACTCATTCGGACAACTCCCAAAAGCTTCGGCATCCAGATGAACAAAAATGTCTTCTCGAATGGCTTTCGCATGGGCCGCCCGTGCAGCGACCAACATCTTCGGCCGAACGACCTCCAGTTCGTCCAGATAGCGCCGTGCTTGAAAAACAAACATCCCGCTGTTCCAGTAATACTCGCCCGACTCAACATAGTCAGTCGCCGTCTCAAGCGATGGCTTTTCAACGAATCTGGCCACTTCAAAAATTCCATCTCCAGTCACTTCCCCAGCACGGATATAGCCATAACCGGTTTCCGGGCGTGAAGGCACAATGCCAAATGTGACCAACTGGCCAAGCGCAGCAGCCGTTTCAGCGAGTAAAACTGACCGCTCAAACGCAGCCACATCGGTCATCACATGATCGGCCGCTAACACCAGCAGGACCGGATCATCACCAATCGCTAGTGCCTCAAGTGCCGCTACAGCAATGGCCGGCGCCGTATTACGCCCTTCGGGCTCGAGCAGTATTGCACTGGCAGTTTGCTGGCACTGTTCTAAGACCGCTGCCGTCATGAAGCGATGGTTCTCGTTGCAAACGACCAGTGGAGCTATGCCACTCGATACACTCGACACGCGCTCAAACGTTTGCGCCAGCAAACTGGTTTCCCCCACCAAGGGTAGGAATTGCTTGGGGTAATGTGTACGGGACAACGGCCACAATCGTGTTCCCGAACCACCGCAAAGCAATACCGGGATCAGTTCACGAGTTTTCATTCGTTACCTCTAGGAACATCTTTCACTCGGGTTAGTCATCACTCGCCGTTCCTAAACTGACTCACCGTTGATGGCAAGCCGGCGGCACAGNCGGTCGGCAATCTCCATGGTGCCGCTTGTCCCTCCAAACTCGTACGGCAGAAAATCACCTTCGGCNTAACCTGCGGTGACCGCNGCATCAAGACGCTCTCCTGCCAATTGGCAGTGCGCGTTGGCATGTCGCTGCCCGAGCCAATGCAGCATCATGGCAGCGGATACCAACATGGCCGTCGGATTCGCGCGACCACTGCCCGCNATATCGGGAGCACTGCCATGGGCCGGTTGGAACAGTCCGTGTTCCAGACCGATTTCACCNCACGGCGCCATTCCCATACCACCAACTACTCCCGCACCAAGATCNGACAGGATGTCGCCAAACATGTTCTCCATCACCAACACATCGTATTCCCATGGCTGCCTGACAAGATCAAGTGCCATCGCGTCGACGTACTGATAACGCACACTGATGTCCGGGAACAACCGCGCACGCTCGTCAAATATTTGTCGGAAAAATGCCATCGAACGAAACACGTTCGCCTTGTCGACACACGTCACTGTACCGGGCAACCCACGGCTTTTTCTATCCCGTGCAAGATTAAATGAGAAGTCAAACAACCGCTCACAAACGGGCCGGGTGATCTCCAGCGTATCGAGCGCCACCCGATCATCAATCACGCGACCCTCAGAACGATGAGCAAAAAGACCCTCTGTCGACTCACGGACAATAACCAAGTCCACCTTTTTGCCGCGTGAATCGAATAAGACCGGTGGTAAGTTAGGATACTGTTTAACCGGTCGAACGCCGGCAAAGAGACCAAACTCGGTACGCATGGCGAGGTGTGGCGCGACCTCAGTTCCATCTGGCAACCGCACCTGCGGCAGGCCCATGGCCCCAAGAAGAATAGCGTCCGCCGTTCGAGCGGTATTGAACGCTTCTTGTGAAATATCTTCACCTGTGCGCACGAAATAGTCAGCACCCGCCTCCAGAAAGGCCAGGTCTAACGTGAATCCGGCATTGCCCTCAGTCAGCACTGAGAGCACCTGTGTACACGCTGCCATAATTTCAGTGCCGATACCGTCTCCGGGCAACACGGCGATTCGAAAACAAGGTACATTCAAACTCATCAAATCATCCCATCGCGATGACCGCGAGTGCTCTTCAGTACGGAACGCTATCAATGCCCAAGATCATTGACCTTTCCATGTCCATTACCGAGCATTTTCGCTGGAAGCCCACATTTAACCACACCGGCGATCTCGCCGGCGGCGACCAGTACCAAGTGACGTGGATCGAAACCTCGGTCCACGCGTTCACGCATGTCGATACCCCACGACACATCCTGGCCGACGGCTACACCACTGATGAACTGATGCTGGAACAGATTATCGGTGAATGCGCCATTGTGGATCTCACCGGCATCTCGCCCAACACTCCCATAGAAGTCGAAACATTAGCAGCCGCTGGCAAGCACATTCGTCCAGGCGACATCGCACTGATCAAAGCCTCCTGGGATCAAGTGCACTCACCACACACACCGGAATTCTGGAGCAACGCGCCTTACATGACGCGTGAAGGAAGCCAATGGTTACTAGAACAACAGATCAAGGCCATCGCCTACGACTTTCCTCAGGACTATCCGATTAGAACATTTTTAACCGGGGAAACGCGTCCGTTCGAAGAACATGTCACCCATGATATTCTGCTCCGCAACGGCGTGATCATGATCGAATACCTGTGTAACACAGTACAGTTAACAGGGAAACGCACCTTTCTCATGGCACTCCCATTAAAAATTGCCAACGCCGACGGTGCGCCCGCCCGCGTCGTGGCGATAGACCTAGAATCGTTGCAGGACGGCAAAGCCAACTAAACCTTACCGGCGAGAGAGCACCACACCATGCTGAGCTCTGAACAAATCGATTCTTTCTGGCAAAACGGATACCTCACCGTTGAAAACGCAGTCAATTCAGAGCAACTACGACAACTGCGGACTCAGCTCAACAGTTGGGTCGACGAAAGTCGCTCTCACAGCACGCCTTTTGGCCCACTAACCCTTGACGGGCGAGCGCGGTTTGATATGGGCCAGGAACACTCCCCTGAGCAGCCGGCCCTGCGACGGGTCAATAACCCCTCAGACATCAGTAAAGACTATTTCGCGGTCATGTCCGATGCGGCAACGGTCGACATGGTTTGTGACCTGATCGGCCCTCATGTGAAATTTCATCATTGCAAGATCAACCTCAAATTACCGGGATCCAATACGGAAGTGGGTTACCACCAGGATTTCGGATATACCCCGCATACCAACGATGATGTGGTTACGGCCCTCTTAATGCTGGATGACATGACAGCGGATAACGGCTGCCTCAATGTGGTACCCGGCAGTCACACCGGCCCCGTGCACTCGCTTTTCAACGACACCACCTTTGTCGGTGTCGTTGAAAACAGTGTCACCCAGCGCCTGCGACCACAGGAGGTTCCCATCTATGGCGATGCGGGCAGCGTCTGCCTGATGCACACCCGTCTGGTTCACGGATCGGCTCCAAACCACTCTCCTCAGTCACGTGCACTCTACATTTGCGTCTACTCAGCGGCCGATGCGTTTCCACTCGCCAAAAGCCCGATGGCGAATCCGAACGAGGGAATCATCGTGCGTGGAGAAAAAACCCGAACAGCCCGCCTCAGCGAATCACAGGTCGAATTACCTGAGCAACCGACCAGCGCCTCTTTCTTTACCGTCATCGGCCAGGCGTCGAAGGACAACACCTAAAAGCGTGCCGCCGTATCAACACAGCCTGTCCAGCACTCAGGCGAGGTAATAACGAACCAGCCAATCCGCGACCAGTGCCGGACGCTCATGATTACGGATATCGATCGTGGCCCGGCAACATAAAGTCACTTCTGTATCCCGCTGCACTTCAGCGCGCAGCAACTCAAATCGTCCCCTGATCTGGCTTCCTGACGGAACTGGTGAGAGGAAACGAATACGATCAAAACCGTAATTAATGCTGCGCTTCACGCCCTCAATCTCGGGTAACGCGCTTTCGATCATGTGACTCAAAAACGATAAGGTCAGAAACCCGTGTGCAATCGTCCCACCAAACGGCGCATTCGATCGAGCCCTTACCGGATCAACGTGAATAAACTGATGGTCTATGGTCACCGCAGCAAAGTCATCAATTGACTGCTGCGATATATCGATCCATGGAGAGATGCCGATCTCGCTTCCTACTCGCGCCTGCAACGTCGCGAGCGATATCATCGTTCGCCTGCTCACAACCGATTAAGCAGCGTCAGCCGCCACCAATTTTTGGCAGGAGATGCACTTCACTGTCGGGCCCTATTTCGGCAAACCAGTCATCCTGATAGATAGTGCCATCGATGGAGACCGCTACCTCGTCCTCGAAATCAGCCGGCAATCCTGGATAGCGCGTGGTCAGTTGTCGCATTAACTGGCGAATCGTGTTGACGTCAAGCTCCAATTCACTAACACCCTCAGTGTGTAACTGGAGATTGCCGGTCAGCACGATTCTAGCCATCAGTTTGCCGTGGTGGTATCGCTACTANCTGCTTTTATGGCCGCAAGCACTCTCGGCGGTGACATGGGTAAGTCGGTAAAACGAATGCCTAGTGCATTGGCGANCGCATTCGAGATAGCCGCCATCGGCGGCACAATCGGCGTCTCACCAACGCCCCGTACACCATAAGGGTGCGTTGGGTTTGGCACCTCAACAATGACTGTATCGATCATCGGGACGTCGGAACAAACCGGCACTCGGTAATCGAGGAACCCAGCATTCTCCAGACGGCCCTTGTCATCATAGATATATTCCTCGTTAAGAGCCCAACCGATGCCCTGCACTGCACCGCCCTGGTACTGGCCCTCAACGTAACTTGGATGGATGGCCTTACCTGCATCCTGAACGACGGTATACCGAGTCACCCATACGCGACCTGTTTCTCGGTCTACATCGACATCAACAACGTGTGTACCAAAACTCGGGCCAGCACCCTGTGCATTGATCGAATGGGCGCCAACAATCGGTCCCCCAGTCTTGGCCATATCCTTGGCAATTTCCTGCAACGACAATGGTTGCATATTGTCGGTGTACCCGTTCGTAGCCCGCGCCTCACCCTCGGCCCACTCCACATCATCAACGGAAATATCCCAGAACTTAGCTGCCCGATCTTTCAATGTTCCGATCAGATCCTGTGCCGCACCCACCACAGCGATGCCGCCTGCAAAAGTTACTCGACTGCCGCCCGTCAGCATGTTATAGCCCAATGCACTGGTATCACTGACCATGGGGCGAACCTTGTCCAAATCAATGCCCAGTTCCTCGGCCGCCATCATGGATAACGAGGCGCGCGTACCACCAACATCCACTGTGCCCAAGACGAGTGCCACTGAGCCGTCTTCGCTGAGGTTAAGCGTCGCTGAGGTTTGGCCACCGATATTGAACCAGTAACCCGTGGCGACACCACGTCCCTGTCCGGATGTCAACGGGCTCTGGTAATGGTCATGGTCTCGCGCCGCCTCGAGCGTCTCGATGCAACCAATAACCGGAAATTTCGGGCCATAAGAAGATTGCGAACCTTCTTTCGGAGCATTCTTAAGGCGAAACTCAAGCGGATCCATACCGATGACCCCCGCGATTTCATCCATCACCGATTCAGTCGCATATTCTGCGATGGGAGCGCCCGGCGCCCGATACGCGGCCACTTTGGGGCGGTTAACAAGAATGTCATAGCCAACTGTTCTGACATGATCAAGCTCGTAAGGCGCGAATGCGCACTGCGCTCCCTGCGCCACCGGCGACCCGGGAAACGCCCCTGCCTGATANTTAAGCACTGCATCGGCTGCCGTGATACGACCATCATTCGTCACACCGACTTTCACCCACAAATGGGCACCTGAAGTGGGGCCGGTGGCGCGGAAGACTTCTTCCCGCGTCATCGCCATCTTCACTGGCTGGCATGCTTTGCGTGATAGCGCCAAAGCCAGCGGCTCAAGGTAAACCACGGTCTTACCGCCAAACCCACCACCTATTTCCGATGCCTGGACTCGCAATTTCGATACGTCAAGACCCAATAACGTGGCACAGTGTCCGCGAGCAACGTAGTGGCCTTGGGTAGATAGCCACAGTTCGCCCTGGCCGTCCTCGGTCATACTGGCAACACAGGCATGGGGCTCGATATAACCCTGATGTACGGGTTGCGTGGTGAACTCACGTTCAATCACCACATCTGCCTCAGCAAATCCAACCGCAACATCACCGTGGCCGAATTCGACCCGCTTTGCAATGTTGGTCATGGCCCCCGGCGACTGCTCCATACCCTCCGTCATTAAGTCTTCCTGGATGATAGGGGCGCCGCTTTCCATCGCCGCTACCGGATCGATCACATGGGGCAGGACCTCGAAGTCAACCTTAATCAGTGATAAGGCCTTGGCCGCGATTTGAGCATTCACAGCCGCTACCGCCGCTATNGCATGACCTTCGTATAACGCCTTTTCACGCGCCATGACATTGCGCACCATGTCGCGATAGTTAATCATCATCTCACCGGCGGGCTGCACTGCACCTTTGGGCTGATCGGAGAAATCATCTCGCGTGATGACGGCTTTGACACCGCTTAATGCTTCGGCCGCCGACGTGTCGATGGAGCGAATATGGGCATGCGCATGAGGGCTACGCAAGACCTTGCCAACTAACATATTCGGAAGATGCAGGTCAGCACCAAATTTGGCTCGGCCGGTGACCTTGTCTACGCCATCCGGGCGCACCGCCCGTGTGCCAACCCACTTGTAGTCCTTGCCATTGCCTGTCCCGTTTCCAGATCGGGTCTTATTTGAACTCGTCATTGTTTAATCCCTCATGTCAGCGGCCGTGTCCAGAACGGCTCGAACGATTTTGTCGTAACCCGTGCAGCGACAAAGATTACCTGCCAACCAGTACCGAACCTCGGTCTCGCTCGGGTTCGAATTGCGATCCAGTAGCGCCTTCGCCGCGATCAGAAAGCCCGGCGTGCACACGCCACACTGGAGAGCGGCGAAATCAAGGAATTTCTGCTGCAATGGATGCAATCGGTCACCTTCAGCCATTCCCTCAATGGTCTCGATTTCTTGCCCACCTACTTCAACCGCCAACACCAGACAAGAACAGACCAGACGGCCATCTATCGTGACACTGCACGCACCGCAGTCGCCTGACGCACAACCTTCTTTGCTGCCCGTCAATCGCAAATCGTCGCGGAGCACATCGAGCAGCGTCTGCTCAGGTGCACACAAAAACTCAACGTCATCACCATTGATTCGAGTCGTAATATGATATTTAGCCATTAGGCACTCCCTGCGCGCTCTAGCGCGATTCTGCAAGCTCGCCCAGCGAGCACACCCGCCACTTCAATGCGATAAGCCACTGTACCGCGCTTGTCATCTATCGGCCGGCAAACTGCGCGCACCGCAGCTGCCATGGCATCAATGGCAGCGTCATCGACAGTGCCTCCGATAAGGGCCTCAGCCGCTGCTGGCACCAGTAGTACGGTCGGAGCCACTGCGCCGACCGCGACACGCGCTGCGCTGCACTGCCCATCGGCACCAAGACTGAGACTGACTCCAACACCGACCACTGCGATATCCATTTCAGTGCGNGGGATAAAACGCAGGTAAGCATCACCGGACCGTGATCCACGCGCCGGCAGCAGAATCGAAACGACAAATTCTCCATCAGTCAGTATGGTCTGACCTGGACCCGTACAGATCTCTTCAACCGGCACCTCTCGTCGACCACTCGGGCCCGCCAACGCACAAGTTGCCCCGGCAGCAATCAATGCCGGCACCGTGTCTGCGGCGGGCGACGCGTTGCACAGATTCCCGCCCATCGACGCACGCCCTTGAATCTGGGTCGAGCCAATGAGATCTGCCGCCTCCACCACACCGGGCCACAATAAACTCAGTGTGTCGTGTTCTTTCAATCTTGCACCACTAACCGCCGCCCCGACACGAAAGCCACCGTCTTCTGCGATGATGGCAGTTGTTTCATCAATCTGTTTAATGTCAACGATCAATTCGGGGTCTATAAAACCCGCGCGTAACTGCACAAGCAGATCGGTACCACCGGCCAGCACGCGGGGATTCCCCTCAGCACCTGCCAGCAACGAAATGGCCTGATCGACCGTTTGCGGTGCCTCGTAACGCATTGCTTAAATTCCTTTACTTAGATTTATATGCCCATTGAGCAGACAGTCATTGTAGCGTCGCACGACCCATTTGACACCGTCCGACACTTTAAAGACACACCGGGACAATGGTTTTCACATCACTGTAATACAATTCCTCGATAGGCAACTGGCGGCTTTTTCGAAGGCTAGGACCTTCATGTTAGCCTCTGCCTGCCATAGACAACTGTACTAAGATCACAGTCCATTGTTAAGCACTTTACACGAACATGACCAAAAGCTCCTTCGAATCCTTCCGCACCAGCCTCGACGACAAAACGGTGCCCCACGGCATCAGTTGTGCGCTCACAGGCCTGTGGCATGACGCTAACGGCGACTGGAACACAGCCCATCGAGTGATCCAGGCTGGTAACAGCGAGGAGGATGCCTGGGTCCATGCGTATCTCCACCGAAAGGAAGGAGACATCGACAACGCCCACTACTGGTATCGACGCTGTAATCGCCAACCCGCAATCGAATCCCTCGAGAACGAGTGGACCACCATCGCGATCGCGCTGCTTGAGAAGGATACCGATGCCCGGTCGACTTGAAGGCAAGGTCGCCATTGTCACCGGCGGTGCATCAGGCATCGGCCGAGCCACCGTGGTCCGCTTTCTCGCTGAGGGCGCACACGTTTTAGCAACGGATATTGATCAGAGCGCCCTGGATGCACTGCGCCGAACAAACAACAACGAACAACTACAAATTCACAAGGCAGACATCGCTGAGCGAGACCAATGCGATGCCTTGGTTAACGCCCTTGTCGAACAAACAGGGCGACTGGATATCTTAGTCAACTCGGCCGGAATCACTCCCCGCAGCCTGGATGATTCGCTGTCTTTTGATGAGAAATGGGATGCGGTCATTCGAGTCAACATGAAAGGCACCCTGCTAATGTCCCACGCGGCCGTTGAAGCCATGCGGCGAAACGCCAGCGGTGCCATTATCAACTTGGCCTCCATCATGGGATTGGTGGCTTACCACCCCGACTTGCCGCTGTCTGATGGGTTTAACCCTTATCCCCACAGCAAGGGCGGGGTCATACAGATGACGCGAGATCTCGGCGTCCGCCTGGCACCGGAGAACATTCGAGTAAACGCTGTCTGCCCGGGGTTCACCTACACCGCCCTGACCGCTGGCTTGTCTGAATCACCCGACCTACACGAAACACTTAAACGACGCCATCCGATGGGACGACTGGGGGAGCCCGAGGAAATTGCCAATGTCATCCTTTTTCTTGCATCCGATGAAGCATCCTTTGTCACGGCGACCGCATTGCCTGTCGATGGCGGCTATACAGCATCTTGAGCAGCATCCCACGGACCATCAGAAAGCAGACCGCGTCCGGCAATAACTGCCATCGCGGCCGCAACGTTAACNGANCGCGGCCCATCTTGTCCCAACTCGATCTCAACACATTGATCTGCACACAGGGTCACTTCCTTTTCACCATCCAACGCAAGAGTCCCGATTATCGCTGGCACGCGAATCCGTTCACCCAATGTCAACGGGTGAACGTCCGCGATCTCAACCCGCCGCATCAATCCCGGTGCAATCGGTGCATTGACAAATCGGCCCGGACCAAATTTGATCGCAATTCCAACCTGTGCTTCACGCGACACCGGTGCAACCAAACTGCCGATAGAAGATAAACCAATGGCTCCTGGCTCGGCAAAAGTCAGATAAAGCATCGCGAAATTTTCGGGCCGCCACAAAGCGCGGGTACCAACCCAGGGTTCACGGACAACACAGATATCCACCAATGCGGCAATCTTTTCCTCGCCATCAACAAAACAGCGCAAGCGTTTGTTGCGCTGACATACGACCTGACTGTCGACAAGGCCATTCGCCACCGCGCCGGCCACCAGTCCCGCCACGGTCTCTTCCTGGAATCTTGGAAAAGCATTGTTAGTACCGGTGGACAAACAGACTAAGGGGACCGATCCGCACTCATGGGAAACCAGGCGGTGTGTACCGTCACCACCCAGGACAACGATACAACTGACGCCTACCTCCCGCATACAGCGCACCGCCAGTTGGGTATCAAACGACTCGCCCTCAACGGGCATGTCGAGAAAACAAATCTCTGGCCAACCGGTCGCGCGTTCGCTTGCTTGGACCAATCCGCCGGTGATTCCGGCGCGATCAAACATCATCCATACTCGGTCGACACCGATGGCTCCAAGACCGGCTAGGACGCGCTGTACTCGAGCGCTTCGCTCTGATAGCGAAACGCCGGTGGCACCGCTGATCAGGCGACGTACGTCTCTTGCCGCCGCCGGATTGACAAGGATTCCCACTTCGCTCACACATCTACCTCTATGATCTATAGTTGTTAGGCCAAACCACTGTTCACATTATTCTATCCCGCTCATGGAAAAACCGGCGAAAGTCTATAATCGTGAATTATCTACCTGTGATTTCGCCTTGGGGGCATGATGTCTATCATCGACTTCGATCACATCAACATTCGAACGGCTAACGTCACCGCCATGACTTCGTTTTACGCTGAAGTGCTGGGACTCGAGGAAGGCTGGCGACCGGATTTCAGCTTTCCTGGCGCGTGGCTTTATCTGGCAGATCGCCCGCTCATTCATCTGCGCGGCGTCGATATTACGCCAGGGGCAAGCGAAGTGCGCATTGAGCACTTTGCCTTTCGTGCGACCGGGCTGAATGCGTTCCTAACGGCACTACGCGAGCGACGTGTAGCGTATAACGTCAACGTGTCACCGTCGAACAACAACCGCATGGTTAACGTCTACGACCCTGACAACAACCACGTTGAAATTCAGTTTGACGCAAGCGAGACATCAGACCTTTCTGCCTACACGCCAACTTAGTCAACCGCCACCCGTGCATCGCCATCACTAGTCACGCGTCACGGTTAAGCACTAAACCAAAACAATTGAAGATTGGCACAGTCCCACCCTCGTATCGTTACCCTCGGTGCTGGATGGGTCATCGCCTCAGTCTTCGCCCGTTAACCTCAGATTAACTTCACCATAACCGTCAAAACGGGCGATGACAGACTGCCCGGGTTTCACCGTCACCGGTCCAGCGCAAACCCCGGTCGTCACAAATTCCCCCGGCTCAATCGCCTTTCCCCTCGAAGACAGGTGATTGACGAACCAAACCAATGCGTCGCGCGGATCACCCAGCGCGTGCGCACCACAACCGACAGCCACCTCATCACCGTCGACACACAGCGCAACCCGCTGTGCAGCCAGGTCATTCTGGCGCCAACCGCTGGCAACANCCTGTCCCAGAACGAACANATGTGCACACGCATTGTCCGCCACNAATTGGGGNGCACCCGCCCCNGCAAAACCGCTCAGACGGGAATCGGGAATTTCGATACCAAGACGTAGCGCACCGACCGCTTGCAAAACTTCCACTCTCGAATACTGCGTCGACCGGGGGGACAC
This sequence comes from Acidiferrobacteraceae bacterium, assembly GCA_002714255.1. GTDB lineage: Bacteria > Pseudomonadota > Gammaproteobacteria > Arenicellales > UBA868 > UBA11791. The sequence goes on from PAWW01000009.1 coordinate 14,941, forward strand.
ACGTGCTTTAAATTCAAACACAAATTCTGCCTCTGCCGCGCACATCTGATTACCGCTTAACGACACTTGCGCACCAGGTGAGCGAATTTGAGAACTCAACAATCCCCCTGTAATCGGATGGGTAATCCCAATGTGTTGCTGACCCGCCANGCTGGTCGCAGCAATCTTATGACCGCCAAGCGCCTCGCCAGTCGCCAAAAGCAACGCATCTTGTATGGCATAACCCTGGTCGAGATCAGTAGGTCTGCACCTCGAGGGCAACCCATTGATACGAGTCGCCCCTTTCCAGGCCGCCAAGAGAAGTTGCGCAGCCTCGTCAGTGGTAGTACTCACTTTGCTATGCCCTCGCCGCGTTTAATCTGAACTAAAGTATCGCCTCTGGTTGGCGATGGACCAGGCACGAACCTATACTCGCGTGAACAGATCGCGGCTCCGCCAAACAAACGACACCCGCACTATCCAGACTTTATGACAGTTAAGACCGAGACTTCCCATGGCAGAAAAATCCAAGCAACGATTACGCAGTAGAGAATGGTTTGATATTTCCGGTGACCCCAGCGCCACTGCACTTCACATAGAACGTTACACCAATTTTGGCATTACTGCTGCGGAACTGCGCTCGGGAAAGCCCATTATTGGCATTGCACAGACAGGCAGCGACCTGGTGCCGTGCAATCGAATCCATATAGACCTCGCGAGACGCATACGTGAGGGCATTCGCGAGGCAGGCGGAATCGCCATCGAGTTTCCGGTCCACCCGATACAGGAAAGCGGCAAACGCCCCACGGCGGCGCTCGATCGCAACCTGCAGTATCTGAGCCTGGTTGAGGTTCTGTTCGGTTATCCCATCGACGGCGTCGTTCTAACCACAGGCTGCGACAAAACCACGCCTGCCATGATCATGGGTGCCGCCACAGTCGACATCCCAGCCATTGCGTTGTCCGGGGGACCGATGATGAATGGTTACTGGCGCGGCCAACTGGCAGGCTCCGGCACGATCGTATGGGAAGCGAGGAAATTGCTAGCCGCTGGCGAAATCGATGACGAGGAATTCATTCAACTGGTCGCCGATGCCACTCCGTCACCCGGACACTGCAATACCATGGGTACTGCAACGACCATGAACTCCCTTGCCGAGGCGCTGGGCATCAGTCTATCCGGTAGTGCGGCCATACCGGCACCGCTAAAGGAACGTGCAGCAATAGCGTACCGGACAGGTCTGCGCATTGTCGAAATGGTCGAAGAAGACCTCACACCATCTCGCATTCTGACCCGCAAAGCCTTTGAAAACGCCATTCGGGTTAATTCTGCCATTGGTGGTTCGACCAATGCCCCGATTCATATCAATGCCATTGCCAGCCACATCGGCGTAGAACTAGATATCGGGGAATGGGAAACCATCGGCCTGGACATTCCGCTACTGGTCAATCTACAACCGGCGGGGGAGTATCTTGGGGAGGCCTACCACTTGGCAGGTGGCGTGCCAGCGGTTATGCACGAACTGCTGCGCGCTGGCAAACTTCATGGCGATGCCCTCACTTGCGATGGCACCACCATCTCTGAAAACTGCAGTGATAGTCCATCACGTAATCACGATGTGATCCGCTCCTACAATGATCCGATGANGGAGAACGCTGGTTTCGCGGTNCTACGCGGCAATCTATGTGACGCCGCCATCATGAAAACTTCNGTCATCGGTNATGATTTTCGTNAACGCTACCTGTCCAGACCGGGCCACGAAAACGTGTTTGAGGTGCGTGCCATCGTGTTCGAGGGCCCGGAGGATTACCATGCCCGNATCAACGACGCCGCGCTCCATATCGACGCCAATTGTATTCTGGTCATCCGTGGCTGCGGNCCAGTCGGTTATCCGGGCTCGGCCGAAGTCGTTAACATGCAGCCCCCTGACCAACTCATCAAACAAGGTATTCGAGAANTACCGACCCTGGGGGACGGACGGCAAAGCGGCACNTCCGGCAGCCCGTCTATCTTAAACGTGTCGCCCGAATCTGCCGTGGGCGGCGGTCTTGCCATACTGGTCACTGGAGATGCCGTGCGAATCGATCTAAACACGGGGACACTGGACGTGCTTCTCGATGACGACACGCTGGACGCGCGACGCCAGGCGCTTGAAGAGACAGTCATTGAACACCAAACTCCCTGGCAGGAAATCTACCGCAGCACCGTGGGGCAACTCGCGGGCGGCGGCATTATCGAACTCGCCGCCAAATATCAGCGTATCCGCAAAACGTTACCGCGCCACTCTCACTGATAAACAGCGTGCTTGACCCCAAGGCCTAGGCGGTGACTTGATCGCCGGGGGAACCGGTGGACAGAAAANCCTCGATATTGGCAATCACCCGCATTCCCATGGCATCACGTGCGTTGCGCGTCGCCGTACCGAGATGGGGAGCCAGCACGACATTCCCCAGTGCCATCANTTCTGTTGGCACTTTCGGCTCGTGTTCATAAACATCGAGNCCAGCGGCGAAAATNCCTCCCNTACTCAGGCATTCGATCAAGGCNGATTCATCCACCACCGGCCCGCGTGCCGTGTTGATCAGCACCGCCGTTGNTTTCATCTGTGACAGCGCGGCTCGATCNATAAGATGGTGTGTCGCCGGTGTCAGNGGACAATGCAACGAGACNACATCGGACAGCGCCAGCAACTCAGAAAAATCCGGGCAGTAGGTGGCGTTGAATTCGGTTTCTGCATCCACCTGCCGATTGCGATTGTGATAGAGCACCTGCATACCAAAAGCACGGGCGCGNCGCGCAACAGCCCGCCCTATCTGTCCCAAACCGACAATCCCGATCGTCGAACCCCACACACTGACGCCAGCCAATGGTTCATCGATGCGCACTCCATCCCAGCGCCCTGCCCGCAGGTGGTTATCACCGTGAACCAATCGTCGGCACGCTGCCAGAATNAATGCGAAGGCAATATCAGCCGTATCCTCTGTCACCGCACCGGGAGTATTGCTAACCAGTATCTGTCGTTCGAGCGCCGCGGCCACATCGATATGCTCGGTTCCAGCCCCAAAGCCAGCAATCAGGCGCACACTGTCTGGCAACCGGGCGATCAATGCCGCATCGATCGCATCCATAGTCGTCGGGCAAAGCACCGTTACCCCTTCGCAACCCGCAATGATATCTTCAGCAGACAGTTCCCGGTCATCCAGATTTAACCTCGCGTCGTAACGTTCTGCCAGCTCGTGGTACACGGTCTCAGTCCAGCGCCGTGTCACCATGATGGTGGTCTTGTGTGATGGCTTCATCATTCCTTGCCTCTCGCTCTGTGCCCCAACGGGCTCTAGTAGGTCGCGCGTCCACCGCTAAGATCAAACGCAGCGCCAGTGGTATAAGAATTTTCCTCCGACGCCATCCACGCAATCATAGCAGCGGCTTCCTCGCGCTCGAGAAAACGTCCACGCGGAACTTTTGACAACATGTAATCAATATGCTCCTGAGTGATTTGATCAAAAATTCGAGTCTTTACGGGCGCGGGAGTGACGCAATTGATTGAAATGCTCAAATCCGGCGTTTCTTTAGCCAACGACTTGGTCAGGGCAATGACACCCGCTTTAGCTGCGCTGTAGGCCGCCGCATTGGGATTGCCCTCCTTACCGGCTATTGACGCCACGTTCACGATACGCCCGTAATTTCGCTCACGCATCCCTGGCAAAACAGCGCGACAACAAAAGAACACACCATTGAGATCAACCTCAATCACCTCGCGCCACGCATCGACAGGATATTCCCAGGATGGGGCGATCGGTCCGGCAATACCCGCGTTATTGATCATAATGTCGATGCCGCCGATCGCGCGCTCTGTCTGCTTTAACGCATCCGCAACGCCTTCAGCATCGGTAACATCGATCACCATGTGATGCACAGCACCCTCGCCATTCAGCCCTGATACCGTTTCCTTCAGTAACGCGTCATCTCGATCCCACAGGCTAACGCTCGCGCCCGATGCCAGAAAGCGCTCGACGATCGCAAGTCCGATTCCCTGCGCGGCGCCGGTAACAACGGCGTGACGGCCATTCAGGTCAATTTGATTCATAATAGTATCCCTGGTTACAATATCCTTGGTTATTATCGTCTAGGCAACTAATTTTACCCCAGTGCGCGAAAACCTTGAACGCAACTTTGGCTTTCTCGTCAATGACGTGGCACGCCTGCTCCGAACGACATTCGACCGTCGAGTGCGAGCTCTCGGCCTTACTCGCTCACAGTGGTGGGTCCTGACTCATCTTTTCAGGCAAGACGGTATCACGCAGTCGGACCTAGCGGAAATACTTGACATAGAAAAAGCGACACTCGGGAGATTGCTTGACCGAATGGAAGCCAAAGATCTGGTCCGTCGACAGACCGATGATAATGACCGACGNGCAAAACGGGTCTANCTGACTGCCGAGGTCGAACCTTCAGTGCAGACAATGCGCACCATCGCAGCTGAGATGCGTCGGGACGCGCTGTTTGGACTGAGTCGTAGTGATCGCGAGCAATTTGTGGACTCGCTAATNACCATCAAAGAAAACCTTGCNCGACTCAATGAAANCGCTCCATCGAAGCCGGCAACCCCTAAAGGGGGAACATCCCGTTGAGCGATGACAGCGGGTCCCCACGCCCAAAATCCCGACCACTTCTGCGACCGCTGCTCCTGCTGGTAGTGCCCGTGATCGCGCTNCTAGGACTGNTTTACCTGTATGCAACCGGTGGGCGCTATGTGGTAACAGAAAATGCTTACGTCAAATCAGANGTTATTACTATCAGCGCCGATGTGTCTGGCCGCGTAATCCACGTCGCTGTCGAGGAAAACCAGCGCGTGCGTAAGGGCGACCTACTGTTTCTGTTGGACGCTGCGCCTTACGAAATAGAAGTACAACGAGCTGAATCTGAAATGGACATCGTCGCGACAGAGATCGAATCGCTTCGCGCTGATTATCGAGAGACACTGATCAAGAGGAAACACGCACTGGAGCAGGTCGATTTTCTGAGTCGCCAATTAAAACGTCAGCGCCAACTGCGCAAGCAGGGCCTTGGCAGTGAAGAGCACTACGACGNAGCGCTACATACGGTGGAGACCGCCAAACAACAGGTGCAATTGATTAAACAGAGCACTGAACGAGTGCTCGCTACACTGGGAGGTGACGTCAACCGACCCATTGAAAGTCATCCCGATTACCGACGCGCGCGTGCGACCCATAATCAGGCAGCGCTGAATCTGGCCCGTACAAAAGTAATCGCAGCTACCAGCGGTATTATCACCAACCTCAAACTACAAACAGGCGAATTTGTAGCAGTTGGGAAACCTGTCTTCAGCCTGGTTGACACGACCAGAGTTTGGATTGAAGCGAACCTCAAGGAAACCCAACTGACTTATGTTCGTGAGGGGCAGCAGGCCAGTGTGGTGGCGGACGCCTACCCTGATCAAATCTGGGAGACCATCGTCGACAATATTGCGCCGGCAACCGGTGCGGAGTTTGCTCTTTTGCCACCGCAAAACGCCTCGGGTAACTGGGTCAAAGTCGTACAATGGGTCCCCATTCGGTTAGACCTCGACCAACAGGCAACGAAGGCAACGGCGCTCCGAGCCGGCATGACGGTAACCGTGCGCATTGACACCGAACGGCAACGTGCGACGCCAGCATTTATCGCAACTTTGTTCGGCAACCGTGACGNTTTATCGATNGCNCCAANCACCAACACCGNAGCAAAGNCTGCCAACTGANTTNGCGTGCGCTTTACGTNATNCCTCTGACGNNCTGATCACCTTNCGCAGAACGTGCTGTCGGTTNGAGGTATGGGGCCTNACCTGTCCCGGCCAGCGACCCTGCTCGACGGCAGCAGCCCAGGCATTGGAGGTCAGCACCTCGGGGCTTTCTATCTGATACACAGCACTATATCGGGGGATTCCATCGTTTGGCACCACATGGATCTCGCCACCCATGGCCACTTTTAGNTCCTCGGTGATTAACCGAGATACTGCGACGACTCCAGGCACCTTCAGCAACATGGGGACGTGTTCGTCGTCATAAACCTCATTGAAAAGGCTTTCACTTTCAGGACTCACATCCATACTGGCTGAGAAAATATAACGGGTCTTAAATGACATAATGCTTCCTCCTTTACGGTCGGTTGTATGAGTCCCGCTCGCCGCGAACACCGCTCAGGGTGCTAACGATGAGAGGGCATCGAAATCAAACGCCACTCCGTGGCCCGGTCGATCAGGCGCCTGTGCCAGACCTTCGCTGATCTGCAGAGGTGACTCAATAAATCGCTCGAGCCCGAAGCCGTGGACNTCAAGATAAGACGCATTGGGAATGCCACCGAGCAGGTGAACGTGAAGGTCGTGAACGCCGTGCGAGGTCACCGGCAAATTGTGANNCTCCGCCAGCCGNGCCACGCGCAACCAGGGTGTAATACCACCCAGCGTCGCCGCATCAGGCTCAGGAAAACTGATACCGCCGTAACGGATCAAGTCACGAAATTCGTAAGTNCTGTGCAGGTTCTCGCCACTGGCGATNGGCACACCACCTTCGCGTGCAATACGGGCATGGCCCGCCACATCATCTGGAATCGTCGGTTCTTCGAGCCAGAAAANATCGGCCTGGGCCAACCTCCGCGCAGCACGCACCGCTTCGCTCACACTCCAGCGCATGTTGGCATCGACCATCAATGGAATGTCGTCACCAAGCCATTCTCGCATGGCATAGACCCGCTCTACATCTTCGGACAAATGCGCTCGTCCCACCTTCATCTTGACCGCGCGGAATCCCCGGTCCGTAAAGCCTTGAGTTTGTGCCCGTAACTGATCCAGTGTGAACTGCAGGTCGATTCCACCGGCGTATGCTTNCACTCGGCCATCACCTCCACCCAGCATCCGCCATAGGGGGACTTCGCGCGCACGCGCCTTCAGATCCCACAAGCCAATGTCAACCGCCGCCATGGCAAAACTGGCAATACCCCCGCGACCGACGAAATGCAGATGCCACCACATGTCCTGCCATAACCGGTCGATCGCGTTCGCATCACGGCCCAACAACCATGGCACCAAGTTATCTTCAATCAGTCGATGGATCGCGGCTGTTCCTATATCACCCACGGTATAGGTATAACCGAGGCCTGTGTGACCACTGCTTACGGTTATTCGAACCGTGACAAGCCCGAAAGTCGTGATCAGGCCATGCGTAGAGTCGGACAGCGGTGGATCAAGCGGAATACGAAAATGATCCACACGAATGTCAGTAATCTTCATCAAACCCCCTCTATTCCAGCCATCTTCCTGCTGCTGGCTACTAACGATCAGGCAATGTCTGGGAAGCTAGGACCTCAGGCCAGAGCCGACAGACCAGCAACAGCACCAAAAAACCTTCGACTGTGCAGATAACAATCGCAAGCTCGGCGCCGAGCCAATTACCCAACAGACCAATATGTAGAAAACCCACGGTACATAAACCAATACATACCGACAAGACCCCCATCATCCGCCCACGCGCTTCCACTGGCGTGCACAACATCACCAGCACGCCCTGCATGGCCGAAAAACAGCCCGCCCCAATACCAACCAAGAAGAGAAACCCTGCAGCCGGCAGGAAAGACTCCACCTGAGAAAACGCAAACGCCATTACCAAACAGAGAAATGTCCCATAAGTGTATAGATACCGATAGTGCCGCAGCTCAGCAAAGGCCAGAATAAGCAGCGCCCCCGACAGNGCACCCACGCCCTCGGCGCCCATCAACACACCCAGCGGTAAAGGCGTTAAACCCAGCACCTCCTTTCCAATTACCGGGATCATCGACACAAACGGAAAGCCCCATACATTAAAGANCAGCGTCACAGCCAAGACGCCCTGCAAAGTGCGTTCTTTTCGCAGCAGACGAAAGCCATTCAACAACGAAGAAAACACGCTTGACCCCCCACCCAATTTCTGGCTACCGGCTACCCGTGTGCCAAACAGCATGATTAATGTCGCCACTGCGTAAAGAAGCGAACCGAGAAAAAACACGCCGTGTATGCCGGCATACTCGAGGAAAAGCCCCCCAAGTACCGGCCCAACAAAACGAGTGCTGTTGCTTGTCACAGAGTCCAAAGTCATGGCAGAGCCCAGTTGAGCGGGCGTTACAACATCAGCGAACAACGTTCTTCGCACGGGATTATCAAACGCCCATAGCAAACCATTCAGCAATGCGCTTGCGCTCAGCAGCCACAACGTGACATGGCCATTTAGCGCCATCACACCAAACCACAATGAAGCCACTCCCATAACGAGCATACTGACCAACAATAAGACTCGACGATTGATTCGTTCCGCGAGCGCGCCTGTCAAAGCTCCCAAGAGCGCCAAAGGCAGGAACCGCAAGATCACCATCAGGGCCACCGCAAAGGGGGATGCGGTGATTTCGAACACCACCACACCNACCNCCAGCGTCTCGAGCCAACGAACCGTNTTTAGTGCACCGCCAACGAACCAGAGAGAAACGAATTCCCGGTTGCGCATGAGCTCTAAACTCCCACTGCGACGCGGCGGCTTGTCTCCGGCAGATGTCGAGTCATTCAAGGGCTGCAATACTCGTGTTGTGGCCAAGCCGTATACCCGTACAAATTTCCGCAGCGTCGGGCATCGCCAGCGATGACGGGTTTGGCAGAGGCAAGCCAATCATGATAGCGTGATCGGTGGCGCACGACGAGGTGATTGACAATGACAACGATTCAACGATACCTGCTTGAGGACCAACCTGAGCCAGTCAGCCACTATTGCCATGCGGTGCGGGCAGGTGACCGAGTGTGGCTATCCGGCACCGTGGGTATCCGCCCGGACGGATCAGTCCCANCGGACGTTGTCGAACAATTTGAGGTCGCCATGCAGAACCTCGACGGGGCGCTGCGTGCCGCGGGGGGGCGGCCGGAAAACATCGTCAAGGTGCAGGTTTTCCTCATTGATGTTAACGACAGGGAAAAGATTAACCCCATTCGGCAGGCGTACTTTGGTGAACATCGGCCTGCCTCGACACTGGTCGGGGTTCCAGCCCTTGTCAGCCCGGAACTGAAAGTCGAAATCGAAGCCGAAGCCATTCTCGATCGATTAACTGACTAAAANACTCGATTAAAACATCCGATTTTTCAAAGGAGCACGTTATGGCCAAAGGCCGCAAAGTCATCATCACCTGTGCCGTCACTGGGTCAATCCACACCCCAAGCATGTCTCCCCACCTGCCATTAACCCCCGCAGACATTGCCCAACAATCGATTGATGCGGCCGAAGCGGGCGCCGCTATCATTCACCTGCATGCGCGGGACCCAGCCGATGGTCGGCCCACACCAGACCCTGAAATATTCATGCAGTTTCTGCCCACGATTCGTGACGGCTGCGATGCCGTGATCAACATTACCACCGGTGGTGGCCATGGCATGACCCTGGACGAGCGTCTCGCCGCACCGCTCAGAATCAGCCCCGAAATGTGTTCGCTCAATATGGGTTCGATGAACTTTGGGCTTTTCCCGATGCTTCAGCGCTACAACGAATTTCGCTATGAATGGGAACGGGCACACCTGGAAAACAGTCGTGACTTTATCTTTCGCAACACGTTTAAAGATATTGAGCATGTACTTCAAACACTGGGTGAGGGGTGCGGCACGCGTTTTGAATTTGAGTGCTACGACATTGGCCATCTCTATAATCTTGCACACTTTCTAGACCGCGGGCTGGTCAAGCCACCGCTTTTCGTACAATCCATTTTTGGCATTTTAGGGGGTATCGGTGCTGATCCTGAAAACGTGACCCACATGCGTCGCATCGCCGACAAGTTGTTTGGTGATGACTACGTGTGGAGTCTGCTCGCCGGAGGCCGGCACCAGTTACCGCTGGTCACCATGAGCGCGATTATGGGGGGCAACGTGCGTGTCGGGCTCGAAGATAGCCTATATGCGGGGAAGGGGCAGCTCGCAACATCCAATGCCCAGCAGGTCTCGATCATTCGGCGNATTGTCGAACGATTGTCGATGGACATTGCGAGCGCAGATGAGGCGCGCGAGATGCTGGCCCTTAAGGGAGCGGATCAGGTGGGATTCTAGCCATCTGCCGCCTTAACCGCGGATACGGTGTGGAATTGTGCTTGCCTAATAAGCTAACATGCGCGCTAGAGGTTTAAGGAGGATACGCCGGCCAGTTTAAACATCCAGCGGTTTGCGGTCGGTTTCAGGCTGGATCGATCCCTTGAAGACNAAATGGAAGGCGCCGGACGAACGGCGGCTGCCAGGGAAGATTGCGTAACGGTTGCAGACATCGACCGACACTACTATTCGAAAACGGAGTCACGGAATGGAAGAAGTCCAAAAAAGCACCGGGCGCCACTGGGGCATCGGAGTCGTTGTCGTCATCCTTGCGGTGATCGCCTTTGTCTACGTGAGGATTCTCGGCATGAACGCCGAGGAACAAGAAGAACTCCTGTATCTCTTGCAGGATTTTCTCCCCATCATCATGTTTGGCACCCTTGCGAGTCTGTTGTTTTCAGGGTTTCCGGTGGCTTTCATCCTTGGCGGCATTGCCTTTCTATTTGGCATGATTGGCTATTGGTTAGACATGTTCAGTCTGATCGAATTTTTTAACTTCCTACCCAGAATCTGGTTTCAGGGTGCTGAGAACCTGGTACTGGTGGCTGTTCCCGCATTTGTCTTCATGGGAGTCATGATGGAGCGCAGCGGAGTGGCTAACGACTTGCTCTACTGCGTACAGGTACTACTGAAAAATGTGGCCGGGTCCCTCGCATTGGCCGTCATCGTCATGGGCACAGTGTTGGCTGCAATGACTGGCATCATCGGTGCTTCGGTCACCATGATGACCGCTCTCGCCCTACCGACCATGATCAAACAGGGTTACAAGAATTCGCTATCGTGTGGTTGTATCGCGGCCTCTGGCACGCTCGGGATTCTGATCCCACCGAGCATCATGCTCATCATTATGGCCGACTTGATGGCAGTGTCCGTCGGCAATATGTTCATGGCCGCAATCGTGCCTGGATTAGTGCTCGCCTTCTTTTATCTNTTGTTTGTCGCNCTCTATGCCAAGATGAAACCCGAGGTCGCCCCCAGTCTGCCGCCAGAACTGCTCTATGTGCCGAGAGATAAATACCCGGGCATGATCTTCAAGAGTTTTCTGCCGCCTGTTCTACTGATTTTCATGATTAAAGGCTCGATCCTCTTCGGTGTCGCCGCGCCCAGTGAGGCAGGTGCCGTGGGAGCCTTTGGAACCATATTGCTCGCCATTGGTAATCGGCGATTAACTTTCGATCTGCTCAAGGGTGTCTGTCACACCTCAGCGCGCACGATCGCGATGATCTTTTTCATCATCATCAGCGCGACCTGTTTCGCTTATGTCTATCGCTCGCTGGGCGGCGATGACATCGTTGAACACTTGATCCTCTCAGCAGGATTGACCTCCTGGCAATTACTGATTTTGCTGATGGGCATCACGTTTATGCTGGGGTTCTTTCTGGACTGGATCGAAATTACCCTGATTGTGCTGCCGGTCTTTGCACCACTCATTGTCGGACTCGATTTTGGCGAACACATCGCTTCCAAAGACGTTGTGTTCTGGTTCCTGGTGCTGATGGCCATTAACCTGCAAACCTCATTCCTTACACCACCGTTTGGTTTCGCGCTCTTCTATCTCAAGGGCATCGCGCCCAAAGAAGTCAAGATTCAGGAAATCTACAAGGGCATCATTCCATTCGTTCTGCTCCAGCTTTGCGGATTAATTCTGGTGATGTGGAAACCCAACGTTGCCCTGTGGCTGATGAAACTCGCCTACGACTACTAGTGCCTGGCATCTGACTAACGGAGAACATCCAAGTGAACGAAACCACATCCGCCACCGTGCCAGCAACAGAGCTGAGGTACCTGTCGGGCGACGAATTACCCATTTCCCTTAAAATTGCCGAGCAATTACGGCGATTCGTTGACTGGGTGGGGCGTTTTGGCTCCTGGTTCGCAATGCCCCTGATTCTGATTACCGTGTTGGACTTATTTATACGCAAAGCACGGATGATTAAGATTCAGGGCGAACCGATACAAATCTGGCTGCGTGAAAACATCAGCCCGGTCTTCGATTCCACGTTGTTACAAGAACTTGAATGGCACTCGCACACAGCCCTCTTCGCGCTAGTGCTGGGCTTCGGTTATATCTGGAATACGCATGTCCGAGTTGATTTGGTCCGGGAAACACTTGCTTTCCGCAAGAAGGCCTGGCTGGAATTTATCGGATTGACTGTCTTCCTAGTGCCCTTTACCTGCGTCATCATCTATTACGCCTCTATGTATGCCTACGACTCCTGGGCTTTCAATCGCGCTCCCCATTGTGCTTGGTGGCAATGTGGTGAAATTTCAGCCTCTCTGGTTGGGATGTCCCATCGCTGGNTCATCAAGCTGGTGTTGGTGTTTGGTCTCATCACCGCGCTTNTGGCNGGTATCGCAGTCTGGCTACAGGTCGCAATGGTGCTGTTTGGCCCCAAAAACACACGCTACNNCCTGATGACACTGGAGTGGCCAGAGNANGAAGGCGGCNTCGTCGAAGGNAAGGAAAGNNTGGAACTCGNNAAANTGGAGGATCAGCTCGAGNTGCAGTCNCGCAANATGCGTGAGNCTANTGAAGCGGACCGGGCAAACANTCGGCAATAGGGCTGCTCCTCCTGTTACTGAAAATAGTCCCGACGCGCTAGGGGCGAANAATCGTATGCTTGANTGGGAAAATCTGTTCAAACGATACGTNTGGGATGACCGGACNACGCCCTATCTCATTCCAGTCCATCGACTGAAGCGNCAGCAGGCTGACTACGAAATCCTGGCTTATAGTGTCTTTATCGGCATTTTATTTGGAGTGGTCTCCATTACAGCGCTCACCGACGTCGGGCCCCAGGGGCGCTCACCGAACATTTCGCTTTACGCGTTGTCAGTCACTTTTGCGAGCGTCATTTTTGCCTATGCGAAGCACTACAACGCGGCACTTTATCTCAGCGCCGCACCACTGGCGGGTCTCGCTTACCTCGTCTTCTATGGACTTCGCTCCGACCACTCTCTCTTCGATACGCTGCTCGTCGCCCTCGTCCTAGTCCTGTTGCTGTGGTACTCACGTCGCATCGTTAGCATCNCTCGACACTACTCCACCCTGCGGGAGGGTGACGATCAGGACACACCGAAGAGACGACTCTTCAAACGATGACTCGATTCCNGNNNAATCGNCATTTTCTTCCTGCCCGATTTTACTTTCGCNATCANGCNTTAGTCCTGGCCNGTGCGATCTGCCTNTTGCTGAGCATCGAATGGGCGCTGGGCGCACGCTGGNCNTTGTTCTGGCCACTTNTCATCTGGGGNCTCATTNTTTCGATTCATTATTTTTNTTCGGCNGCCTTTGACATTAATGAAGTATGGGCNGATGACAGAGTNGTCGATGTAAAAACACGAAGTTACGACTTNGGNCATATCNTNAATATTGAGCATCGAATNGACGCTACCNACGACAGTATTACNCCACACACAGAACGCGAGTGACTCGGCGTGAATTTGGTCGACGCCCACCACCATTTGTGGGACCTGGAAGGCGCTAACCACCCCTGGCTGTGTGATCAACCCCGAATTCCGTTCCGCTATGGCGACTACGCCGCCATCTGTCGTAACTACTTGGGTGAACATTATCTGGCCGATACAGCTGNCCACACAGTGCTGGGTGGTGTGCACGTGGAAGCTGAATGGAACCCCGCCGATCCCGTGGGCGAGACCCGTTGGCTGGAAGAGGCTCTGACCACATTACCCCACCCCGTGGTCCTTGTTGTACAGGCNCGNCTNGANCGCGAAGATGTCGACGACGTCCTATCAAAGCACGCCGCGTTCGAGCGAGTGCGCGGCGTTCGTCAAAAGCCCCNGGCGGCGTTGAGCAGCGACACAGTGAAGCGCGGCCAACCCGGTTCTATGGACGATAAAATCTGGCGCGATGGTTATTCTAAATTGGCACAGTACGGCTTTTCGTTCGACCTGCAGGTNCCNTACTGGCACCTGGATCAGGCAGCGGACCTCGCGTGCGACTTTCCCGAGACAAGGTTAATTCTCAATCACACCGGCCTACCGCTNGGNCGACACCGCCATGACCTCGCGCCATGGCGNAAAGCNCTGGAAAAGCTCGCCCAACAGGACAATACNGCNATAAAAATATCAGGGCTAGGCCANGCGGGGCTGCCCTGGACCGTAGAAGCGAACCGANGCGTNATACGCGATGCANTNGCTATCTTTGAACACACACGCACGATGTTTGCCAGCAATTTCCCGGTGGACCGATTGTGCGTCGATTTCAATNCTCTGTATNCAGGCTTTCAGGAAATCGTCTCTGATCTACCANCGNCCCANCAGGACAACCTTTTCTTCGCCAACGCCCGCAAGTTCTATCGCATTCCCGCCTGATCCGCGCACCGTTAACATGCGCAGCGGTANCGTTCGCGGTTGTCAATCATACCGTCCACCTGCTCCAGGTAACGCGCCATGTGTTTNGAGTTCCAATGTGACTCGAGCGCCGCGTCATCCTCGTAGACCTCGACCANGACAACATGGTTNTCGNGTTCAGTCGACNCGAGNACNTCGAAACGTAGNCAACCCGCTTCAATTNGCTGACTGTTAGTGCCGTGCGCACGCGCCAGCTCAAGGAATTCAGNTAATGCTTGGGCNTTTATATCAAGATGAACAATGAGGGCAACGTNTGCCATGAATAGTGCTCCTTCGTCAGNCGCTCCGGCCAATCAGTTTGTAATCATTCACAATGAGGCGGTCGCAAAATATACCCTGTCTCGTGCGCNGCATCNGTCAACCAGTCAAACAGATGGCGGGAAAAACTCCGTCGAACCACCAAATCAAAAGCCACGTCATTCCGTTCATCAACGCGTCGAATCAAGACCGGANCGCCCGCCAATAGTGATTGCCGGCAGTGCCCATGGCGNAAAACGNGGGGATGAAAATCCAACGTACAGTCACTTGNCAGAATATCCCGCGCCCGCACTCCACCAATACGCAGCACGGTCTGTCCACCGCTGAGATTCACCAATGCGTAATGCCGACCGGCAAGTGACACTGCCAGNCCNTTCTCGATCACCGCTGCCGAGAGCGTCGACACAATCAGCCATTCGTCAAGGCTCAACCAGTGAAGACAAGTCTCGCTCGTGCGCGCCACTCGATTCGGCACTCCAGGTGGGGCAATGCCCAGGANTCCAGTAACACTCGCGGTAAAACCAGGGTCTTCAAGATTACCGCGCAGGTTGAGATGGGTCAGTGCCGAATATTCTTCAAACCACACATCGNTCCTGCCCTCAACGCCTGACACGACACGCCCCCCCAGGGGGAAATCAAGCGCNGNTTGCCCTGNCACANCGGTCGTCACGGCTTCGNCTCCTTTGTCATCAACGGCGCCACGTCACTGTGCCAATTTCTGATTCAACCAGCCCGACACTACAGCGATCAGTTCCGTCTCGTGGCCATCGAAAAAGTGATCGGCGCCGTCAAGTTTGACCTGGGTATAGTCGAAACGGTGATCCAACTTTGCGCGCGCACCGGCACCGCGTATCACTCCTTCAAAATCCTGTTCACCAAAAAGATCAAGCACGGGTACCGACAAGCCGCTAAAGACCGTGCCATCAGGATCCAAGCCGCCTCCGCCCTGTCCGCTACCGAGACCAATCAGGGCCATCCCCGTCACAGGCAACGCGGGCATCTGCGTTAATGCATGAACCGCCATCGTTGAACCCATGCTGTGAGCAACGACAAACCAGGGACCTGACGTTGTCCGCTCGAGAAACTTAAGACCCGCCTCAATGCGGGGGCGCACTTCGGGTAAAAGCGCTTTGTAATCAGTCCCTGGCACCCCATTCGCTAACACAGGCAACTGCAACGNCAGAGTGTGCCAGCCAGCCTCTGCCAATGCGACGCGNANGGGGTTGACCACCTGTGGCCAGTCGGGATGCACACCTCGNCCATGCAAAATGAGCAACCCGCCNCCATGNCCNGATTCNGGNACCACATGTAAGCTAAGAAATCGCACCGAATCGGTGAGCAACCACACCGGCTCGCCGTCAAACAGCTGATCCACAACCTCTTCGGCCCAGCGCCCTTCCTTCTCAAAATCTGAGGCCGACACAGCCAAACCAAACCCCAGACAAAACACCCCAAGACAGCGAATAAAATCACGTTTAAACCAGCCCATGCACTCAACCCCTCTGTCGTACGTTGTCCGAATCATAAAAGACCGGCTCAGTAATCGTGGCTTTGATCAGTTGGCCATCCATCAATGGCGCGTAAACGCTTCCCCCGAGTCGAGCACGCCCGCCTTTGATCAGCGCAAGCGCAATGGAGTGTTCTAACGTGGCACTGAAATAACTTGATGTCACGTGACCCACCATCGGTACGGGCCGACTGCTGGAAAACCCATTCACCAACTGCGCTCCCTCGGGCAACACAACCGTTGAATCTTCGGTTTTAAGACCCACTAACTGCTTTCGGTTATCGCGGGCGGTATCGGCACGAAAAAGTGACCGCTTACCGATGAAATCCTTCTTCTTCGACACGATCCAGTCCATACCCAGGTCAATGGGTGTCACCGATCCATCGGTGTCCTGGCCGACAATCACGTAGCCTTTCTCTGCCCGAAGCACGTGCATGGCATCGGTCCCGTAAGGTGTAATGCCAAAAGACTTACCCGCCTCCATGACCGTGCGCCATAACAACAAGCCCTGGTCTGCACTGACATTGATCTCATAGGCTACTTCACCGCTGAAACTGATGCGAAACACGCGCGCCGCTATACCCGCCACNCGACCCTCGCAAAAACTCATGAACGGCAGGGCCTCGGGAGAGCAATCGATGCCTTCACTTAGACTCTCCAGCAGTTCGCGGCTCTTGGGTCCGGCAATACTGGTCACTGCCCAACGGTCTGTTACCGATGTGAGGAAAACCTTCAATTCTGGCCACTCCGTCTGTAGCCAGCGTTCCAACCAGTTCAATACGTGCGCAGCCCCACCCGTGGTGGTGGTCATAAGATAGCGGTGTTCCGACAGCCGTGACGTCACACCATCGTCCATCACCATACCGTCTTCCCCCAGCATCAGACCATAACGACAGCGCCCGACCGGCAACGACTTCCAGGCGTTGGTGTAGATACGGTCCAGCAATTCGGCAGCATCACGACCGGTAATCTCGATCTTGCCAAGCGTCGATGCGTCGAGTATGCCTACGCTGTGGCGAGTGGCCAGACACTCCCGGGACACCGCCTTTTCCCTGTCCTCTCCAGGAAGCGGGTAGTACCACGGTCTTTTCCACTGGCCGACGTCTTCAAAGGCCGCTCCATTCTCAACGTGCCACTCATGCATCGGTGTCCGTCGAATCGGGTCGAACAGGACCTCGCCCACAGCACGGCCGGCGATGGCCCCGAAAGTAACCGGCGTGTAATTGGGTCGATAGGTGGTGGTACCGATCGCACTCGGGCTCTGACCAAGCGCATCCGCCAGTATCGCCATGCCATTAACGTTACCGAGCTTGCCCTGGTCAGTCCCAAACCCCAGGGCCGTATAACGCTTAACGTGTTCGATCGAACGATAGCCCTCGCGTGCGGCCAGGCGAATATCGGCCTCGGTCGTGTCATTCTGATAATCGACAAACTTCTTGCCTCTTGGCATCGCTCGATCGCCTGGAATACTCCATAACGCTCGCAGCGGTGCCTCAGTGTGCTGCGCCGTCCCCGGTGTATCCACGGTGACAGGATCAATGCCCACCTGGCGAAGCGCCTCGAATGCCGCCTCGACCGCTCTGACCAGGCACAGAGATAGATCAAATTCTCCCGCGCACGCTCCAGTGGAGCGCTCCGCCTGCACAGAAAATCCTGGCAAAAAACAGGCTTTCGCTTCATCAAATACAGGCCGACCACCTGACTGTGCATGCAGGTGGACGGTTGGATTCCAGCCGCCGGACATGGCCAGAACATCGCACTCAATCGAGCCCTTATGCGCAACCACACTTCGGCCATCAGCCGAGAGACGACCGATATTGATTCTATTCACGCCGCTAAAACCGGATTTAACCGCCGTCACCACATGGCCGCGGTAAACCGGCACACCGACGCGTCGCGCCGCATCAGCCGCTGCTGAGGCAGCACCATCTCGAAGGTCAACAACACCCTTTACAATAGCCCCTGCATTAATCGCATCGTGCACCACACGGTAAGCAGAATCATTATTGGTAAAAATGACTAACGACCGACCTGGCAGAACCGCATAACGCTGCATGTAAACAGAAACTGCCGAGGCCAACATCACTCCCGGTCGATCGTTGTCCGCAAACACTAGAGGGCGTTCGATCGCGCCGGTGGCGAGAACCACCTGCTTTGCACGAACACGCCACATCCGTTCTCTCGACATCAAAGGCACAGGATTGGAGAGATGATCGGTGCGCCTTTCATTGATGACCAAAAAATTATGGTCGTGATAACCGGTAACAGTGCTTCTAGAGAGCATCATGACTTCAGGCCATTTTTCCAGAGCCTCCACCATCTTCTGAACCCATTTTCCAGCCTCCATTCCGCCGATCTCAAGACCTGTACCCAGCAAGCCACCGCCAAACTCTGACTGCTCATCGGCCACAATCACTCGAGCACCAGAACGCGCTGCCGTCAAGGCGGCCATCAGTCCTGAAGGGCCAGCACCCACCACGAGCACATCGCAATGAAGATTGCGCTTGTCATAGGTATCCGGATCGGATGCGTCAGGGGCCCGACCCAGACCCGCCACCTGACGGATACGGTGCTCATAACGCTTCCAGAAGGAGCGCGGCCACATGAACGTCTTGTAATAAAAACCGGCCGGTAACAGGCCGCCAATCAGATCATTAATGGCATAAAGATCGAATTCCACACTGGGCCAACCATTGACCGAATGAGCCGTGAGTCCTTCATACAGTTCCACCTGCGTCGCACGCAATCCCGGCACTGTCTTGCGCCCTTCGCCCACCTGGAAAATAGCGTTCGGTTCTTCAGCCCCAACCCCAACAATGCCTCGCGGACGGTGATACTTAAAACTCCGCGCCACAGTACGAATACCATTGGCGATCAACGCCGATGCTAAGGTATCACCCTCGTATCCAGTCAGTACCCGACCGTTGAAAAAAAACCTGAGTGGGCGTGACCGATTGATACACCCGCCAGTCGCCAGTCGCCAACGCTGGCTCAACGGTCATCCTCCTCGGGCGGGACAGTGCCCATCTGGTAATAGGCTTTGATCCTGCAAGTCACGGTGTCGCGGACCGCATTAAACCAGCGTCGACATCCCGCCGTGTGGCACCACTGCTCTCGATGCCAACCTTTCGGGTTTTCGCGGTTAAACAGATAATCACCCCATTCTTGATCCGACAAATCAGCAGGCGTTTTCGGTCGAGCAATATGCGCTTCACCGCCATAGCTGAACTCACTCTGATCGCAAGCACCGCACCAAGGACATTCGATTTCAAGCATCTCACCACCGTCCTGTGGTTTTTTCAGGCGTAAGAACCATAACCACTAATGCGCGACACCCGCCGCGCCATGCTCATCAATCAAGGCGCCTGTATAAAAACGTTCCAACGAAAAGGCGGCGTTGAGCGAATGTGGCTCATCCCTCGCCAAGGTGTGTGCAAACACCCAGCCCGATCCAGGAGTTGCCTTGAATCCTCCCGTTCCCCAACCGCAGTTGAAATAGAGCCCTCGAACCGGTGTCTTACCGATGATGGGGCACGCATCAGGACACACATCGACAATCCCTCCCCACTGGCGCAACATGCGGACTCGACTGAATGAAGGAAACAACGTCACGATCGCCGCGATATTGCCTTCGATAATGCCATAGCTTCCACGCTGGCCGTAACTGGTATACGCGTCAATGCCCGCACCGACAACCAGTTCTCCCTTGTCCGATTGGCTGATATAACCGTGCACGGCATTAGACATAATGACCGTATCCAAGACTGGCTTTAACGGCTCCGAAACGAGCGCCTGAAGCGGATGACTCTCGATCGGCAACCGCAGACCCGCCATCGCCGCCATCACGCTGGAGTGCCCCGCTGCGACCACTCCGACTTTTTTTGTTCTAATCAAGCCGCGACTGGTTTCAAGCGCCGTGACAGCCCCATCGACCTGTCGTATGCCGGTGACCTCGCAGTTCTGAATGATGTCGACCCCGAGCTGATCGGCTGCGCGAGCGAAACCCCAGGCAACCGCGTCGTGTCGCGCGACACCGCCACGGGGTTGAAAAGAAGCGCCCAGAATCGGATAACGGGCACTCGGCGCGATATCGATGGCCGGCACCCGCCGCTTGATGTCCGTGGGCGTCAGGACTTCGCTGTCAATGCCGTTGAGACGGTTCGCACTTGACCGTCGCACGATGTCACGCATGTCCTGCAGCGTATGCCCAAGATTCATTACGCCACGCTGACTGAACATAACGTTGTAATTCAATTCCTGGCTAAGACCTTCCCACAACTGGAGTGATTTCTCATACAGGTGTGCGGCTTCGTCCCACAGATAATTCGACCGAACGATGGTCGTGTTGCGACCAGTGTTACCACCACCAATCCAGCCTTTTTCAACAACCGCAATGCGCCCGACGTCAAAATTTCTCGCCAGATAGTACGCGCTCGCAAGCCCATGACCTCCACCGCCGACGATAACCACATCGTATTCGGGTTGTGGCTGTGGGCTGCGCCATGCCTCCTGCCAGTTCTCGTGATGACTGAGCGCATTCCGAGCCAGNCTGAAAATGGAGTAGCGTTTAGTCANCCGTCACNCTGGCCCACTGGTGCAATCACAAAGGGAACTCACACGAAGCACGTCAGCTCGAACGATATACAGGGTGTCGAGCACACAACGTTTTAACTTGCTCGCGTACAGCGTCGACTACAGACTCATCCCCAAGACTGTCCAATATATCTGCAATCCAGTTAGCCACCATTCGCATTTCGACTTCCTTGAATCCGCGCGTCGTACTGGCAGGTGACCCTAAGCGCAATCCACTGGTGACAAAGGGTGAACGCGTATCATTGGGAACCGTGTTTTTATTCACCGTGATGTTAGCGCGCCCTAGCGCCGCATCGGCGTCTTTACCCGTGATATTCTTATCGATGAGGTCGAGCAGAAACAGGTGGTTGTCAGTACCGCCGGACACAATCTGGTAACCCCGCTCCACTAGTGCATCGGCCATTGCTCGCGCATTATCGAGCACCTGTTGCTGATAGGCTGTAAAGGAAGGCTCTAGCGCTTCCTTGAAGGCGACCGCTTTACCCGCTATCGCATGCATCAAGGGGCCTCCTTGAGTGCCTGGAAAAACAAGTGAGGACAATTTCTTCTCAACCGTCTCGTTGGACCGTGCCAGGATCATACCCCCACGGGCACCACGCAACGTCTTGTGGGTAGTCGTTGTGGTGACATCTGCAATCTGCACGGGGCTGGGGTAAAGACCCACTGCCACCAATCCCGCTACATGTGCCATATCGACCACCAGATACGCATTAACGGAATCTGCGATATCCCGAAACCGCTGCCAGTCAACGATTCGACTGTAGGCCGAAAATCCCGCCATGATCATGCGCGGCCGATGCTCATGAGCTAGGGACGCAACTTGCTCATAATCGATTTCTCCGCCACTATCGTCGAGGCCATACTGAACAGCCTGATACAACTTGCCTGAGAAATTGACGGCAGCGCCATGCGTGAGATGCCCACCGTGAGCAAGACTCATGCCCAGGACTGTGTCACCCGGATCAAGCAGTGCCATATAAACTGCCGCATTAGCACTCGAGCCGGAGTGCGGCTGGACATTGACATAAGCGGCATCAAACAACTGCTTTGCGCGGTCAATAGCAAGCTGCTCAGCAATGTCGACAAACTCGCAACCTCCGTAATAACGCTTACCCGGATAACCTTCTGCGTATTTATTGGTCAGTACTGACCCCTGCGCTTCCAGTACTCTGGGACTGGTGTAGTTTTCTGAAGCAATCAATTCGACATGCTCTTCCTGTCGCTGACACTCACCCTGGATAGCATTCCACAGTTCGTCATCAAAACCTTTTATTCGATCGGATACGTAAAACATAGACAGTCCCTATACGAAAATTTGAAAACCCGCTTCCCCGTACGACGCGTTCTTCAGAGGCCACGCCACCTATAAGGTAAAACCCTTTCTATCTTGTTGCGTGTAGTCGGGACGACCTGTCCTTATCTTGGCACGACGTGCGTTCCAACACTTTATCTTTACGAGCGCTTCACCTCAAACCTTGCCATCGCCCTTGCACGCCGCCGGCGTATCTTTTGCCCGTCTCGCAACGACAAGGTCAAGATGCTGACAAGCCCATTCGTGCAATTCCCGCATTCGTCGAACACGAGTACTCTCCAACTTGACTGGCAACTGACGGAGAGCTGCCCGCACGTCACCGACATCTTTGTAAGAACCGTGCACAACCGTATACCAGGTTTTACCATGCTCTTGAGTTCGGAAATAATGCACCCCGTCAACAAACTCGTGCGACCGAATGAATTGGCGGACCAATACCTCACTGGTGGCGCTAAANAGTTCGATGGTGTATCGACTGTTGTCCTGCGAAAATAGCCACTCATAGGTATTTGACTGAATCGACCGAAGTCGTCGGCTCATAATAGCCTCACCTTTCGTCGAATCACGAATAGGCATANCCGCATCCGTTACTGCCTTTCGGGTTGTAACGACCGGCGTGGCCTGGGGCAACGGCTCAGCCACGTTATCCCGCGATGGCACGGCTGTTAAGTGCCCGGATGCGGGTGAGTCTGGGGGCCCCGCTTGAGTNACGTTNATGGGGNCGACGTCCGCATTCGCACTCGAAGCGGCNACCACCGNCTTTTGTGCAGTGGTGTTGAATGGGGCATCGTCAACACGCCATTCGGCATGCAAAACAGCCTCCGTTTCAGTCGCTGCCACCAACCCCAAAGCTTCCACCCAACCTCCTATCTCTATCGGAGCCTGAATCTGTGCCCACCCTCCTCGCCAGTCAAGAACATCTAGCGACACACCCGACTCAATTTCACCCACTACAGGAGACGCATCCCGCGGGGACACTTCGGCAAACACCTTGACCTGCGCTCCCGTGCGCCAGCCGCGCGTGCTGTCTCCACTGAGTTGTGCCCCATCGAGCCACAGTCGAAAACCCNGGCCCACNAGCACTTTAACCCACCCCGATCGGCGCTCCACTAACTGCACCAGTGCACCNGAGGANAGCCGATCGACAATGGGAGAAAGGCGNTTAAACGAAGCATGGACGTGAAGCGGCGAGGCACCNACTCTGAAATACACTGCGGGTNTATTCTGTGAAGTGGCCGCANCCTGATCCCCCANACTCTTCAACAACCGTATGGCCTGAGCATGGCCCANCCCAGCNGCAGCTTTTAACCATGTNATCGCTTNCGNGCGATCTTTTGGCAGACCNATNCCGTAAAGACAGGCCCGGCCNAGTCCATATTGCGCGTCCGCATTACCGCCATCGGCCGCAAGACGCCACCAGCCAAGCGCCCTGGCCAGATCTTTGGGGGCTCCGAGACCAGAAAGATGGATAACTCCAATACGATACTGTGCCCCCGTATGTCCTAACTCTGCGGCGTGAGTAAACCAGTACGCCGCCTCACGCGCATTTTGCACCACACCTTTTCCACTATCGAACATCAGTGCAACACGAAACTGTGCTTCCGTGTCGCCCTCATAGGCACGAGGCAACCAGATCTCAAGTGCCTTTTGAAAGTTACCCGCGGCAAACGCATCATCCGCATCATCTGTGAACGCCGGATACGATATAACGCCCAACCCGAGGCCTATTAAAACCAGCAGAAGACAACGCACGATGCGCGAACTCGGTGCTTCGGCGCTTACCACGCGAGCAATCCGTGAAACGATTCGATCATTACCACCATCCCGTCGGTGAGAGCGCCCGAATGATAGCGACCATCAAGTTCAATCGGATTTCTGTTCACGCCACGCCCGCAGACTGGCCAGTGAACGCCGGCCATGATAAACGAGCTGATCCTCGTCGTAACGCCAATCCTGTCCAACGGGGCAGGCAAGCCGGGCGAGACACCGATCTGCGCAAGACGAGGCGAATTTCAGGCGATGCGAAACGCAGCGATCCAGGTCGAAAGACTTGTGCAATCGTACTGCTCCCGCTGGGCACGCACTTCGGCACGGTTTTTCCACGCATCGATCGCACGGTGTTCCTTGCGAAGCCAGCGGCACCGTCTCCTGCAACGGATTATCCAGGGCAAACAGCGCCCGGTACGCAAACCAAGTGCCAAACTCCGTGTTAATGCCAATCCCGAGGGGCGACACGTGACTCCAACCCGCAAACACGCCAAGCTGCTGCAAGGGCACCGGTATCGGCCCCGGATAAAGGATCTCCACCTCTCCACCACCCCAATACTCGGTTACCACACGACCAGCGGCATTTACCGAAAACGTATCCAATGGATGACCGCTGTCCGTAAAATCATCGCCGAGCTGTTGCCACAAAAGACTACCCCCAGCGCCCAGCATCACAAACCGGCGGCTGGATTCGATGTTCACCTGGCAGTCCTCCATGGACTGCCGAAGCCGCTGCGGCCATTGGTCTGCCCGCATAACGGCCTGCAGGTTGAATCCCTGCGTGGCAAGCCACTCATGTCCACGCTGCTGAGATAGGTTCATGGGTTCATTACTCCGAAATGCACAATAACGTCGACACACCCGGTATTAATGCCGCCCGGCAAGGCGCCCTCTTGTGGCCTATATTTTACGGTGTATCGTGTGTTCCATGAACTCCCAACTTCAACCACGCATCCTGATCCATGGCCATCGCGGTGCACGCGGACTGGCTCCAGAGAACACCCTGGCAGGTTTTGCCTGCGCGCTTAAGGTGGGCGTCGATGTACTGGAGCTGGACCTTCGAATGAGCGGAGATGGAAAGATCGTCATCCACCACGACAGAAAGCTTAATCCTGACCTGACACGCATCAAGGCAGGCACTTGGCTCACCCCCCCCACCAAACCGCTTGATCATTATACGTTTGAAGCGCTTCAGCAATTCGATATGGGTCATGCCCGACCCGAATCGTCCATCCTTAAACGTTTTCCCTGTCAAACCGCCCGGGATGGGCAAACCATTCCTGATCTTGCGATGCTCCGTGATCGGGTAGCGCCGGCACTCGATGATGGTTTATTACTCAATCTCGAGATTAAATCTGATCCGTTAAAACCTGAACAAGGACCAACACCGACAGACTGGGCAACCACCCTGGTTGATGAACTCAACACTCTCGGCCTGATGAATCAATGTTGGGTCCAGTCTTTTGACTGGCGTGTGCTGCGTCAAATTCATGCATTAACGGACAAACTACCCACTGGATTTCTAACCAGCGCACAACCAGACTTCGACACCATCACTGCGCATGCGAACAGCGCTTCCCCTTGGCTTGATGGTTACGACCCCGCGCAATTCAGTCATAACCTGCCACAGGCCATCGCCGCTGCAGGCGGGCATTACTGGGGCCCGTGCTTTCAGGATCTTACGCGTTCACGGGTCGCCGAGGCCCAATCGTTGGGACTTGAAGTCCACACCTGGACTGTCAATGAAATAACGCATATCGAGACCATGGTGGACTATGCGGTCGATGGCATCATCAGTGACTACCCAGACCGAGTCCGTACGGTACTGGCTAAGAGGCAATACGTTTTGCCCACTGTGTTTGGAGACTAGCAGCGACTGGCAACCACCGTCATTTATCTATAATGTCGCTGTAGTCAAACAAGCCGGTGCATCGTGTATCCAGCAAATGGATACGACAAAAGGAGAATTGCTTTGAGCCACGTCGACTCCATTTATGAGGTGGGTCTCGAGCGTTGTGAAGCCAACTTCACCGCGCTGAGTCCGCTCAGTTTTATCCGCCGCACGGCTCGTGTCTACCCNNAACACACNGCACTGGTGCATGGACCACAGCGACAGAACTGGGCCGATACTTACCGTCGCTGTCGCCAACTAGCCTCTGCCCTCACGCGCCGCGGCATCAGAATGGGCGATACCGTCGCCATCATGTCACCCAATGTACCGGCCATGTATGAGGCGCATTTTGGCGTACCCATGGCGGGTGCGGTGCTGAACACGCTCAATATCCGTCTCGATGCCGATACCCTGGCTTTTATTCTCGACCACGGTGAAGCCAAAGCCTTGATCACAGATTCCGAATTCTTCGAAGTGATGACGGACGCGGTGGAAAAAACCGGCCGCGACATCCTGGTCATTGATATCGACGACCCACTGGGACCTAAAGACGGCTGCATTGGAGAGATCACATACGAAGCATTACTTGCCGAGGGGGATCCGAACTTCGCTTGGTCCCTACCCGCTGACGAGTGGCAGGCAATCTCTCTTAATTACACCTCTGGTACGACCGGCAAGCCCAAAGGGGTTGTCTATCATCATCGTGGGGCCTATCTGAACGCGATCAGCAACCTCATCGGCTGGGAGATGGCGCATCATCCCGTCTACCTTTGGACTTTGCCGATGTTTCACTGCAACGGCTGGTGCTTTCCGTGGGCGCTAGCCGCCGTTGCCGGGACTAGTGTCTGCCTGCGCAAAGTTGAACCGGCGCCCATCTATGATGCCATTGCGGATGCCGGCATCACACACTTTTGTGGTGCACCTGTCGTCTTGGGAATGCTGATCAATGCCCCGGAAAGTGAAAAACGTGACTTTAATCAGGTTGTCCGCGTCATGACCGCCGCGTCACCACCGCCGGCCGCAGTACTTGCTGCCATGGAATCTGCTGGCTTCCTGGTGACCCATGTCTATGGCCTGACAGAAACCTACGGGCCGGCCGTCATTTGCGCNTGGCACGAAAGTTGGAATGCACTGAGCACCGACGCCCGGGCCGAAAANAATTCACGCCAGGGTGTGCCTTANCATGTGCTGGACCAGTTNGAAATATTCGACCCAGAAACCATGACCGCCGTCACGGCAGATGGCGAAACCATGGGCGAAGCCATGTTTCGGGGCAACAACGTGATGAAGGGTTATCTTAAAAACCCCGAAGCGACGGCAGCNGCATTTGCCGGTGGCTGGTTTCATTCCGGCGACCTTGGGGTTATGCACACGGATCACTACATACAACTCAAAGATCGCTCCAAGGACATTATTATCTCTGGCGGTGAAAATATCTCATCCATTGAGGTTGAAGATGTTCTGTATCGTCACCCGGCGGTACTTGAAGCGGCAGTGGTCGCCCGACCTGATGAACAATGGGGCGAAACGCCTTGCGCATTCGTAACCCTGAAACAAGGTCTCTCTGATATTACCGAATCGCAGGTGATCGACTTCTGTCGTGAGCACATGGCCCGGTTTAAAGNGCCGAAAACAGTGCTCTTCGGACCTTTGCCGAAAACCAGCACCGGCAAGGTGCAGAANTTCAAACTACGTGAAAGAACGCTAGCACTGAACGACGAGTAAAAAAACNAAACGTCACCGGGGCTGCATTCGAATCGCTCCATCGAGACGGATGACTTCGCCATTGAGCATCTCATTATCAATGATGTGCTCTACCAGAGCCGCAAACTCCTTAGGATGACCCAATCGTCTGGGGAACGGTACCTGGGCCGCCAGTTGATCCTGCACCTCCTGTGACAGTCCTTCGAACATTGGCGTTGCGATCATGCCAGGTGCAATAGTGAGTACGCGGATACCACTGCTCGCCAGCTCNCGAGCTGCGGGCAAGGTCAAGGCGACCACTCCACCCTTTGATGCACTGTAAGCGGCTTGGCCAACCTGTCCCTCATAGGCCGCCACCGAAGCCGTATTAACAATCACGCCACGACCGCCGCTTTCGGTTATCGGCTCGAGCGCCACCATGTGAGCCGACACTAACCGCAGCAGGTTGAAGGTGCCAATCAGATTCACCCGGATTACATTTGCAAACAGATCCAGACTATGCGGTCCATCACGCCCCACGATGCGGGCGGCAACACCAATCCCCGCACAGTTGACCAATACTCGCGGTACGCCGAATTGCTCGACCACCCGATCTACTGCTGACGCGGCAGATTCTGCATCTGAAACATCGCAAGCAATGGCAAGTCCATCGATGCCGTTGGCAACTGCAGTTGCCGCGTTCTCGTCAAGATCAATGACCCCCACGCGAGCACCCCGTTGGGCAAGGGCTCTGGCCGTCGCCCTACCCAGACCGGATCCACCGCCAGTAACCACTGCTGCTACGTTTTCAAGGTTCATCGCACCCTTCCTTTATGACCGAATCCAGTCGGTACCGTTANGGTCGACTCACTATAGTATTTCACCTTACAGTTTTTGAGGATGCGAGGTATTGGCTTGGGTGACTACAATACCCCTTGCAGCTTCACTGACTCACCATTCCTGAACTTTCTTATTCTTACTCATGACAACCGCAATCACGGGCGGCCAGCTCGTTACCGGTCTGGATAGCGANCCTATCCCTAATAGCACGGTCGTAATCGTCGGNGATCGNATTGCCGCGGCCGGTCCTGCAGCCGACGTCACAATTCCTGCCGATGCAAATACCATCGACGCCGCGGGCCATACCGTATTGCCTGGCCTAATCGACTGCCATGTCCATTCGACCTACCGTGCCCGAGATGTAAAACAACATCTATTAAACACACCCAGTTACAACATTCTTCGTTCAACCCAAATTATTGAAGAAACNTTGGCCTGCGGAATTACCAGCGCTAGAGAAATGAGTGGTGCTGACGCGGGTTTCCGTGCGGCCATCGACGAACAGCTGATTCCCGGACCCCGTTTGCAGATCAGCATCTTGATGATTTCCCAAACCGGNGGCCATGGAGACTACTGGGTCCCGGCAGGCATGCACATACCTAAAAGAGCCTGGTTGCACAGCCCTGTTGCAGACGGCCCCGAGGANATTCGGAAACTGGTCCGCCATGTTCTTATGGCGGGTGCNGACTTTGTCAAAGTCTGCACGAGCGGTGGAATCACGTCTGTAACTGACAGTTGGGACGAACCCCAATACACGGTAGAAGAAATACGCGTTGCGGTCGAAGAGGCTGCAAATAAAGGAAAGACGGTCGCCGTACATGCGGAGGGCACCTCTGGTATAAAGCGCGCACTCGAGGCAAAAGTTCATTCCATCGAACATGGNTGGTTTATCGACGAAGAATGTGTCGACCGAATGATTGATCAGGACACCTGGTGGGTACCCACCATCGCGCTTGTCCCCCTTTCCGTTCAACACAGAAAAACAAACGCCCAGTGGAGCACACAACAATTGGGTGATGAAGAAAAAAAAGATAATGAAATACTCTCGCTCTTCGAGAAACAGCGATCGCTATGGCGTGATGCAGTACGGCGCGGCGTGAAAGTGGCTATGGGCAGTGACCAGTCTCACCGCCTGATGACGGGCAACAATCTTGTTGAGCTCGAGTACATGGTCGATTGGCTCGGTATATCACCCATGGAAGCTATTGTTTGTGCGACAGGTCGGGCTGCGCAATGCATGCAACGACCTGACCTGGGCGCACTCGAACCGGGTCGCCTGGCTGATGTNGTGGTCGTTGAGGGTGACCCCTTGTCGGACATCAAACTGCTTCAATGCCGTGACAACATCAAACTCATTATGAAAGATGGCACTATCTACAAACAGGCTCTAGTGGAGTAANCCTTACATTTTGCGACGCTCACCCNG
This sequence comes from Acidiferrobacteraceae bacterium, assembly GCA_002714255.1. GTDB lineage: Bacteria > Pseudomonadota > Gammaproteobacteria > Arenicellales > UBA868 > UBA11791. The sequence goes on from PAWW01000009.1 coordinate 44,712, forward strand.
GACAATTTAAGACAACACCGAAGATCGAGATANCCAATGCNACTCAATCGTTTTATGATCCGACCCCTGGTCGAACAGGGCCTGCGTGAAGAACTGTCTGCCGGAGATACCACCGGTGGCTTCCTGACCGAACAGGACGACCCCGTCCTCACCGGCCAAATCTACTCTAAAGCTCATGGCATCGCCTGNGGGCTACTGCTGGCAGATGAAACCATCAAACTGGTCGAACCCGAAGCGCAAATTGAACACGCGGTGANCGACGGTGACATCGTTGAACCGGGNAGCATTTTTCTCAAGATTACGGCNCGTGCGTCGACATTTTTCNCTATCGAACGTGCCGCCATCGACTGGATTCANCAACTCTCNGGNCTCGCCACCAAGGTTAACCACTACGTCAATTTGGTCAAGGATTTTGACGTGCGGGTGACNGACACNCGCAANGGNTGGCCGGGNATACGNATGGTTCAAAAATATGCCGTGCGNGTNGGNGGNGCNCACAACCANATCTTTAATTTGAACAACTGTATTCTCATCAAGGACAACCATATNAAACTNGCCGGCAGCATTACCNCTGCTGTCGAGACCATACGCAAACGTGCACAACACACNTTNAANATCGAAGTGGAATGCGAATCAATGGAAATGGTTGAAGAAGCCCTCGCAGCGAACGTCGANNTCATCATGTTCGACAANNTGGATCTNGANGAAGTCCGCCAAGGGATGAAAATTGTNAATGGCCGGGCAATNACCGAGGCTTCAGGNGGCATCAATGAAGACACNATCGTATCCGTTGCGGAAACCGGCGTGGANATCATTTCGGTCGGCGATCTGACTCATAGTGTGACGGCGATCGATGTCAGCCTTGATGTTCTAGACATCAAACCCACTGCCAAGCGCACCATTAATCGCCTGCGGCAATCGACTGATATTCGTTAACTCATATCGGCGAGTAGACGCTCAATCACTGTTACCACACCATCGTGATCGTTTGAATCAGTCACCCAGGTTGCCCGGGCCTTAACCTGGGGGTGGGCGTTACCCATCGCCACCGACATACCAGCGCCCTCTATCATCGCAAGATCGTTCAGTTCATCTCCCACAGCGCANACTTCAGCAGGCGTGAACCCAGACTCGGCGGCAAGGCGAGATAAACCAGTCCATTTNGTGACGTGACGTTGTGACACAGCACAGGACCAACCAAAACCATCGACCTCACGAATGATCGTTAACACCACCCCCGGACAATCGCGCGTTACTTGCCGCTCAACATCCCGTAATACCTGTTCTTCGCCAAACAACGTCGCACCGATGGGTTTGATGCGGGNGGACAGTATCTGTGCATCACCAACCCATGCGACCGATTCATATTCGCTGAAATAACGCGCTGTATANATNTTCCAGGGGNCGTTATCGTCCAGTACGAAATCGCGAGTCTGTGACAGGTCGGCGTCATGATGCACGATCAGCGACTGCTTCTCAGCCCGTGCAATCTGAATAATTCGCTGCACCGCAGCGGCGGGAAANGACTCACAAACGACGGTTTCACCGGTTTTTCCCTTAACCAAGGCCCCCCCGACACACACCACTGGCACGACCACGCCTAACTGATCGGCAATCAATAACGAGGAGCGATATCGACGATTAGTGGCGAGCACGACCTCGAGCCCACTGTCCANCGCTTTGCGCACAGCCGCGCAGGTNCTGTCGGAGATAGATCGTTCACTGGTAGTGAGCGTTCCATCAATATCAAGCGCCAGCATTCTGATCACGAGACTGATCCAGTACAATNAAACCAGCCCGCTATATAACAGATTGAAGGGAATACTTCGTAACTCATGATCGGTAAGGCGCCCAGTACTCGGCACTGATGATCACTTAGGTGACCCAAATCCATGCAAGATACCATTGAGACCGCCCAACGTGAANCGATGGAGGTCGATGTCCTGATTGTCGGCGGCGGACCCGCCGGGCTCGCCACGGCCTGTCGCTTGATGCAACTGTCCGAGGAAAATAACCATTCCCTGCAAGTCGTGATTCTTGAAAAAGCCGCTGAGATCGGTGGGCACACGCTATCGGGCGCGGTCATTGAAACACGAGCACTGGATGAATTGTTTCCTGATTGGGCTGCCCAAAGCGCCCCTTTGTTAACCCCAGTCACCGAAGATGAGTTCTTCTTTTTTAGCGGGCCAGAGCGTGCATTTCGAGTGCCGAACAGTTTGTTGCCACGCAGCATGCACAACACGGGGAACTATATCGTCAGCCTCGGTAAGGTCGTTCGCTGGCTGGGCGAACAGGCCGAAAATCTGGGAGTTGATATTTACCCAGGGTTTGCGGCCAGCCGATTACTGTTCTCCAACGACGGCAGCGTAAAAGGCGTCATTACCGGGGAAATGGGAATCTCGGCTTCGGGTGAAAAGAAAAATACTTATGAGCCGGGCATGGAACTACATGCCCGCTATACGGTGTTTGCAGAAGGGTGTCGGGGACACCTCGGTAAACAACTCATTGATACCTATGGTCTGGATANCGCCTCTACACCGCAGCACTACGGTATCGGCCTGAAGGAACTCTGGCAAATACCNNCCGAGAAGCATCGACCCGGACTTGTTCAGCATGGCGCCGGTTGGCCACTTGCGGAACACGGCGCGTCCGGCGGCTCGTTCTTGTATCACCTGGAAGATTGCCAGGTCGCTCTGGGATTAATCGTCGACCTCAACTACAACAACCCCTTCCTCAACCCATTTGACGAACTGCAACGATTCAAACTGCACCCCACCGTACGTCAGTATCTGGAGGGCGGGGAGCGACTCGCCTACGGCGCGCGGGCTATCACGAAGGGAGGCTTTAATTCGCTCCCTAAAATGTCCTTACCGGGCGGCATTCTGGTGGGTTGCGATGCGGGAACACTTAACTTTGCCAAGATAAAAGGCACCCACACCGCCATGAAATCNGGCATGATCGCCGCCGAAACCTTGTTCAAGGCCATCGCCGAGGGCGATCCTGGTGGTAAGGATCATGCCCACTACCAGAACGAATTCCGTCTTTCCTGGCTTCATACGGAACTNAAACGAGCGCGAAATTTTGGACCCGCCATGCATCNAATGGGGACTTATCTTGGCGGTGCATTCAACTTTCTCGACCAGAACGTGTTCAGGGGAAAACTGCCCTTTACGCTTAAAGACCGCTCGATCGACAGCCGTTCGCTCCGGAGAGCCTCTGCTGCCAAACCGATCACCTACCCCCCTGCCGATGGNATTCTCAGTTTTGACAAGAATTCGTCAGTCTTTCTCACGAACACCAACCACGAGGAAGATCAACCTGTCCATCTGTGTCTCGAGGATCCGTCGATTCCTCTCGAGGTTAACCTACCCCGCTGGGNAGAACCCGCCCAACGCTACTGCCCGGCCGGTGTCTATGAGATCCTCAAGGATGAAGCAGGTTCACACTTNCAGATCAATGCCCAGAACTGCATCCACTGCAAGACNTGTGACATTAANGANCCAAGCGAGAACATTACCTGGATAACGCCCGAAGGCGGTGGCGGCCCCAACTACGGAGCGATGTAGCGCCCGGCACTCTAGCGCCGACTGCTCGCCCGAAGCCCTGGAGGAAACGATGCTTGAANCTGACGTATTGAAATACCCGACAAAGGCTATCACCAGCGAACAGCGAGCCGCGTTCTTTGCTAATGGCAGTCTCGTGCTCGAAAGTTTCGTCGGCAACAACTGGTTGAGACGATTGCNACACGCGGTTTCCGAGAGCATCGAATCGGCGCGTCATATCACAGAGAATAACGCGGTCTACGTGCTCGAATCCGGCCACTGCCTGGAAGCACCTGCACTTCGACGACTCAATAACCCGGTCTGCCATCACCCGGACTTCTGGCGTTTTGCCTCTGAATCGCCGATGGCCGAATTGGCTGCGGATCTATGTGGCCCAAACGTTAAGTTTTATCACTCTAAACTCAATTTCAAGTGGCCACACGTAGGACATCAATTTGACTGGCACCAAGATATCCCGGCGTGGCCCCATACGGATTACAGTCCGATTAGTATCGGCCTTTACCTAGAAGATTGCGGCGTTGAACAGGGCCCATTAATGGCCATCAATGGGTCTCATCGCGGTGACCTGCACAGCATGTACGACAACAATCGCAACTGGGTGTTACGCATTCCCGAAGAAGATCTCGAACCGGGCTGGCAGGATCACCTCGTGAATCTAACCGGTCCGGCCGGTTCAGTGGTCGTTCTAAACTGTCGTGTGATACATGGGTCACACGAAAATAATTCCACACGAATGCGACCGCTACTGCTTAATGTGTATTCCTCTGCCGACTCAATGCCGTATGCCTTTAACCCGCTCGCCAACCAATACGACGGTGTGATCGTACACGGTGAACCGGCGCGCTACGCGAGTCATGACCCCCGGGGGTGTGAACTGCCACCGGATTGGTCGAAAGGGTACGTTGGCCCATGGCAACACCAGGCAGGTGCTCGAGCTGACGAAGAATCCTCCTGATATGAGGTCTATGGCCAGCCACATGCACTACGAAGTCACTGGATCCTCTTTATCCAAACAAACCGTCTGCTTCATTCACGGCTTGTGTTGTGATTCCACCGATTGGGAACATCAACGCACACATTTCCAGGACCGCTATCGAGTGATCGGCTGTGATCTTAAAGGTCATGGATATTCTGCAGCACCTGTTGAGCCGGTCTCTATTGAGAACTGGGCGGCTGATATCGCTGAACTGCTCGATTCGCTCAATGTGCAAAATGGCGTCCTGGTCGGTCACAGCATGGGCTGTCGCGTGGCACTGGCGAGCGCCCTGCGCCGGCCAGAGCGTGTAGATGCCGTGGCGCTGGTCGATGGCAGTCGCTTTGCCGGCGTTAATGGAGCGTCAGCCTACAACGACGCACTCGCCAGCGTCGAGGCAGCTGGCGGTTGGCCTGTGCTGGTGCATCACCTCTTCAACCAGATGTTTACCGAAAAGGCACCGGCCAGTTTGCGACAACGCGTGATCGACCGTGCACTGGCCATACCTGAGGCCGTCGGCCGAGCGGGGTTTGCCAGCATGGTGGCTTGGGACGTTCAGCAACTGGATAGCACCCTTCGGTCATTTGTACGGCCCCTGATGGTCATTCAGAGCACCTATGTCAACGAAGAGCGTAATCGAGTCTCTATCGGTAAAGACGAGTCCACACCCTGGCTGGATCATGTCCGACAGCGGTATTCCAGTGCCGTCATTGAAATCGTGCCCGACAGTGGTCATTTCCTGCAGATTGAATCGGCCGACGTTGTCGATGCACATCTTCAGTGCTTGCTCGACCAAGTTGCCTAAACGCAACACTTCCTAGACGACAGAACGATGCCTTCTCAATCCACCCATGCCCTCGCGTTCTCAAACAGTTTAAGCCAGGGACTGTCCTCACCCCATTCACGGGGATGCCACGAACAGGTGAGCGTACGAAATATCCTTTCCGGGTGAGGCATCAAAATAGTCACCCGTCCTTCCTCGCTCGTCAGCCCGGTAATTCCACCCGCGGACCCATTCGGGTTGGCCGGATAACGCACCGTAGGTAGCCCACGATTGTCCACGTAGCGCAACGTCAGTTGCCCCGCCAAGGCAAGCATATCCAGTGCATCGGCACGATCAAACTTAACTTGGCCCTCACCGTGAGCAACCACAACCGGAAGACGGGTGCCTGACATATCGCGAAACAGAATCGAGCGGCTCTCCATAATTTCAGCCATCACCAGTCGCGCCTCAAACTGTTCAGAGCGATTACGAACGAAAACAGGCCAATGCGCAGCGCCTGGAATTAAGGTCTTCAATCCACTTAACATCTGACAACCATTGCACACTCCTAACGCAAACGTGTCTGGCCTTAAAAAAAATTCAGCAAACTGTGCCTTAAGGGCTGGTTGAAGCAATATCGTCTTAGCCCAACCACGGCCCGCCCCCAACACATCGCCGAAAGAAAACCCGCCACAAGCTGCCATGCCGACGAACTGTTCCAGCCGATGGCGCTTCGACACCAGGTCGCCCATGGTGACGTCCACCGCCTCGAATCCCACACGATCAAAGGCAGCAGCCATCTCCAAATGACCGTTAACACCCTGCTCTCGCAGAATGGCAATGCGCGGGCGCACACCGCGTCCAATGGCCGCGGCGAACAAGCTTGGATGCCCGCTCGAATGCCTTGTCGTATGTAACCCCGGATCATCGTCATCAAGCAAACTATCGTAGGCTTCCTTCGCGCAGATTGGGTCATCACGTAGCGCCTGCAAACGGTAACTGCTTTCTGACCAGGCTCGATGAAGATCAGCCCGACGCTGTCGGAGTATGGTTTGCCTGGCCACTGTCACCACCACGTCGTGGTGCTCCCAGGTGACCTTGGCAACGGGACGCGCCAGATGGGCGATGCCGTGGTGTGCCAGCACGCGATCAAGCACTGGAATGTCATCGTCTCGGACCTGGAAAACCGCCCCCGCCTCCTCCGCGAACAAAGTCGGCAGCACCGCGTCCGATGCCTCCAGTTCGATCTCAAGACCGCAACGACCCGCAAAAGCCATCTCACACAACGTGACGAAAAGACCACCATCTGACCGATCATGATAGGCCAACAAAGTACCGTTCTCGATCAACTCACGCGTCGCGGCGAAGAACGCGCGAAGCGCAACCGGATCATCCAGATCAGGTGCTTCATCACCGACCTGGCTATACACCTGGGCCAAGGCTGAACCACCGAGTCGCTGCCGCCCTGCTCCCAGATCGAGCAAAACCAATGTGCTGGCGCTTTCCGTCATCGGCATCGGTGTCAGTGTCCTCCGCACATCCCTGACCGNAGANAATGCNCTGATTACCAACGAAACGGGCGCCACGACTTCCAGAAACCCCTCCTGATCCTCTCCGCGTGTCACCATCGACAACGAATCCTTNCCAACGGGGACAGAGATTCCAAGGGCTGGTAAGAACTCCTGAGTCAACGCATAAACCGTGTCGTACAAGGCCGCGTCCTCGCCNGGTTCCCCAACCGCTGCCATCCAGTTGGCTGACAAGCGAACGTCACCTAGCGTCGCAACATCTGCCGCCGCGAGATTAGTGAGCGCTTCTGCCACGGCCATGCGACCACTGGCGGCCGGATTAATCAGCGCTAACGGGGCTCGCTCGCCCATCGCCATCGCTTCGCCGCCAACGCCCACAAAACCTGTAACGCTGACTGCCACATCGGCAACTGGAACCTGCCAGGGGCCGACCATTTGGTCTCGGACAATCTGCCCGCTGACACTACGGTCACCAATAGTGATCAAAAATGTCTTGTCGGCGACCGTCGGCAAGTGCAGCACACGGTCGATCGCCTCTTCAAGGGATACCCCCGACAAATCAAGCGGCGGATAGGCCGGCAAACCACGGACCACATCACGCAGCATCGGCGGAGACTGACCAAACAGGCTGTGCATGTCGACATCGACTACTGCGTCAGTTGGCACCGATTCGCCGCCAACCCCAGTATCACTGTCATACAATCGCAATTGACGCACATCGGTCGCTTCACCAACCACTGAGTAGGGACAGTTCTCCCTACGGCATATGGATTCAAACTCAGTTAACCGTTCTTTCAGCACCGCAATGACGTAACGCTCCTGGGCTTCGTTGCACCATATTTCCATTGGTGACATGGCCAGATCGTCATTGGGAATCTGCCGTAAATAAAATGTCCCCCCACGCTTCGAATCCTCGACCAGTTCTGGCACAGCATTCGACAAGCCACCTGCACCAACATCGTGTATTGACACGATCGGGTTTGCAGCGCCAAGCCCTGTGCAGCGATCGATAACCTCCTGGCAACGCCGCTGCATTTCAGGGTTACCTCGCTGTACAGACGCGAAATCTAGCTGTTCGCTGCTCTTGCCAGAACCAACACTGGACGCGGCACCTCCACCCAGTCCTATCAACATGGCCGGTCCACCTAGCACGATGATCTGTGCCCCGCTTGGAACCGTTTCCTTGTAAACGTGCCCTTCACGAATATTGCCAATACCACCGGCCAGCATGATTGGCTTGTGGTAACCCCGACGGCGGGTTTGCGAACCGTCTGCATCCGCCACTTCAAACGTTCGAAAATAGCCTCCAATGTTAGGTCGACCGAACTCATTGTTAAACGCAGCCCCACCCAGCGGACCATCGATCATGATCTGCAGTGGGCTTGCGATACGTNGGGGTCGCCGCGGTGNCATCTCCCACGGCATCGCTGCCCCCGGCAAATGCAANTTTGAGACCGAAAANCCAGTCAGTCCTGCCCTNGGTTTCGCCCCCCGACCGGTNGCNCCTTCATCACGAATCTCACCGCCCGAACCGGTAGCCGCCCCAGGGAACGGAGAAATCGCGGTGGGGTGATTGTGCGTTTCAACTTTGGCAACAATATGTAACGGCTCGATGGCGTATTGATAAATATCTCTCTCGCCAGTCGCACCAAACCATGTCGCTGAAGGCGCCGGAATGACCGCTGCATTGTCGTTGTACGCGACCAGCGTGGTACTACCAAATTTCTCATGCGTCGAGCGAATCATGCTGAAAAGCGTGTGTGGTTGACTGACTCCATCGATCTTCCAATTGGCGTTAAAAATCTTGTGTCTGCAATGCTCNGAATTNACCTGCGCNAACATCATCANTTCANNATCCGTTGGATTACGTCCCANGCGCTGAAATTGGNTTAACAAAAAATCAACCTCATCAAACGACAGCGCTAAACCCCATTTCTCNTTCGCTTCCACCAAANTTTCNCGNCCACTNCNCAGCACATCNACAAAACGAAGATTGCCNGGNTCGGCGACTGCGAAAACNCGAGCAAGTTCCGGNGANTTATTGATCAGGGACTCAACCATGGGGTCATGCAGTAATTGACCGCAGACCGATTGGGCGGTGACCTGAATGGTTGNNCCGGCGATGGTGCTGAGCGTCCACTCGATGCCGCGTTCGATTCGCAACACCTGCANNAGACCACACCGCCGGACAATGTCCGTCGCTTTGGTAGACCAAGGNGAAATCGTACCCAGGCGAGGCACCNCGTAACACGATGGNCTTCGANAAGACTCGGTCGAGGAAACGGGCTCACTGCCCAACAAATCGNCAAGACNATCAGAAGCCGACGCNTCGAGCGANTCCTTNGTCTCAACAAGAAAAAAATAGTGAGCANNGAGCGCCACNANNGTGGGCTCNATGCCNCTGATCATCTCGAGTAGTTTTTCCCGCCGAAACTCCGAAAGTGCAGATNCGGCGGGCAGTATCAGCACGAAGGTTGCGATCCGTCGNGCAGGTTATNGGGCAACCGGTTGACCCAGATCGACTCCCAACCGCATAGCGACTTCCTCATAAGCCTCAACAACTCCGCCAAGGCCACGACGGAAACGATCCTTGTCTAGTTTCTTACGAGTATCAGTGTCCCATAAACGACATCCATCCGGAGTAAATTCATCCCCGAGCAATAAGACGCCATCGAACCGGCCGAATTCCAACTTGAAATCGACCAACAACATACCGGCAGCGGAAAACATTTTTGTCAGGATATCATTGACCTCAAACGTGCGTGCAATCATGACATCAATCTCTGACTGACTGGCCCAATTAAACGACCGTATATGATATTCGTTGATCATCGGGTCATGCAGGTCGTCATTTTTCAGAAAAAACTCAAATGTCGGCGGAACCAGATCAATGCCGTCTTCTACGCCCAGTCGTTTACATAACGACCCGGTGGCAATATTTCGAACCACGCACTCGACGGGAATCATATCGAGCCGTTTGACAAGCGATTCGGTCTCGCTCAGAAGGCGTTCGTGGTGAGTCGCGACTCCAGCGGCCTCAAGTTGATCCATGATGAATGCGCTAAAGTGGTTATTGACCATACCCTTGCGATCGAGTTTTTCTACTTTGACGCCGTCAAACGCAGAGGTGTCATCACGNAACACCATAACGAGTCGAGCNGGNTCGCTCGTTTCGAAAACGGACTTTGCCTTNCCNGAATAAAGTTCTTCNCCTTTCTCCATNCTCAATCNCCTATCAGATAAAACNCGCNGTCAAAGGACACCCGCCGTCTGCATGGCGGCGCGNACNGTANCGTGGTGCTCANGCGATAACGGCAACAGCGGTAAACGAATGCCCTCGTCCGCGAGTCCTAACTGCTGTACCGCCCACTTGGCAGGAATGGGATTAGATTCGAGGAACATTGCCACATGCAAGGGCGAGAGTTGTTCGTCCAAAGCGGTAGCAACGGCCACATCACCAGCCACTGCCGCTTCGCACATACGGTGCATCAAATTAGGCGCCGCATTGGCCGTGACTGAGATAGTGCCCTTACCACCGGCGAGCATTAGCTGGCAGGCACTGCCATCCTCCCCGGAATAAATCGCGAAATCGCTCGGGCAACGGGCTATCAAGTCACGACCGCGGTCCAAGTCATTGGTGGCATCCTTGATCCCGACAATATTAGCTACCGCGGATAACCGTACTGTCGTGTCGTTGTGCATATCCAACGCCGTACGGCCGGGGACGTTGTAAAGAATCTGTGGAATGTCAACCGCCTCGGCAATGGCACTGAAATGTTGGAATAATCCTTCTTGAGTGGGCTTGTTGTAATACGGCACTACCAACAAGCAAGCACTGACGCCAGCGTCGGCTGCGACTCGTGTCAGACGAATCGCCTCGGCAGTGGCATTGGCCCCTGTTCCCCCAATCACCGGAATACGACCTTGGGCTGCCTCGACAGTCCGTCGAATAACCTCTCCNTGTTCATCGTGTTCAAGGGTTGCNGATTCACCCGTTGTACCAACCGAAACAATCGCATCAGTACCTTGCCCGACGTGGTAGTCGACTAGTTTTTCCAGGGCATCCCAGTCCACCACACCGTCCGCCTGCATCGGTGTCACCATCGCAACCATGCTGCCCGTTAACATCACCTCTCCCTCGCCCAAGAGCGTGTTTTGATTCAAGTTTGACTGTCTTTGATGGTACTTGGGCTACGCTGCATTGACAAGAAATCCCTGCCCATCCTAGCAATCGAGATGCCANCGCAATGTGCCCTGCTGAATGGCAGCCAGNCCACCAATCGCAATGGGTCGATTCGGTATGCCGTGGCCGAACTCTCGCGACACAAAAACCGGACACTCAATGCGCTCACACAATCGCTCAACAAGCCATGCCTCACACGCTTCACTTTCGAGGCCCAAAAACTGACCCAGCACCACGGCCCTGACACCATCGAATTGCCCTGCCTCGCGCCACTGGTTCCAGCAACGCAACACCCGCTCAGGACGCTCATTAATGTCCTCTAAAAAAAGTATTCGTTGCGGCCCAGGGGCCGGCAAATCAGGAGTACCAATTAAATTAGTCAACACACTGAGGCAGCCACCAAAGAGCTCACCCGTGATGATTTCCGGTGTTGCTTGACCTTGGGGGCTTTCAAGCACGATCTCGCCCGAGAAAGGCGCGCCAGCCGCTAGCATAGCTACCATTTCATCTGCGGCAACGTCTTCGCACCAAGAGGGTGAACCTGGCATCGGCCCATGCAACGCTGGCCAATTCAGTCTCGCTTTCAACGCCGCCTGCAAGGCGGTGACATCTGAAAACCCGATCAGTAATCGCGGAGAAACCTTCGACAATTCAGCCCAGTCGAGATGTGGCAGCAAGTCACTGGCGCCATATCCGCCCCGAGCTGCCATGACATAGTCAATACCCCCACTCAGCAAGGACTGAGTCAGCATCTGTGCACGTTGGGCGATGCCCTGTGGTTCAAGCCGATGCCCTACGTGACTATCGTACGGAACATACACAACCGAGAAACCCGCAGCGCCCAGACCTTCGATGTTCTGCTGAATGATAGGCTCAGGGGCACCACAAATCTCGATCACGTGAATAACTTTCAAAAAGGCACCTCGAGCTCAGGTTTTCGAACAACCGTTTAGGAACTTCTCAACCACCGAAACATCATCATCCGCGTACCCCAACGCCCTGTAAAACGAACGAACCTCCAAATTATCGTGGCGGATCATGGCGTGCATCTTGGGAACTCCTCTTGCATACATCCATTGCTCCGCCTGCGCCATTAGTACCCGTGCGACGCGCTGCGCCGCCAGGCCGACGCAACGCCGAGGTAATAAACCCAGCCCCGGTGACCGTCGTTCCCCATCATTATGCTGCCAACGATCTCATCCCCCTCNAANGCAAGCAATAGCTCCGATGCAGNGGGTTGAAGGCNAAAATGAATGTCCTCGACTGGGTCATTCCAAGGCCGGACCAGATGACAGGCTTGCCACAACGTGATGACAGGTAGCGTGTCGTCAACTGTCGCCGCATGAAACCACAAGCCCTCAGCAATCGGTATCCCAACAACAGATGCCATGTCCGTTATCAACCCTCCCCAACTAATACCTTGCCATCGGCATCAGCCACTATGACCTGTGCCTGATTAGTGCATTTCGCTATCAGTTCAACGATTCCACCGCCGACCTTCGGTTTGTCGATTTTCCCGCTAACAGTCCATACGGTCGTCAACGTGTCACCAGGGCGAACAGGTGCACTGAATCGACAATTGTGTTCGAGGTAGGCAATGGCCGTGCCAACAAAGAACATCCCGATCGGCGCGGAAATCAAGGCGCTGGTTAAAGGCCCGTGAAGAATACGGCCACCAAACCGACTGGCCGCCGCAAACGTCTCGTCTATATGCAGTGGATTAAAATCACCGAAAAGACCTGCCCCCATCACCAGATGGGTTTCCGTCACGGTTAACGAGGTCTGGAATGAGTCTCCAACACTGACCTCTTCATAGGCATGTCCTTTAGGAATTCGCATGGCTAATCTCGCATAGTAAGTTACGCATGACGAAGCAATTCGAGTCGCCGTCAGCGCTCGGCGCCAGCCTTGAAGTTGTAGACCGCACCGGATCGTATACCCGAGGGCCAACGCGAAGTAATGGTTTTCATTCGAGTGTAAAAACGAACACCTTCGGGCCCATGAACATAGTGGTCACCGAACAATGAACGCTTCCAGCCACCAAAACTATGAAAAGCCATAGGAACGGGGATCGGCACATTGATGCCGACCATGCCGATACGGACTCGATGCGAAAAATTCCTCGCTGCATCACCGTCGCGGGTAAAAATAGCGGCACCGTTTCCATACTCATGATCGTTAACCAGTTGTAACGCACTATCGTAGGAATTTACTCTCACCACACACAACACTGGCCCAAAGATCTCATCGGTGTAAATAGACATAGATGGGGTCACGTGATCAAACACCGTGGCACCCACGAAACAGCCGTTCTCAAACCCTCGAATGGAGATATCCCTGCCATCAATCACCAGTTCGGCCCCCTCCTCGACTCCGCGATCAATGTATCCGCAGATACGGGCCTTTGCCGCCGGATTCACGACCGGTCCCATCTCTGCATCACTCTGCGTATAAGGCCCCACCTTGAGCGCCTCAAGCCGCGGGCATAACCGTTCAATGAGTGCGTCTGCAACCTCATCTCCCACCGCAACCATCACCGATACCGCCATACACCGCTCACCGGCCGACCCGTATGCCGCTCCCATCACCGCATCGATTGCCTGATCAAGATCAGCATCAGGCATTACAACCATATGATTCTTGGCGCCACACAATGCCTGAACCCGCTTTCCATGATCGCAACCTGTGCGATAAATATATTCGCCGACGGTTGTCGATCCAACAAAACTGACCGCCTGGACCTGAGGATCAAAAAGCAGTGCATCTACCGCCTCCTTGTCCCCGTTGACAACATTCAAGACGCCCGCGGGCAGACCGGCCTCAACCAAGAGCTCTGCCATTCGAAGCGAGCAGGACGGATCGCGTTCAGAAGGCTTCAATACAAACGTGTTCCCACAGGCCAACGCAATAGGAAACATCCACATTGGCACCATCGCAGGAAAGTTGAATGGCGTAATACCGGCACACACACCCAATGGCTGCCTCACGCTCCAGCAATCCACCCCGTTAGAAACGCCCTCGGTGAACTCACCCTTTAGCAACTGTGATATCCCACAGGCAAATTCGACCACCTCGAGTCCACGCGTAATCGAGCCCTGCGCATCTTCTAGCGTCTTGCCGTGCTCAGATGACACAATCTCAGCAAGCTCTCCCATGTGTTCAATCAGCAGCTCTCGATAGCGAAATAAGACTTGCGCCCGACGCGCCGGGGGGGTCTGAGACCAGTTCGGAAATGCTTCGGCAGCGACCGCAACCGCACTTCGAACTTCTTCGGTTGTAGCGAGCGGCACCTGTTTGGTGACTTCACCCGTCGCTGGATTGTAGATATCACCAAAACGGTCGCCGCGCCCTTCAATCATCTGCCCGCCAACAAAATGGGACAAGGTCAACCTCGCCGCAGTTTTCATGGTTTATCTCCTTGGTTTTTTGGTAACGCGCTCCAAAAGCGCCATGCCCCATACGGCCTGGTTACCATCTATTTGACTGTGAGAGACAACGGCCTCCAATAGCACTTGTCAGGCATTGTCGTGGCTGTCCAAGGGAAGAACAAGTCGTCGCGCCGATGCGATGCATTGGGGAGCGGCCAACAGGTTGTGCGCACGCCATTGCCGATACACAATGGGTGAAGTGTCCGACTTGCCAAGGCGATCGGCAACGATTCACCATCACACATCATGGGAGAATANCGATGGTATCGAACCCAGAAAAGAATCNGCCAAAAGCTATCGACTACACACCGCATGCTGAAACCCATAATGGGCAGACTGCAAAGCCCGCTCCCCTTCTCCTGACCCANAGAGAAAGCATCAACATGATCNCTGACCGTGGTCATCAATATCGCGCAGCAATAGGCTGAAGCGTGTTAGGTGTCACTCGAATACAGCGGAATACAGCTGGGGCCGGAGGAATTGCTTCGGCAGGCTGCGCAAATTGGTGTCTTGAAACATGAGAATCGGACGCGTCACGGCGGTAGTCCTCGCAATGAACCTGTGGATACTGGCGCCGCTTGCCATGGCGACCAATGCATCGGTGTTCGTCACTGACACCTTGGACAATGGCAGGCCGGGCGTTCTCGAAACGACGTTCTTGGACTGTCGTCGTCAGATTTTTGCCGTGATCAGCTTGACCGATGTCCCCAAAGGGACCCACACCCTGGTTGTCGACTGGACTGATCCGAATGGGCGCCGACGCGAGAGAAACACCCAGAAGATATTGGACAGCACACGTGAAGTTGTAACCTGGCTAAAACTGCATCCTGCAACCGGAAGTGGAGTGCTTCGAGCTTTCAACCCCGCCATTGGCATGACCGCCTTCATCGGGATCTGGAACGTCACTATATCGCTCGATGGTGCCGCGATTCAGCGCACGGAGTTTGAAGTCGTCTGCTAACAGGCCTAACGAGCGCCCCACTCCGAGTTTCGCGTCATCCAGACTCAAACCTTAAGTCGATGGGTTGGCCCTACGCATAAATAAACCTGTTGGTGTATTCGGATCGCACACCCGCATACCAATGCGGCTCCTGCGGCCATATCCACAACTTTACCTGTGGACTACGTGAATAAATTGATGCGAACTCCTTCGCGTAACGTTCACTAGCATATCTCTCCGCGCCAGTAACGGCAGAGTTGTAACCGTGACCGCCCCAGAGTTGTCCCTCAGAACCCCCGTCAATAGATTTACCCGCAGGCTCCAATTCAAAACAGTAATCAATAAAACTGTAGGCAGCTTCCAGATTTTCTGCCCGAGCGGACAACGACATCCCATCTACCCACACCAGGGGACCCTCAAGCGGAGCCCGGTACTGAACCGGGTCACCATTGCGCATCAAGGTGATAGGAGGACTTTCCCACAGTTGGCCGGCGACAACGCCTTCACTCATCATCGCCACCCTCTGCCTGTCGGCATCATTCCAAAACAGTTTAACCTGGCCCTTATTCTTTACACAGAAGTCGGTCACCACGGCCCAGATCTTGCGCATCTTTGCTTCATCCGCATAAGCCTGGCGCATGGCGCCCGGTGACAGTGCGCCAGTGGTTTCCAGAAAAAGGCCAACACCCAGCATACCTGAGTGTGGCCGTATCATCACTTTTCCAGTCATGTCGGGCTGCCAGAGGTCTCCAAAACTTGGAATCTCTCCGTCCCGCGGTGGTGTCCATTTGTCAGTACGCCACGCGATACCTTCTGAACCCCAAATGTGGGGCAACCAATGCGCGCCGTTGGCACCAAAATTCCACTCGGCATCTCCAATCGCGAGTAACTGGTCATGAACGTTACTGAGATTCTTGATTCGAGTGTAGTCAAATGGCTGCAGGAGATTCAGCGAACTCCACTGCAAGGAGCGCATACTCGTGGGGCTGACAATATCGAAGCCCTTGCCCCCGGTTACCTTCATCCGGTCAAGGATGTCCTCATTGGATCGGATGCTGGTGTGATTGATATCAATGCCGGTCTTTGCCTTGAATGATTTGATTAACCCCGGCGGCAAGTAACCAGACCACATTAGGATATTTAGTTGTCCGGATGATGCCAGGACATCGGAACTCACTATCCAGGGGCCAACACTCGCAGCAGTCGTCACTGCGGCGCAATGTCTGATGAATCGTCGACGCCCTACCTTCGTTGGGCATCCCAATTCGGCACTGTTACTCACACCAATGTCGTCCCATGTGACCGGACAAACAATTCTCGTTCCGTGATGTCCAGGCAACCTCTTTTGCGGCGCGGCGAATCGCCTTAGCCCAGCGCTGCATTACAGTCGCTGATCCTTTGAAGCCGGACGCCCGAATCATTCAAGTTCAGCCAGGGTCCGCCGCAGGATGTCACAAATTTTGTCGATGTGGTGTCGTTCTGATACCAGCGGCGGCGCAATCAGTCCCGCATCNCCTGTCATTTTGATATGCAGGCCNTTCTTGAACATCCTTTTCTGGAGATCCGTACCCCGCACACCCGGACCCCCGGCCGGCTTGACATCAAACCCGGCAAAAAGCCCATAGCCGCGAATGTCTGTAATTAATGGTACATCGCTTAGGGCAAATATCTGATCAAGAAAATACGGGGAAAGTTCGCTCGCGCGTTCAAACAACCGATCAGTCTCGATGATATCCATCATTGCGAGTCCTGCTGCACACGCTGCCGGATGACCCGAATAAGTATAGCCGTGGCAAAATTCGACTAAACCGGGCCCAGTGGCTTCCATAATGGTGTCGTGCACTCGATCGCTAACTGCGACCGCTCCCATCGGCTGGGCTGCATTGGTGATTGCCTTAGCCATGGTCATGATATCTGGCGTCACCGAAAACGCGTCTGCTGCAAACGCTGTGCCGAGCCGACCGAAACCGCAAATCACTTCATCGAACACCAGTAGAATTCCGTGTTCATCACAGATTTCTCGCAACCGCTCCAGATAACCTTTCGGCGGGACTAGAACCCCGGTGGACCCTGCCACAGGCTCAACGAAACAGGCGGCGATCGTATCAGGGCCAACATTCATCGCGATACGCTGCAGATCTTCTGCCAGCTCAATACCCTCGTCAGGCTGACCCCTTACAAAACGATTTTCAGGCAACCACGTGTGGCGCATATGGGCCACCCCCGGCACACCGGGACCGAAGGCTTGGCGATTCTTAATCATGCCGCTTAGCGAAATACCGCCAAGGTTAACGCCATGATAGGCTCGCTCGCGCGACACAAAGCGTTGCCGCTGGCCTTCGCCACGAGCGTAGTGGTAGGCGTAGGCCATCTTCATTGCAGTATCCACCGACTCCGAGCCCGAATTCACGAAAAAAATATGATCCAATCCATTCGGGGTGAGCTGTGCCACGCGTCGAGCCAATTCAAAACTCAACGGCTGACTGAGCTGGAACGGCGGCACGTAGGCGGCTTGCTGCAACTGGGCATAAACAGCCTCGGCGATTTCGGGGCGAGAGTGACCGGCAGCACAACAAAACAGACCGGAAGACCCATCTAGAATCGCTTCGTCCTCCGGGGTATACATGTAAACCCCCTCGCCACGCACAATGATGCGCGGATCCGCCTTAAAGTCACGGTTGGCGGTAAACGGCATCCAATAGTTTTCGAGAAATTCGATATCGTACTTCATCCTGATCCGGCCTCCTGGCGTATGGCGATCTTCAACCATGGCGGGCCCCCTCAAACGAGGCAGCTCGGGCTTCGACCATGCCCACTGTAACGCAGGATACGCATTCAACGCACCCCGGACAATCGAATGCAAACCGACACTACCGAAGAGCGAGCGCATGCACTATATTTCGCTCGCACCATTAGCTCCTCACTAATTCGACACCCCCATGACTAACTGGCTTAACTGACCCACCTAACTATGCACATCGGCGTACCCAAAGAAACCAAAAATCACGAATATCGCGTCGGGCTCTCTCCGTCAAGCGTTCGTGAAATCGTTAGTCATGGCCACCAGATCGTTGTAGAGCAACAAGCCGGCGAAGGGATTGGTGCATCCGATGCGGATTACCGCTCGGCAGGCGCTACGGTCACTGGGAATGTTGCCGGGCTTTTTAACGACTGCGACATGATTGTCAAAGTCAAAGAGCCGCAGGCCGATGAACGCGAAATGTTGCACGAGGGGCAGATACTTTTTACCTACCTTCATCTGGCGCCCGATCCGGAACAAACCGAGGACCTGGTTAAAAGTGGTGCAACCTGCATTGCCTACGAAACAGTCACGTCACCACACGGCGGACTACCACTGCTCGCTCCTATGTCCAAAGTCGCCGGCCGCATGGCCATTCAAGCAGGTGCTCACTGCCTGGAACAACCCCATGGCGGGCTGGGTATGCTGCTGGGTGGTGTGCCCGGAGTCCCACCCGCCAAAGTCGTCATTCTCGGCAGTGGAGTGGTCGGTACCCATGCCACGCACATGGCGGTTGGTATGGGTGCCGATGTTTGGGTCCTTGACCGCGATCCGGACGCGCTCGAGAATCACTGGCGCCAATTTGGCCGAAGTACTAACACCATATTTTCCACTCAAGACGCGATCGAACAACATGTGACGCAGGCTGACCTGGTGATTGGCGGTGTGCTGATTCCTGGCTCATCCGCACCTAAACTTGTGTCTAGAGATCTCGTCAAAGCCATGAAACGGGGCTCAGTCATCGTCGATGTAGCAATTGACCAAGGTGGCTGTGTAGAAACATCACGACCTACCACGCACGATGATCCGACCTTTGTTATCGACGGGGTCATCCATTACTGCGTCGCCAATATGCCCGGCGGCGTGCCACGCACGTCGACCTATGCACTGAATAATGTGACCTTACCGCATGTCCTCACATTGGCTAACAAGGGCTGGCGCCAGGCCCTGCGCCACGATGCGCATCTGCGCGATGGCCTTAATGTCCACGCGGGACAGATCACGTGCCAGGAAGTTGCTGACAGCCTTGGTTACCCTTATGTCGCCGCAAAAGACCTTCTGTAGCGCTATACCCGATGATCCTTACACCGAATAAAACACCTGCTAACATGATGCCGGCATACTTAGGGAGACTAATCCAATGACTCGAATGACCCCCAGCGAAGCGTTCGTTGAAACTCTGGCCGCCCACGGCGTCACTGATATCTTCGGCATCATGGGTTCAGCCTTCATGGATGCCATGGATATCTTCGAACCCGCTGGCATCCGCTTTATCCCCGTGTGCCATGAACAAGGATCAGCGCATATGGCCGATGGCTACGCCCGCATCAGCGGGCGTCACGGCGTGTGCACGGGCCAGAATGGTCCAGGCGTCAGCAACAGTGTGACGGCCATAGCGGCGGCGTTTTGGGCCCATTCGCCGGTAGTGATTATTACGCCGGAAACCGGCACCATGGGCATGGGGCTAGGTGGGTTTCAGGAAGCTAACCAGCTGCCCATGTTTCAGGAATTCACCAAGTATCAGGGCCACGTCAACAATCCAGCGCGGATGGCCGAATTTACTGCACGTTGTTTTGACCGCGCGCAGTCAGAACTCGGTCCCACGCAACTGAATATTCCGCGTGACTACTTTTACGGTGACATTAACGTCAACATTCCCCAACCCCGTCCGCTTGACCGGGGTCCCGGTGGGACGCAGAGCCTTAACGATGCAGCAGACCGGCTGGCGAAAGCCAAATTTCCCGTCATTATCTCGGGTGGCGGCGTGGTTATGGCTGACGGCGTTGACGCCTGTAAGGCCCTGGCTGAACGACTGGGCGCTCCTGTGGTCAACAGTTACCTGCACAACGATTCTTTCCCGGCCAGTCACCCACTTTGGTGTGGGCCTTTGGGTTACCAAGGCTCGAAAGCCGGTATGAAACTGATGAGCCGGGCCGATGTCGTGCTGGCACTGGGCACTCGCCTTGGGCCTTTTGGGACACTGCCCCAGTACGGCATGGAGTATTGGCCCAATGACGCGGAAATTATCCAAGTCGATGCGGATCACAAGATGCTGGGCCTGGTCAAGGATATTACCGTGGGTATCTGCGGCGACGCCAAAGCAGCAGCACAGGCACTGCTTGAGCGACTGCAAGATCGAACACTCGACAGTGACTCCACCACCGGCGAACGTGGCCAAACCATTCAGGCTGAAAAAGCGGCGTGGGAGAAGGAACTTGATGAGTGGATCCATGAAAATGATGAATGGAGCCTTCAGATAATAAAAGAAGCGGGCGAAGGCGAACTGCATCCGCGCCAGGTCTTGCGAGAACTCGAAAAAGCGATGCCTGCTGATGTCATGGTCTCGACCGACATCGGCAACATCAATGCGATCTCTAACAGTTATTTGCGTTTCGAGCGCCCCAGAAGCTTTCTGGCACCGATGAGCTTTGGTAACTGCGGCTACGCTCTGCCAACTATTATTGGCGCCAAAGTCGCAGCGCCTGAACGACCCGCAATCGCCTACTCAGGTGATGGTGCTTGGACCATGAGCATGGTTGAAACGATGACCTGTGTCAGACATAAGATCCCGATCACCGCAGTGGTTTTCCATAACAAACAGTGGGGGGCTGAGAAAAAGAATCAGGTGGACTTTTATGGCAAACGGTTTGTGGCCGGTGAACTCCAAAACCAGGACTTTGCTTCCATCGCGAGGGCCATGGGTGCCGAAGGCGTCAATGTGAGTCGACTTGAAGAGGTTGGGCCGGCACTTGAAAAAGCGATTGATGCTCAGATGAACGCAGGCGTCACCACGATTATCGAAATCATGTGCACGAAGGAATTGGGGGATCCGTTTAGACGCGACGCGCTAAGCATCCCGGTCCGACATCTGGACAAATACAAACAGTATGTCTGAGTTGTCTTCTGAGACAATAGACAAGGAATACTTACTGTCAATGTAGTCTTGCGAATCACGAGGGTGCCATCACGGCACCCTCATCTGCGCCTGTCTCGTTC
This sequence comes from Acidiferrobacteraceae bacterium, assembly GCA_002714255.1. Taxonomy (GTDB): domain Bacteria; phylum Pseudomonadota; class Gammaproteobacteria; order Arenicellales; family UBA868; genus UBA11791. The sequence goes on from PAWW01000009.1 coordinate 66,107, forward strand.
GTGTTGTGAAACGCCTTAACCATGGAGTGGCTCACAGTACCCGCCGGTACATCATCATCGCAATGCCCAAAAATGTCACTGACGGCAGCGTAGCCCCAAGCAATGGCGGCACACCGTGAACCAACACCACGTAACCAAATACCTGACTGAAAAAGAAAAACGACAATCCCATTAAACTCCCAAGAAAAAGATTGCGCCCCATGGTGCCGGCTCGAATACTCCCAAGGACAAATGGAATGGCGAGGACCACCATGACCGCGGTTGAAACCGGCAACATCCACTTGCCCCAGTAGGCCAGTTCAGAGGCTCGCGTGTCCTGATGGTTGCGTTTCAGATGACCGATGTACTTTCGCAACTGCGCCATTGATAACTGGGCCGGCTGAACCGCAAACATCTTCATCATCTCCTGTGTCACGCTTGTCTGCCAGACTTGACGATCAGAATCTTTGATCTCCACAAAGCCCTCATCATCGATAATTGTTGTGTTGACGTTGCTCATCTGCCAGGCACCCTCAACAAAGCTTGCCACCTCGGCATCAACCAACGAGTGCAATCGATCATGGNCTGCAAACCGGAAAATCTTGATGTTCCTTAAAGAAAGATTCGGCATGACTTCGTTGACATTGACATAAGTGTCCGCGTCACGAAACCACAACCCAAAACTGGTGCCCTGATCAATATTGCGGTGCAACGCCTTTGCCTTGACCTGTTGAGCGAGCGTCTCGCTATAAGGACTGACCAGTTCACCGATCAGGATTGCCACTAGGACAAAGAACGCACCAAATTTGAGNGCCGATAACGTCATCCGTGCTACAGAAACACCGCTGGCACGGATAACAATTAACTCCGAGTCACGCGCCATACTGGAAAGACCCAGGATGGCCCCCAGCAAGACCGCCATGGGAAAGACCTCGTAGACAATTCGCGGCACGCTCAGTCCGACGAAAACAAATGCCCGCATCACACCGTAATCGCCTGACCCGATGTCATCGATCTGGTCAATGAAAATCACGAGTGCAAACAGGCCAACGAGAACGGCCATCACCACCAATGCCTGGTGAACAATGGTACGGCCGATGTAGAGATCGAGCAAACTCATGTCATCACGCGGCAGCGTTAAGCCTACCCAATAGCGGTCGATTGTTAGAACGACACCAAAAGAAATAGCCCGCTGCCACCAACATCAACAAATGCAAAAGCCATAGCATCGTAGAATCGGTCACCGTCCCATTACGAATCATGCCTACCAGGAGACCNACCGCATTGTAATAGACGAAGTAAATCCCGAGCGCGATCACAAATCCGGGCAAGCGCTGTCGCCTCGAATATCCACTGTTTGACGCCAATGCAAACAAAATCAAGACCGGCACCATGACGACTTTGGAAATGCGCCAACATAGTTCCGACACCAGCAATGGATTAGTGCTGTTGATAAGACGTTGGGTTTTCCAACCCCGCAACGGCACGTTCAACGGACCGGAAGACTGTTGCTGAATGCGAATACCGTACTTCTCAAAACGGGTCACGCGATAGGTCGGCGATCCTGGCGTGCCGTCGTAACGTACCCCCTCGGTCATGACCAGATAGTCAGTCCCGCTACGGGTTTCCTGATAGCCGTTGGCTGCGACAATCACCACCTCGTTACCAAGATCAGAACCGTAGGCAAAGAGGTTCTTCAATCGCTTGCTGTCGGCGTCGCGGCTTTCAACAAAATATACAGCGCTTGCGCTCGCGGACTCGATAAATAGACCTGGGACCACTGATTCGAGATCACTACGATTCCTGAGCTCCGTTTCGACGTGGGCCCCAGCCTGTACGGATAACGGCGACAAATAAAACGAAAAACCACCAATGAGCAACACCGAGATCAACATAAGCGTAACCGCTGGACGAAGAAAAGCCGGCAGTCCCAGTCCTGACGCGGCAAGCACAATGAGCTCGTTGTCTTTACGCCATCGTCCCAGCACCAACAGAATCGCCACGTACAGCATCAGTGGCAACATTACATCCAGGTACGACAGCACCTTCAAACCCAGTAATGAGACAATACGGCCCAGTGGCATAACACCTTCTGCAGCCATGCGAAGAAACCCAAGCGTTCGAATGACCAGGAAAATCACCAACATAATCAAAGTGGCAGCGCTGCAGGTCCGCAGGACTTCACTGACGAAAGTTCGGTGGAGGATCAACGTCGAATCATTCCATCTATTGCTTTGACAGAATTGCGATTGTCGCACGACAATAACGGCAACGCTGTGCGGATTGTTATCCGAACACCCATACTCCCACTTCACTCTACACGAATCCAACTAGGCCATTATGAAAATTTCTGTGACCACGTCTGATCCTTGCGCACTGACGGCAGACTGCCTGATCGTCGGTATCCACCAAGACACGCCGGTGACCGGCGTTGCAGCAGCAGTTAACCGGGCAACCAAAGGCTTGGTCAAACGCCTGTTGGACCGTAACGATATGGATGGCACAGCGGGGCGTTGCGTGATGCTTCCGCTTGATACTGGGGTCAACGCGCAGCGGCTGCTCTTGGTCGGGCTTGGCAAACCCGGCACCGCACGCGACTTCGAGACAGCTGTTCGAGGAGCGGCTGAAACCCTCGGGCGCTCCGGCTCGCGCAATGCGGTCTTTGCACTGACCTCCTCTGGTCGGCGTGCGGCAGAAACCGNTCAGCAGGCCCGACTAGTGGCGCAGGGCTTTTCTGACGCGCAATACCGATTTGATCAGATGAAGAGCCACAAAGACAAACGACCGGCGACACTCGCACGCCTGACGTTAGCCGTTGCCNAGGGCAAACAAGTGGCCAGTGCCCGGCAGGGCGTTCGCGAAGGCAACGCCATTGCCGCAGGCTTAAAATTAGCCCGTGATCTTGGTAACCTGCCCGGCAACATCTGTACGCCCACCTACCTCGCACAACAAGCTCGCAAACTGGGCCGAAGCCACGCCCTGAAAGTGTCGGTACTGAATGAGAATCGGATGAAAACTCTGAAGATGGGTTCCTTGTTGTCCGTTTCCCAGGGCTCTCGCCAACCAGCCAAGTTAATCGTGATGGAATATGGGGGCGCAAAACGGGGCGATGCACCCATCGTTCTGGTTGGCAAAGGGCTGACTTTTGATGCCGGCGGCATTTCACTTAAACCTGCTGGTGGCATGGAAGAAATGAAATTTGATATGTGCGGTGGTGCCAGCGTTTTTGGCACATTACTTGCCATCGCAGAACTTAAACTGAAGGTGAATGTGGTGGGTATCGTGCCAAGCAGCGAAAACCTCCCCGATGGTGCTGCCAATAAGCCCGGTGACATTGTCACCAGCATGGCCGGTAAGACGATCGAGATTATTAACACTGATGCTGAAGGGCGGCTCATTCTGTGCGATGCGCTAACCTATGCCGAACGCTATCAACCCGCTGCCGTGATCGACATCGCCACCCTGACGGGAGCTTGCGTGGTGGCACTTGGTTCCCCGGCCAGTGGCCTTTTTAGCAATGACGATGAATTGGCCGACGACCTGCTTAGCGCAGGCACAGAAAGTGGCGACCGTGCGTGGCGAATGCCGGTATGGGATGACTACCAGGCACAGTTAAAGAGTCCTTATGCCGACATGGCCAATGTCGGCGGTCGCAGTGCCGGCGCAGTCACGGCGGCCTGTTTCCTGGCTCGTTTTACCGAAACCATGAAGTGGGCACATCTCGACATTGCCGGAACAGCCTGGGCAGGAGGCAAAAACAAAGGCAGCACCGGACGACCGGTGCCACTACTGACACGTTATCTGATTAACCAAGCGCCGACTGACTGAGATCAAGATTTCGACCGTGGCCAACGAGACTCGTATCGACTTCTACGTGCTCGAGAACTCCGACGGACAGGGCCGACTGCGAGTGGCCTGCCGAGTAACTGAGAAAGCCTATCGGGCAGGTCATCGAGTTCACGTATTGACTCGGGACGAAGAAGAAGCCGGAGTGCTCGATGACCTCTTGTGGACTTTTTCCCAAAGCAGTTTTATTCCACATGCCTTGGCCACCACGGCTGAAGATGATGNAACNTCNCCNCCAGTNCGTGTTAGCCACTGCCTGCCCGACTCCACCAACATCGATACGCTGATTTCTTTAGCGAATGAGCCGATTGCCAATTACACACAGTTTTCGCGTATTGCGGAGGTTGTTGGTACCACGATTGAAGACAAAGCAATCGGTCGAGCGCATTTTCGCTTCTATCGTGACGAAGGTCTGATCCCGAGCACCCATACCATCGCCTCTCCATAACCATAGAACGAACCCCATGGAAAAGAAAAACAGCCGGACACTGATCGCCGATCTGCAGGCACTGGGCAAACTGATTGACCCCGAGAGTGGGNCCAAGTCAAGACCCACCACCTCTCGCTCACTGGAGGACAGGCCGACTCGGAATCTCGAATCTATCTCCGCATCAACACCTACGCCGGCATCATCGTTAAATCAGACTCCAACACGCGGCTCATCAGCTGCTAACCGTGTGACATCAGCTGCNTCGAACCAGACGCNTTTTCCAACACTTGATATGTTTGGATCNACACCAGAGAACGAGACGGTTTCCGAGACACAGACAANGTCCGANACGCTGTCACCTCCTGCTGATGCGCCTGCGGTGTCACTCGATCAGGTCGAGCCNGACGACTCACCAACCGAGGAGCTCGCGCGCGAGTTGATTGGTCTCATCGAGCAACGTGTCAGCGCCCGCACTGGAGAGGAGCTCGATGACACGCTACGTGACGAACTGATCGTTGTGGTCATGAATCACATCGAGGACTGGCAACACTCGTCGTAATCACTGATCGCCCGAGTCGATAACGACATGGCTTGCCGTATACTCGATCGCCTTTCGTGACTAACAGACTTCACTCGTTCGCACCTCACCATGACCACGACTGAACTCGCCAAATCTTTCGAGCCCCACGCCCTTGAGCAGAGTATCTACGCATCATGGGAACGCAGCGGCTACTTTGAGCCCAGCGGTATCGGCGACGGCTACTGCATNGTCATTCCACCGCCCAACGTCACCGGNAGTCTGCACATGGGGCACGCCTTCCAGGACACCATCATGGATGCCCTGGCGCGTTACCACCGCATGCNGGGGCGCAACACCTTGTGGCAACCTGGNACCGATCACGCCGGCATCGCGACTCAGATGGTGGTTGAGCGACAGTTGGAACGCGATGGCCTGACTCGTCACGACCTTGGGCGAGAGGCTTTCATTGAGCGCATCTGGCAGTGGAAGAAAGAGTCGGGCGGTACCATCAGTCGCCAGCTGCGCCGCATGGGTGCGTCACTCGCTTGGTCGCGTGAACGCTTCACCATGGACGAAGATCTGTCCAGCGCTGTGCGCGAAGTTTTTGTTCGCCTGTACGAGGAAGACTTGATTTATCGTGGCAAGCGTCTGGTCAACTGGGACCCCATATTGCATACCGCGGTTTCGGACCTGGAAGTTGTTTCCGAGGAAGANTCCGGNCACCTGTGGCANATACGCTACCCATTAATGAGCNGTGANGGCNATGTTGTGGTCGCGACNACNCGCCCGGAGACCCTTCTNGGCGATGCGGCAGTAGCCGTGCATCCNGAGGATCCCCGTTACCACGCCTTGATNGGCCAGGCTGTTGAACTACCATTGACTGGACGANNGATCCCNATCGTCGCCGACGANTATGTCGACCGCGAGTTNGGTACNGGNTGCCTGAAAATTACACCAGCCCACGATTTTAATGATTACGAAGTGGGCCAACGCCATGATCTGCCCCTGATTAATGTGCTGGACCACAGCGCCGCGATCGANCTGCCGACTTCGCCCTATCACGGACTCGACCGCTATATTGCCCGCGAAAAAATCGTAAGCGACCTAGAGGCACAGGGCCTGATTGAGAAAATAGACGAACACCGAATGATGGTCCCCCGCGGCGACCGCTCGAATGCCGTGGTGGAGCCTTACCTGACGGATCAATGGTTCGTGCGAGCCGCCCCGCTCGCTGCACCGGCCATTCGCGCTGTCGAAGATGGGCGGATTCGTTTCGTACCGGATAACTGGCAAAGNACCTACTTCGAATGGATGCGCAACATACAGGACTGGTGCATCTCGCGTCAGATCTGGTGGGGACATCGCATCCCCGCCTGGTACGATCAGGATGGCAACTTCTTTGTTGCCAGAACTGAAGAGGAGGCTACGGCACAAGCCAGAGCACACCATGGTCACGACACCACTTTGCACCAGGATGAGGACGTCCTCGATACCTGGTTCTCATCCGCACTGTGGCCCTTCTCTACGCTTGGATGGCCTGAGCAAACCCCCACCCTGAAAGCTTTGTACCCTACTAACGTACTTGTAACGGGGTTCGACATCATCTTTTTCTGGGTCGCCCGCATGATCATGTTCGGTATCAAGTTCACGGGTGAAGTGCCGTTTCATGATGTCTATGTCCATGGACTGGTGCGCGACGCCGCTGGCCAGAAAATGTCGAAATCCAAAGGTAACGTACTCGACCCACTTGACCTGATCGATGGCATCGGACTCGAAGAACTGGTCAAAACACGCACCTCGGGGTTGATGCAACCCCAGATGGCGCAACAGATTGAAAAGACAACCCGCCGACAGTTTCCCGATGGCATCGCCTCCTACGGGACCGATGCGCTGCGCTTTACCTTTGCGTCGCTGGCCACGCAGGGACGGGACATTCGTTTTGATTTTGGCCGCATCGAGGGCTTTAGAAATTTCTGCAATAAGTTATGGAATGCCACTCGGTTTGTCATTATCAATACTGAAGGTCACGACCCTGGGGCCCAACGGGCAACCGATCTTGACAGCCCTGAACGCTGGATACTGGCCCGTCTCAACAGTGTTACCGGGGAAGTGATTGCCTCGACTGAGCAGTACCGATTGGATCTCGTTTGTCAGACGCTGCACAGTTTTGTGTGGGATGAGTATTGCAGCTGGTATCTTGAAATTGCCAAGATTCGCCTTGCCAACGAGCCCAATGAGGATCGTGCCCAAGCGGTCCGACAGACTCTCTTATCAGTCTTGGAAACCGCGCTTCGACTGTTACACCCATTGATGCCATTTATCACAGAAGCGTTGTGGCAGCGGATCACGCCCCTCACTGGCCTGACCGGCCCGACCATCATGACGCAACCCTTTCCGGCAACCGACGCCTTACGCGAGAACCAAGACGCAGTAGCGGATCTCGACTGGGTCAAAGCCGTGGTATCGGCTGTGCGAAANATCCGTGGAGAAATGGATATTGAACCGCGAAAACGCATCCCGGTTCTGCTACAAAGCGAAGACTCAGCAGACACTTCGCGCATTGAGCAGTACCAGGATTTGATCAGTGAATTGGCGCGGACCGAACCCCTGGCCGTGAGCACACCGGATGACACAACGCCCGAGTGCGCAACAGCACTGGTCGACACGCTAAAAGTGATGGTCCCGCTCGGCTCATTGATCGACCGTGACGTGGAACTCGCTCGATTAAAGAAGGAACTCGACAGACTCGAAACAGAACGATCGAAGTGTGAAGGAAAACTCGCAAATCGCCAGTTTATTGAGCGCGCGCCTGACGCCATCGTCGTCAAAGAAAAAAACCGCCTGGAACAAACCGTGAATGCTATCGACGAACTGATTCAACAACGTCACCGAGTTGAAAGTCTCTTAGACTGAGGCCAGGCGGATATTGCTTGGAAAGCTATGGATACCTCCCGCTTTGACTCACTCTGGCTACGCGCAGGCGGTACTAGTGACAGCGCGATGGTGATTATCAACATACTTACAGACCACTATGGTGAATCACACCGCTACTACCACACCNNGGGGCACATTGAGNATTGCCTTCGAACCTACGACCAGGCAACCCTGAAACTCGGCGCAAACGATTCGGTTGAAATGGCCTTGTGGTTCCATGATNTGGTGCATATGCCAGGNCGCGCTGACAATGAAGCGCGTAGCGCAGAACAGTTCAGATCGCTCAGCAATGGTCAGCTGACAACCCAATTTATGGATACCGTTGAACGTCTGATCAGATCAACACAGCATCTGACGTTGTCCGAAAATCCAGACGAGCAGTTTGTCTCCGATGTTGATCTAAGCGGCCTCGCCAAACCGTGGGATACCTTTATTGCCGACACGTATCTGATTCGCCAAGAAGACGAGACCATCGACAACGCAACATTTCAGGCCGGGCTACGTCATTTTTTTAATCGCTTGCTTGATCGCCCTCACATCTATGGCACCTCATGGTTCCGCGCACGAGCGGAAACCACTGCTCGCAACAATNTTAAGCGACTGCTGACAGAGATGGAATCCTTGTGGGTGCACAAATAATGCGCTTCGCGATTTGAAGTCATATCATNCCCCCTGACGGGGGTGCTAATGACGGTCAGTTCTTTACAGATCCCCCCTCAGTTTCATTAAAAGACCATCGAAGCAACGCGGCAGACCCCCGACCATGACACCCCCTGAAGAAACCACAAACATCAGTTATGACTCACTGAGACAGGTCACTATTTTGTCACCGTTGAGCAACGATGAATTGGCCCATTTCGCAGATAGTTGCAGTTGGAGTCGGCATGATTCCCACTATGAAGTCGTAGTTCAAGACACGCCGTGTGATCGGGTTTATTTCATTGCACAGGGGCGAGTAAGCGCAAAAACCTATTCCCCAAAAGGTCGGGAAGTGACCTATGCGGAACTTGGTGTGGGTGAATTCTTCGGAGAGCTATCTGCACTCGATAACAAACCTCACGTCAGTTTCGTCATCACCTTGCAAGAAAGCCTAATCGCCTCAATCGACGCTGACGCGTTTAATGCATTTCTGGAGACTCACCCTGCGGTCATGCGAACATTGCTGACAGAATTGGCCGGGCGAGTGCGGCTACTTGATAAGAAAATTCTTGAATTCAGCACACTCACCGCCAGCAACAGAATCCACGCCGAGCTCCTCCGTCTTGCCAAAGGCCACCGACAAATTGACGGTGGTGCTGAAATTTCGCCGACACTGACACACGCCGATCTTGCCAGTCGGACCAACACCACTCGTGAGAGCGTAACGCGCGAACTGGCGCGGCTGAAAAAAGACAACATCATACGAACAGACCCCGATCGTTTGTTCATTTTAGACATCACCGCACTGACCAAACTGATTGAGGACGAGTGAATCACTCAATAATCGGCATTCTGATAGACGACTGCCTAATTCACAAACAACGCGACCTCTCATCATTGACGATAGACACGCGGACTCTTGCGCCGGGCAGACCAAAGACACAAGGTCACAGCGCACCGACGAGCGTAACCAGGGCGACCGCTGCCGTTTCTATACGCAGTATCCCGTCACCGAGGCGCACAGGTACGACGTTGGAGCTCCGTAGGATTACAGTCTCAGTGTCGCTAAAGCCACCTTCGGGCCCTACCACGAGTGAAAGATTAGTCTTTTCCAACTGAGCACTATCCAATTCGTTGATCGAAACGCCACTAGGGTCAGCCACTAATCTGGTGTAACCACCGAGCCCTTTATCTTCGACCACTTCGGTGAGCGAGGTTTCCGCGTGTAACCGTGGTAGCCATGCCCGTCGACTCTGCTTACATGCTTCCAGCATGAGGCGCTGCCAGCGTTCAACTGATCGTTGGCCCTGACCCGCCACGCTGCGTTCACAGCGAAGCGGCGTAAAATCAGTCACTCCCAACTGGGTCACCATATCAATCAGGACCGATTGGCGATCACCCTTGGGTAAAGCGGAAACGAGATGAATCTGCCTCGTTGGTGGCGGCAACATCGTGCGCTGCCGCACGCGCAGCACCGCCCGAACTGGACGTGATTCCAATTCTCGCACCTCGGCCACTGCCGTGTTGCCGAACCCATCGAATATCGTGACTAAGGCGCCGACACGCAGACGTCGAGAACGAGCGAGGTGTGTCGATTCAGTCAATGGCAACTCGAATACCTCCCCTTCGCCGAATACCCCGTCGCAATAGAACCAGGCGTCTTGTTCGCTCATTGACCCGCCAGGTAAACGTCATAGCGCACAGTACGTCCCAACACCTGGTGGTGTACTTCTCCTGTAAGTGGCGGAGCATGCCGAGGACGTTTCACCACGACTCGGTGCCTGGCCCGGCGACAGGCCAGTTGCAACACCTCGACCGCGTCACTGTCCTTACCAACCAATGCCCGCAATAACTGCTGGGCTTTGCTCGGCTTCGCGCTCGCGTTTTCTTTACCCGGAAACATCGGGTCGATATACACTACGTCAGGCGGCGGAAGCTCAACCAACCACTGCCGACTGTCCCCCGACTTCACAGACAGTCGCAATCGCGTTTCATCGAGTGGCAAACCCTGAATGCGGTCCTTTAACAACGCACAAACCACTGGCGAACGTTCAATGGCAATCACTTCAAGCCCTAATTCAGCACAGTGTATGGCGTCACTGCCAAAACCCGCGGTTGCATCCATTACGCTGTGACTTCGCTTGCCTAAGGCGCGGCCGAGTAGGCCACGACCCGTCACCGCCCGGTGTCTGGGCAAGTCTCGCACTCGAAGCGCTCTCAGGCCAGGACGTTGGCAGTCTCTTAAGGCAAGGCCTCGGTCATCCACCTCGATGACGAAACGGGACGTCCCGGCCAATGGCTCGTCACACATCATCAAACCGAGATCTTCGGCCAATCGGGCTGCCAGTTCTACGGCTGTCGGTCGCATGGCCATCACCGATATAAGCGGCGCGCACGCGCCCATTGGACAGTTTTTTGACACCGCTCTACCCTTCGGATACAAGGCACCTTACAACCCATTGTAACCACTGAAAGATAACACCATGGCACTACTGGAAGGAAAACGCGCCCTCATCACTGGACTCGCCAGCAATCGATCTATCGCCTGGGGCATTGCAAAAGCAATGCAGCGAGAAGGGGCAGAAATCGCATTGACTTACCAGAACGAGAAACTCAAGCCACGGGTAGAAAAATTCGCCGCGGAACTCGGATCAAACCTCGCCTTCCCTTGCGATGTGGGAGATGATCGCGCCATTGACGAACTATTCCGCACGCTGGCAACCCACTGGGATGTGCTCGATATCGTAGTCCACTCCATTGCCTATGCACCACGGGAAGAACTCGAAGGTCTATATCTCGATGCCGTCACCCGCGAGGGCTTTATGATAGCCCATGAGATCAGTTCTTATAGCTTTACAGCGCTCGCTCGGGGCGCCCGAGAACTNATGCGCGGTCGAAACGGTGCTCTCCTGACGCTGACCTACATCGGATCACTCCGTTCCATGCCAGGATATAACGTGATGGGGCTGGCCAAGGCGAGTCTTGAAGCCAACGTGCGTTATCTCGCCCAATCCCTCGGGGCCGAAGGCATCCGCGTTAATGGTATTTCGGCGGGGCCGATACGCACCTTAGCCGCGTCGGGCATCCGCGGCTTTCGAAAAATGATGTCTTTCTACGAAAAAACAGCGCCTCTTGGCCGCGGAGTAACCATAGACGAAGTGGGCAATGCGGCTGCTTTTCTATGTTCTGACCTTGCCTCGGGTATNACTGGAGAGATCAGTTACGTTGATGCGGGATTTAACAGTGTCGGCATCAGTCCACACTTTGCCGAAGAAGAGTCAANCTAACTGGACCCGTCACCGTATTTTCAGGTCACAGTCGATCGTCGAAAATTTTGACATCGGCCNCTTTGCGCAAATCAGCGCGAAAACCATCAAACAATAGGTCGCCCTGCCGACGTAAGATGGCAGTGCGAACCCGTTCCCGTTCTTCTTGCCTGATGGCTGATAGATCACCCACTGTCACGGCATCCAGGCGATAGATAGCAAACACCTCGGGACTGATCTGGCCGCCGCCAAATACCGGTGCGCCGGCACCAGGATGGGGTGCGGCAAACACCTTCACCGCAATCGCCTGCTCCTGTGGATCAGTAATCTCCTCTACAGCAGTCGGCAAGGATGCTTCGACCAAACCATATCGCGCAAGCAATTCGGACCATGGTAGCCCGTCAGTCAACGCCGTGAGTATTGCATTACCGGCCTGCTCCAGTGCCAGCATTGCCTGTCGATTTTCAAGCATGGTTTTGATTCGCTCACTTACCTCTTCCAGCAGCATGGGACGGCGCTCCCGGTGTTTTAGTTTTCGAAATACAATCAACGTGTCCGGATCGATCTCGATCAAACCACTGTTCAACCCGTCGACCAGAACTTCGTCCGAGAACGCACCTTTCCGTACTTTCGGATTGGCGGCAATACCCGTGCCCTTTGCTTCGCTGAACCAGTCACTGGTCTGAATTGCTAACCCCAATTGATCGGTCAAGGGTTCGAGACTGTCAGGTTGCTCAAAAGCAATATTGCCCAACTGTTCGGCTAGCTGCACAAACTCGGCTTCACCGGCACGCCGGCGAAGCGCTGTCGCAATGTCCTCGCGCACGTCCTCAAAGGGCATCGCCTCGGTTTTCGAGACGCGAGTGACTTTAATCACATGATAACCAAACTCCGTCTTCACGGGCTCACTGATCTCGCCTGCACTAAGCGCGAATACCGCCTTCTCAAACGGGGGCACCATTGCCCCTTTCTGAATCACGCCGAGATCCCCGCCACCCGCGGCCGAACCGGAGTCTTTCGAATGCATCCGTGCCAATTCGGCAAAATCAGCGCCTCCGCGTGCCTCAGACACTAAGCGGGCCGCTTTAGCGCGAATCGCCTCTTCGGCNGCCGCGCCCCCATCTGCTGCCAGCGGCAGTAATATGTGACTCGCACTGCGGCTACCGGGCTTTGAATAACGACGCGGCGCGTCGTCGTAGTGTTTTTCCACCTCACTGTCATCAATCTTGATGGCTGCCGCCAAGCGTGCAACCGACAGTTCCACATAAGCTACGCGCGCTTGGGGCGGCTCAAAATAAACAGCCCGCTTGGCATCGAACTCATTACTGATATCCTCATCAGTAATCTTGACCTCTTCGAGGAAGTGTTCAAGCAACAAGACCGCATACACCGCAGTGCGCTCCTGGTTGAGAAGTTTCAGGGCGTAATTCAGTTCTGTCTGGCTAACGAATGCCGTGTCAGCCAGACTGGTCCTTATTTGATCCACCGTAAGCTGCTGACGCTGTTGGGCTTGAAACCCTTGCACCGACAAACCCGCGTTGCCGACCAGTCGCTCATAGCGCTCGATATCGAACTGACCGTTAGTGTGAAACGCTTCGGTGGTTTGGATGAAACGATTCAACTGATCATCACTAATGCGAAATCCTCGGTCACGTGAAAACTCGCGCTCAAGCGCCTCATCAATCATCGACTCCACCACCTGTCGCTTGAAAACAGGACTGTCCAGATACTCAGTACCCAGATCACGCCCAGCGAGTTGCACCAATTGGCGCTGTTTCTGTGCCAACGCCCGTTGGTAATCCGACTGTTCAATCTCAACGCCGTTGGCCACGGCAATCACGATCTGTGTTGCCCCTTCGAAATAGGAGTTCACCCCCCATAGCGCGAAAGGGATAGATATCAGAATCACGATNATCCAGGCAATCCACCCGGTGGCTTTTTNCCGAATCGCANTNAGCATCGGTTTNNGGCTCCTTCGTNGCCGGCATTGACNGTCGATGTGTACGGCTGCAAGCANCAACGCATCGAACTCCCCTCNATCTCAATCAAANAAAGCCAGGCAGTCAACTCAAACTACCTGGCTTTNCGCACCAAATGGCGGAGCGGACGGGACTCGAACCCGCGACCCCCGGCGTGACAGGCCGGTATTCTAACCAACTGAACTACCGCTCCGNAAAGCAANAANCCCGGGATGNTATACAGGGCACCCCAATGGCTGGTGGGTGCTGCGGGGCTCGAACCTGCGACCTTCGCCTTGTAAGGGCGACGCTCTCCCAACTGAGCTAAGCACCCTTGAATAGGGTTGACGCTTTATTAGACCAACCGATCAGAGTTAACAGCATCCTTAAGTTGCTTGCCGGCTTTGAATTTCGGCGCCCGGGAAGCCGCAATTTGGATTTCTTCCCCAGTTCTCGGATTGCGTCCAGTACGGGCTGCACGATCGCTGACTGAAAACGACCCGAATCCAACCAACGAAACAGTGTCACCGCTTTTCATCGCGTTACGGATATTTTCGAATACGGCTTCAACGGCAGCGCCAGCATCGCTCTTGGATTGACCTGTGTTGGCAGCGACGGCATCGATTAGTTCGGCTTTATTCACATTAAGTCCCTCTAAAAATGGGTGGTTTGAACGAGAGTCATCGCGGGAACTTCCCCGCACATCGGTTAGGTGCTGAGCTGGGTCGTCCTCAGTACAAACCCAGGATTTTCAACACATTTCTTATACCAATTCGAAATTTTACCTGTCAAGGACCACACAGCCTCTCGATCTGTGATTGTCTCTAGAAACACCACTTAACACATTGATATTATGCCTTTGTTGAGATCACAAGGCCAAGAAAATAAACAAAACTTTATTGTCAGAAAACGTCTCGCGATGTCTTGCGACTTAAATCTACACGCCGCGCGAGTCAGTCAGTGAGCCCGCGGTTGATCATCCGTCGCACTCGCAGGTTCAGCGACCGTGTCCTCAAAGCCCTCTGTGGCTTCATCCGTCGAGGGGAAAGACTCCAATGCCAAGGTAAAGACCTCGTCGATCCATCGAACCGGCCGAATATCAAGTTGACTCTTTATATTCTTGGGTATCTCAGCCAAATCTTTCTCGTTCTCCTGTGGAATCAGCACCATGCGGATACCACCGCGCAAGGCTGCCAGTAACTTTTCCTTTAGACCGCCGATGGGCAGGACCTCGCCGCGCAACGTAATCTCACCCGTCATGGCCACGCCAGAACGTACCGGGACACCGGCAATAGCCGAAAGTATCGCGGTGCACATACCGATGCCTGCACTCGGACCATCTTTGGGCGTCGCCCCTTCGGGAACGTGAATATGGACATCGTGTTTCTGATAAAAGTCGTTGTCTATACCGTAATGCTGGCCACGGGTTCGCAATACACTCATAGCGGCCTGTATTGACTCCTGCATCACATCACCCAATTTACCGGTGTAAATCTGCTTACCTTTGCCNGGCATATGGGCCACCTCAATGGTGAGCAGTTCGCCACCCACCTCCGTCCAAGCGAGGCCAGTGACCTGGCCAACCCGATTGGCTTCTTCAGCCTTGCCATATCGAAATTGCCGCACACCACAAAACTTGGCGAGATTCCGAGCTGTCACGGAGACGCGACGCTTTGNCTTGTTGAACAGCAACTGCTTGACCGTCTTACGGCAAATCTTGGCAATCTCTCGTTCCAATCCGCGCACACCGGCTTCACGTGTGTAATAGCGGACAATATCGAGGAGACCGCTACTCGCCAGCATAATCTCACTGTCTTTGAGGCCATTGTTTTTGATTTGCTTGGGCACCAAGTAGCGGGTTGCGATATTGATCTTCTCATCTTCGGTGTAGCCCGAAATACGAATGACCTCCATGCGATCTAACAACGGCGCGGGAATATTCAGCGTATTCGCAGTNGCAATGAACATCACCTCGGATAGGTCATAATCAACTTCCAGATAATGATCGCCAAATCTGTGGTTCTGCTCCGGATCAAGCACTTCCAATAATGCTGATGAAGGATCACCACGAAAGTCCATCGACATCTTGTCCACTTCATCGAGCATAAACAACGGGTTGCGCGCCTTAGCCTTAGACATATTCTGAAGAATCTTGCCCGGCATTGATCCGATGTAGGTCCTTCGATGGCCGCGGATTTCAGCCTCATCGCGCACTCCGCCGAGCGACATTCGAATAAATTTTCGGTTGGTAGCACGAGCAATCGATTCCCCCAATGAGGTCTTACCCACCCCAGGCGGCCCAACCAGGCAGAGAATCGGTCCCTTCAATCGGTTCACTCGTTGCTGAACAGCGAGGTACTCAAGAATTCGTTCTTTNACTTTCTCGAGGCCATAGTGATCTGCTTCCAGTATTTTTTNTGCTTTACGCAGATCTTTCGATACACGGCTACGCTTTTTCCAGGGCACCTGCACCAACCAATCAATGTAGTTGCGAACCACTGTCGCTTCAGCAGACATAGGTGACATCATGCGTAATTTCTTGAGTTCAGCATCGGCCTTTTCTCGGGCCTCTTTCGACATNCCCACNTCTTCGATCTTTTGCTGCAANTCATCCAACTCGTTGGAACCGTCTTCCATNTCACCGAGTTCCTTCTGAATAGCCTTCATCTGCTCATTCAGATAGTACTCACGTTGGCTCTTCTCCATCTGCTTCTTGACACGACCGCGGATTCGTTTCTCAACCTGTAGCAGATCTATTTCCGACTCCATGGTGCCGAGGATGTGTTCCAGACGCTCACGTGTATCACCAATTTCAAGGAGTTTCTGTTTCTCGTCATTACGTAAGGTCAGATGTGCTGCCACCGTATCGGCCAAACGAGCGGGTGTTTCAATACCACTCAGTGANGTCAGCACTTCTGAGGGGATCTTGGAATTTGCCTTGACGTATTGCTCGAACACACTCGACACCGTTCTCACNAGAACTTCGGCTTCCTGGTCATCNAGCTCNCCCTCTTCCATGGCCGCAGTATCGACCACATACATCTCGTCGACCTCAACATACTNGACGATAGAGGCTCGCGAAACTCCTTCCACCAACACTTTGACCGTCCCATCGGGCAATTTCAGCAACTGAAGAATATTNGCCATGGTTCCAACGGCATAAATATCCTCTGGCTGAGGGTCATCAGCGGCAGCATCATGCTGGGCCGCCAGAAAAATCTGTTTGCCNGCNTCCATGGCACTTTCGAGCGCTCTAATGGATTTTTCACGACCGACAAACAGTGGAATCACCATNTANGGAAACACCACCACATCGCGCAGTGGCAACAACGCATAACGAGTANGTGGCACNACGACTTCAGGCTCTTGAGTATNAGTCATNNGGTTTAACGTGCAATNGTCCTAGTGAAGTTAGAGNNAANGCNGCGAGCACCACCGCTNCCNCTCGTAATGGGGACTCGCCGAGCCNAATTCAAGGCTGCGGAAGNTCTTTTTTCNTCGANGATGGNAAACNATCCGCTACCGAGACATTCGGNCNNNTTGTGGCTACACAGCCTGNATCCTCAGGAACTTTGCGCGGCATTNCGNGTATCGTCCNCATACACATAAAGGGGCTTAGCGCCTTCTTCAATAACACTTTGATCTACCGTGACTTTCTTGACATTGTCAAGCGACGGCAATTCAAACATGGTCTCCAGTAGCGCCTTTTCAAGAATTGAGCGCAATCCACGTGCGCCTGTTTTTCGATCCATCGCCTTGTGTGCCACCGCTACCAACGCGTCTTCACGAATCTCGAGTTCTACGCCTTCGAGTTCAAACAATTTGCCGTATTGCTTGTTGAGCGCATTCTTTGGCTGCGTCAGAATTGTGACAAGTGCATCCTCATCAAGTTCTTCAAGGGT
>PAWW01000010.1 GCA_002714255.1 Acidiferrobacteraceae bacterium
GTGGGACCTTTGCGGGTTGCGCAAAGTCGAATGGCAGATCACCGTGGTCACAAATTCGTAGTTCACGGATGTGATGAAAATCCCAGCCGTAAACGCGGGTGCCGAATGCCAGGCTTACCGATGCGTTCCGGATTCCACGAGGCCCGAAACGGGCACCCGGGCGGTTAGTCGTTGCCGTGTCGAAGGGGATGCCGACTATGGCAGCGTCCATATTACTGAGATCTTTCTCATAGGGNCGGCGGAGAAAACTGGTCACGCCGGCGTANGTGGATTCTTCCGGCAGTGAGTGAATATCCANCGTCGNCAGTGCNCCGTCTGTTGTCATNCCGNNTTTATCTGTCATAGCGTGTACTCAGTAAAAGTGTCGNAAGTGATGGACTCAATAGTCAGGGATCTTTATGGCGAGACCGCAGATTCAAAAGTTGGCATCGGATCTTTATGAGTCCTGGAGCCCGGCAATGCTATTTCGGTCCGTGTTGGTCAGGTAGATCTGACCCTGGAGGTCAGCCACATGTTCGTGGAAGGCAATAGCATCAGAAGACATAGTGAACTCTGGGGCGATCTCCTCTTTGAAGTGGCCAAAGCGATCTTCTCCACTGACCAATGTCGCGTAGTCCACATCGATGCGGGTCTGACGGGCCGTGGGNGTGATATAGCGGATAGCGACTCCAACTCGTCTTTGCCCCGAACGATTCGGTGTTGACGCGTGAAACATATCCACATGATGGATTGATACCTCGCCGGCTTTGAGTTTGACCCAGACAGTTTTCCCTTCGTCGATCCTGTCCACTATGGTTTGGCCGCGAGTCAGGATATTGTTTGGGTTTTGTGTGTCCTGGTGCGCCACCCGGCCGTTGTGTTGGCTGCCTGGTAGCATTCGCATGCACCCGTTTTCTTGGGTCGCATCCGTCAGAGCTAACCAGATCGTTAGAACTTTGTCGCTGTCGAGCCCCCAGTGGGCGCTGTCTTGATGCCAGGATACGAAACGGCTATCCAGGGGTTCCTTGGGATAGATATGGGTGGTCCAGACCATCAGGTCATTCCCTAGAATGGGACGTATCAGGTTGAGTATTGCCGGGCGCCGCATAAGACGGTTAAACCAGGGAAATACCAGGTGTGACTTGTAGCGCCATTTGCCGTTGATTGGGCCGCCTGACNCGTTTTCGTAGGCTTCGAGTTCAGCAAGGTAGTCAGTAGCATCGGAGACACTCATGACACGGTGCGGGAAACTCAGGCCCGTATCGTGGAATCGCGTGATCTCATCAGCCGAAAGTGCCATGTCATCCTCTATCGATGAACAGGTCAAGTGACGTACGGGCTATGTTAGGAAATGCCATCGGGTAGTGTGGTCGCTTTTCTGGGTTCTTCGGAGGTGATCACTTCCAGAACCGCTGGCACGCCCTCAGCGTTTTGCGCAAATGCGCGAGTCAAAGCGGGTATGATCTGAGATGGCTCAGTGACGCGTTCTCCATGCCCACCCAAGGCTTTGGCGATATCTGCATAATCCCCCCCGAGTTCGTGAATGCCATATTGTTCAGATGCAACTGGATGATATTCGGTGTAGCCGCCCATGACAGAATTCTTTAGCACGATCGTCGTCGTGCCGATTTCGTTGCGCACAGCAGTTTCCAGCTCCATGCCTACCATGCCAAACGCGGCTTCTCCCATCAGGTTCACGCAGGTCCAGTCGGGTTTGGCCAACTTTGCCCCCTGAATTAGGCCAAGCCCGGTGCCGAGTTGCGTGGTTTTCCCCCAACCCAGGTACCCATGGGGGACCAATGTTTCGTAAAAGGCTGTGCTCTGGTCACGCGGAGAGCCCGCATCGTGAGTGACGATCGTTCGGTGTCGGTCTACGCTGTGCATCAAATCCCAGATCACGCGGTAAGGATTAATGGGAACCTGGTCAGATTCCAGTAAAGGCTGCCATGTTTTTAGAAAAGTCTGTTTTGCGGCCAGCGCTTCGTCTCTGGTTGAGGAATTTCCCCGACGACCATTTGTACCCAGTCTTTCGCAGAGTTCCTTGACCGCGGCCGCCAGGGTAGGCTTCGCATCGCCGATGACGGCGAAATCGATGGGGTAGTCCTTGGCGATATCGCCCTCCCAGTTGGTCAGCTGTGCATACGTCCGTCCGGTGAGGGGAAATGGCGTGATGTATTCTGATCGGGTAAAGCTGGTACCCAGACCCACGATCAAATCGGCTTTGTTCAGGAACTGAACGACCCCATCGGGTCGTGAAAATCCAGCGCAGCCCAGCGACAGGGGGTGGCATTCCGGAAAGCAGCCCTTGCCGTTCAGGGTTGAGATTACGGGAATCTGAGCAAGTTCTGCCAGTTGGGTCAATTCGTCTGTGGCGTCGGCATAAAGAATACCCTGGCCAGCAATGATGACCGGTGCGTTGGCTTCGAGCAGTCGGTCCACGAGTTTTGAGATATCAGCCACATCGGCACACGGCGTTGATCGACGCTGCAGTCGGTACTGGTCGATGAGTCCGGGATTAGCATCTTGTGTGTACAAGTCGTGCGGTACTTCTAGGACGACAGGCCCCGGCCTTCCATTTTTCAATTGTGCGAACGCGTTCTGCATCATCTGTGGAATTCGCTCCACGCGGTGGACGGACTCACACCACTTGCTGATGTGCTGAAAATTGCGCGCTGCACTGAAATTTGGAGAGACGCCCTGATCAGCCGTTGCATAACCGCCGGGCAGATGCAGCAGGGGCACGTTGTCAGCAAAGCACTGTGCCAGCGCACC
Source organism: Acidiferrobacteraceae bacterium (assembly GCA_002714255.1). Taxonomy (GTDB): domain Bacteria; phylum Pseudomonadota; class Gammaproteobacteria; order Arenicellales; family UBA868; genus UBA11791. The sequence goes on from PAWW01000010.1 coordinate 2,752, forward strand.
CGCTGCGTTTTCGGACCCGGGTCCATACTGAACGGTCGTGGCACACGCAGACTGTCCACCGGTCGTTCGCAGATAGCCATCGGCAATGTGCAGTGCCTGGCGTTCCTGACGCACGATGATTGGCCGCACACCGATCTTGGCAGCCGCTTCAATAAGGTCGCTGTGTGGAAATGCAGGAAGGATTTTGACACCTTCGCGTTTCAGTATCTCTGTAATCAGGTCAGCGCCATTCATAGTTTTAGTCAGTCACTCCTGACGGAATAGTACTTTACTTGGCCCTGATTTTCTGCACAATTACTACCGACTTCAAGGTCGGATCTATATCAAGAGCAATGAACAAAGACGATAGTGCAGGACAGAATAAAGCCGCCTGGAATTATCAACCGTCGATACCAATTGAAGGGGTGCCAGTGTTTGTTTGGCCCCCGCGACCGGTTGCAGCGATTAAATACTTACTCTCCCGNGCTTANCTNTTTTCANTTGTNNTNCCATTNNGNTTGTTTGCNCTGATTACNTGGGCTTACCTNCAGCCTGCGATNGNNCGTTGTGNCACATTCGAGTTCAGNTGGATCGCNCAGATGTATNTGCGAAATCTGATGCTTTTCGTNCTGATTGTGGGTGGTCTNCACCTCTATTTTTTTACCTTCAANCGTCAGNGNAANCAGCTCANGTTNAGNGGCCANGNGCTNGGNNGCGANGANCNAAAGTTTTTTGCGCGNGACCANGTGTGGGACAACGTCTTTTGGAGTTGTGTCAGTGGTGTGACGTTGTGGACAGCCTATGAAGTGTTTTTTATGTGGAGTTATGCGAACGACCTTCTNCCGTTCTATCTTGACTGGCGCGANCATCCNATCTGGTTTGTGCTGATANTNNTTGCGATCCCATTTTTCGACTCGGCCCACTTCTACTTCATACATCGATTACTCCATTGGAAGCCGCTCTACCGGGTCGCCCATGCGNTACATCACCGCAACGTGAGTACCGGTCCTTGGTCTGGTTTTTCAATGCACCCGCTGGAGCATCTGATTTATTTGAGCAATGTGCTGATCCACGTGCTATTTGCTTCCCANCCCATCCATATCTTCTTCCACTTGCAATGGAACGCAATCGGTGCAGGTGTGAGTCANACTGGCTACGAATCGTTGACAGTTCGCGGGAAGCCTATCATTTATCTGAGTCCGTTCCACCATCAACTGCACCATCGACTGTACAACTGCAACTATGGCAACAGCCTGGTACCCATGGACAAATTATTTGGTTCTGACCACGATGGTACCGACGAGGCCTGGAGTGAAATTCGAAGTCGTCAACGGGAAAAGACTGCCAAGGTTTGATACTCAAGCAAGATTAGTTTGGCTTGTCCTGTCGGCGGTGATACAAATGCCACATCCCTAGAGTTTCTGCCATTTCGTGAAAATTAAGGAGATCATGGTTTGGGATAGCGTGGCGCGTTTTCGGCGTGGCGCGTATGTAAATTCTAAGGTCAGTCGTGAGACAGTTCGTAGTCGAATAATGGTATTCCATACGACTGGTGGATGGTTCGGATCGGGGGAAATTGTATTCCCTTTATCTTTGCCACTAGATCAACAACGGCGGATGGTCTCGGAAGAGCAGTACTATTTGTCTGCTTTAATCGGCCAAGATTTGGACAGTCTGATGTACGCTGCAGAGAGATACCGTGGTTGGGGAAGATCTTGGTCGAGTGTTGCATTTGCAATTGAGACAGCTTGGTATGACTTATCCGGAAAGGTGAAAGGAGTGCCTCTGTATGAATTGCTCGGCGGTAGTGTTAGGTTGAGTGTAGATGATTATCTTTCGGTTTCAGAACCAAGTATCAAACACGTTCGAGACCGTCTCAAAGCCGGGGATCTAAGTCGTAAGGTTATTCAGCTGAAACTGGGTATTGGTTCGCTGAGTGATGATGTCGAGCAAGTTGCATTAGTTTTGAATCATTTGACAAATACACAAACGCTCTTAGCGGATGCAAATGGAAAATGGTCAGTGGGTCAGGCCTGTGAAGTGATTTCAAAGTTTGATGACCCAAGAGTAATATGGGAGGAGCCATGTTCAGTTTATGAAGAAAATACTGAAGTTGCAGACCTGACCGGCAAGGCGGTGATGGTTGATCAGTGCGTTGGTGAGGTCGTTTTGGCAAAACGGGCTGCTGTCGATGGGGTAGTGTCGTCGCTCACGATAAAGCCGGCATATCTTGGAGGATTAAGCGTAGCGCATGACGTTCGAAATTATTGTGTCTCTTTGGGGATGAAAATGAGAATCGACGGACCTTGGTGTGGGGATATTGCAGCAGCTGCTATTTTGCATCTCGCCGTGGGAGTCCCCGCTGAGCTTCTTATTGCAAGTTGCGATTTGCGGGAGCCTTTGAATCACAGAGTAGATTTAAAAGGTGTAATCCAACTCGGCGATAATCTAATCAGTCCCCCTCGGGGTTCGGGTTTGGGCATCGACCCATTAGACAGTGTCATGGGTGACCCGGAAGTGACATATTCGATATGATTGGTTTTCTGGATTTGAGACAAGCTGTTCCGATTGTGTGCCCAGTTTAGATGTCCGAATGTACCCTTAGGCTATTGTTGCTATGAAAATTACTGGATGTGAAATTGTTGTTATAGGTGATGGTCGGGAGGTCGATCCGGATTTAGGTGGGGTTGAGCCGCTGCCGATTCTGACCGTGCAGACTGATGAAGGAATAACGGGTCTGAGTGAGATGTTTAGGGTACCACCGGGTGTTGCTCGTAGTGCACTTGTGGGAATGGACTCATTTTTTGGATCTCAAATTATTGGCGCTAAGTTTGTAACCCCAGAGGCAATCTGGAATCGCCTCTACGAAAATATGCTGCATTCAAATAGGCGGGGATGGGCGATGCGATGTTTAGGCGCGCTTGATATTGCGCTGTGGGACATTTTCGGAAAATTGATTGAGCAGCCGGTCTATGAGTTGTTGGGTGGCGCCGAAAGAAATCCATTTCAAACCGATAGCAGCAAACGTCATCGTGCATCGGATCTAACTCCATATGCAACCATAGTCTCGGACACATGGGAGCGTAAAGTTGTACTCAATCAACAGATTGAACGATGTGAAACTCTCGCTCAAGAAGGATATCGTGCATTCAAAGTAGAGGCGATGCACTCCTCACTACAGACGGCCGTTGACCTTGTTCGAGAGGCACGTAGAACGTTAGGCACCGACGCTGTACTGGCACTCGATGTTGGATACGGCTACAACGATCATGCCTCTGCCTTGTGGGTTTCTGAGAGAATTGAACAGTTTGACGTTTACTTTTTTGAAACACCATTCGCGGTTGACAGTCCCGTTCCCTACGCCCGTTTGGCGGACAAGACGTCCATTCCACTTGCGATGGGTGAGCACGCGTGTTGTCGTTGGGAATTCGTGGAAATGATGGATCAGGGTGGCGTTACAGTTTGTCAGCCTTACTCGAGTAACAGTGGCGGCTTAACGGAATGCAAGAGAATCGTTGAATTGGTAAGGTCTCGTGGAGCTTTACTCATCCCAGGAAATTGGTCGACCCAAATACTTGGAATGGCGAACAACCATTTAGCTGCTTATTCACCAGTCAGTCCCTATATGGAGTATTCACCGGCCCAGGTTTATGCATCGCCATTACGTGCAGAATTGCAGGCATTGGCAACTCCTGTTGTTGATGGAAAAATTGCGCTGCCCAATAAACCCGGCATAGGAATCGAGATTCCGGATGACCTTATTGATCGATTCCGACTCGATATGTGAAATCGATTGCCCTGTAAAGAATACAATCAATGATATCGAAGTTAAGTCAAGATCAGCGGGTGCACTACAGTCGTAATGGCTTTGTTTTTCCGTTAAAGGCTATAACAGTAGAACACGCTAATCGCTGTAACGATTATCTGCAATCGTATGCTGCCGAAGAATTGGCTCAGCTTACTTATCCCTGGCAGTACAAGTCTTACCTATTGTTTACCTGGGTATATGACTTGGTGACTCATCCGCGAATTCTTGATGCTGTTGAAAGCGTACTCGGGCCCGACTTGCGGGTACTTAGTGCCGATATCTGGGATAAACCACCCAGTGAAACCAGGTACATCTCCTGGCACCAGGACGCGAGTTACTGGTTAATGAAACCGCTTGAAATCACTACAGTATGGATAGCGTTGACGCAGGCAACACCTAAAAATGGTTGTATGCAGTTTATCCCGGGCAGTCATATGAATGGTCTACAGGTTCACGTGAAATCAGATGCCGATGAAAACATACTCTCAAAGGGTCAATCAATAGGCCATTTAATTGACAAAGATACCGCAGTTTGCTGTGAGCTAAAACCCGGCGAGTTTTCCATGCACTCACCGCTACTTGCTCATGCATCGGGGCCAAACCATACCTTCGCTCCACGAATAGGTATCGCTATTCGGTATTTGTCAGCTTCGGTTACCCAGATAGACGGCCCACCGCTCTCATGTCTTCTCGTGCGGGGGAACGATCCTGGATTGTGTCCTCTCGAAAACCGACCAGATCAAGATTTATCAGATAGGGCCAAACGTGAACATCATAAATGGTTAAAACCACATGCCGCGACTCAGTTTGTGTGCATGTAGTCGCATTTGCCTTTAGAACAATCTAGACACGGACACATAGATTGCCAATAAATCATACGTAATTCAATCAAGGACTCAACCAATATGAGATTCGCAAAAAAAAATTCACTCGTGACAGGTGGTGGAGGAGGAATTGGTTCAGCGACAGTTGAACGCTTAGCCTTGGAAGGCGCAACGGTCTATCTTATGGACAAGAGTGTCAGCAGCGTTGCCGAGACCGAGAGTGTTTTGAAAGACAAGGGTATAGTTGTTAATACTTTCGTTGGAGATGTTACCCAATTAGAGGATCTCGAAAAAATATATGGGCTAATCGATCGAGAGTGTGGAGGAGTTGACATTGTTGTTAACGTTGCTGGCGGTAGTCGAGCAGGTTATGTGACAACGCTTGATCCCGACGAGTGGGACGAATTGTATGCGTTGAATATGAAAAGCACGATTAACAGCTGCCGGCTTGCCGTGAAGCAGATGACCCGGAAGGGTCAAGGCAGCATCGTTAATATGTCGTCTATCTCCGGCCTTCGTGGCGATCCGGGATGGGGAGCTTACAATTCACAAAAAGCCGCAATCATTAATTTTACAGAGTGCTTGGCCTGGGAAGTGGGTCAGCACGGTATTCGCGTTAACGCTGTGTGTCCCGGACCAATTGCATCAAAGCGTATGATCGGTACGCTGCCTGCTGGTGGTGGATTTCAAGATGCTTATGATCAGGCTTGTGCAATCGGTCGCATGGGGCGGCCTGATGAAGTTGCTTCAAGTATTGCCTTTTTGGCGTCAGAAGATGCTTCATTTGTTACCGGAGTTCATCTGGTTGTTGATGGCGGCCTTACGGCCCGTACTGGTCAACCAATCGTTCCGCCGGTTGGGGAAAATTGAACAATGCATAGATATATTACATGTTAAGATTCCAGCTTGATTAAGTTTTAGTCAAACCAAAAGGAGATGACATGGATATAGGAAAAAAATTTAGCGTCTTCATCGCAGCTGTGTTTGCAGCCTTCACATTGAGTTCGACGACGTCAATAGCGAGCCAATGTGTACGAATTGCGAGTCCCGAGTCCAGTGGTGAAAAGCTTTCTACGGATCCGGCAGACCAGCTTTCGGCCCATGACGCAGCGCTTGTTTATGCTATTTATGATCGATTTATTGACTTAGATGATTCGTTTGAACCAGTTCCAGCTCTGGCGACATCCTGGGAACCGAGCGACGCAGGTAAAACCTGGACATTCAAGATTCAAGAAGGCGTCAAGTTTCATGATGGCAGTGATTTAAATGCAGCGGATGTTGTCTGGACATTTCGCCGGCTACTTAACCCTGAGGTTGGTAGTGGTGCTGGCGCATCCATACTTGACTTTCTAACTCCTGAAGGAATTCAGGTAGTGAACGATCATACCGTTAGTTTCACAGCGAAAGATCCCGTGGCAGAAATGCCATTGCTTTTGACNACAAAATTAAATCTTATTGTGCCCGAAGGCAAAACTGGNGATGATTTGCGCCACAANGGTGTCGGATCTGGTCCGTTTAAATTGGTCGGCAGTCTGGATCCGTCTGCTCCGATCTGGAAACTCGAGGCAAATGCNGACTACTGGGGTGGTCCGGCCAAGGCTAAATGTCTTGANCACAGTGTTATTNNTGAAGCTTTGACGTTGGTTTCGGCATTAAAAGCCGGTGATATAGATGTTGCGTTATCAATAGACCCTGCAGTTCTTGGAGCGGTTAAGGATGATTCCAATATTAAGTTGGTGGAAACCGGCGCGGGTACGTCGCAGCTACTGGCAATGGATGTAAGAAAGCCACCTTTTGACAACGTTAAAGTGCGACAGGCGATGAAGGCTGTCGTCGATCGACAGGCGATTCTAAATACCGCGTTGTTAGGTATTGGTGAATTAGGTAACGATAATCCGGTCCCACCGGCCTGGCCTTCAGCTTATACCAGTGAGATCAAGCAGCAAGATATACCTTTGGCGAAAAAATTGCTTGCAGAAGCGGGCTATCCTGATGGTATTGACGTCGACCTTTTTACGTCNGACGCGTTACCTGGNATGTCAAANATTGCCCANATTTATCAGCAGATGGCCGCCGAAGCTGGNATNCGNGTCAACTTACAAATTTCCGCCGCATCGAGCTTTTGGGATGACATTTGGATGCAGAGGCCGTTTACCTCCTCGGGTTGGTCTATTCGACCGCCGGCAGTTGGGCTATCAGTTGCGTATTCGTATGAGGGCAAATGGAACGAAACATACTGGTACGANCGACCATTTCAGGACCTTCTGGACAAAGGTAAGACTGAGATTGACGACGGGAAGCGGGCGCAGCACCTAAAGGACGCACAGCAGAGATTGAGTGAACACGGAGGTACGATTCTTCCTGTTTTTATTCATCAGGTGGCTGGAATTCGCGCAAACTGCGTAGGATTTAAGCCCCATGCTCAAAACTTTAATCTCGATTACCGCGAGTTGATCTGTAATTAGATTCCTGCAATCGCGTTAGCGACGGCTTCATCTCAATATGAGGTGAAGCCGTTTTCTAATGGCATGATGTTGTAGCATACAACGCGATGAGCGTTACAACTAAAGGACAAATGGCTTGACGGTCTGGCGTCTTGTTATTGGCCGTGTTTTCACAGCCTTGCTGACGCTATGGTTGGTGTCGATCATTGTCTTTGCAGCTGTAGAGGTGTTGCCTGGCGACGTCGCGGGTCGAATTCTTGGCCGTAATGCGACACCAGAAAGTTTGGCTGCCTTGAGGCTCAAACTAAATCTAGACGCGCCAGCAATCGAACGATATTGGGACTGGTTCCGGGGCGTTCTACAGGGCGACTTCGGTTCAGCCCTGACCAGTAAACGCCCAGTTAGTCAAATTTTAGCTGATCGAGTTGTGAATACTCTGATCCTTTCTGGTGCGGCATTTTTGTTGTATATACCTCTCGCATTAATACCGGCTTTGATTCAGGCGGTTCGACGTGATCGACCTGTCGATCACGGCCTCTCAATCGTAACATTGCTTTTGCTATCAACGCCTGATTTTTTATTGGCAACATTTTTGTTGATCACTTTTGTCATTTTCATTCCTGTGTTCCCGGCCGTGTCTGTAGTGACTGCTGCATCGACCCTTTTTCAGTGGATGTCGGCCCTTGCTCTACCTGCCGTGACGCTGGCTGTGGTGATGGCTGTCTATGCAGTAAGGATGCTTAGAGATAATCTCATTGAGGTTCTCGACTCGGACTACATACGAATGGCAGAACTAAAAGGAATGTCAGCACGACGAGTTCTTTTGCGACATGCTTTGCCTAATTCACTAATTCCAACTCTAAATATTACAGCACTTAACCTCGGATATCTGATAGGTGGTGTGGTGATTATTGAGCGAGTTTTTGCATTTCCAGGGTTCGGTGGCTTGTTAGTCGATTCTGTCCAAGTACTGGACATACCCATGATTGAGGCAACAGTTCTACTTTCGGCTGCGGTCTATATTATTGCGAACTTGTTCGCCGATGTGGGCGCCATTTTGCTCAACCCACGACTAAGAAAAGGTTAACACTCTCGTGGCACCCTTATGAGTGAATAGGAAAGAAATGAATTTGGCACACTGGTTCAGTCTCTGGCGGTTATCGCCTCAATCATTAAAGATTGGCTCAGTGATTTTATTGTTCTGGTTGCTTGTTGCTGTTGTGGGAGCTGTCTGGACACCCTACGGTTACTCACAGTTAGGTGCTGGATTGCCACTTAGTGGTGTGAGCTGGAACCATCCATTTGGTATTGACCAGTTGGGTCGAGACGTTTTNTCGAGAGTGCTCTACGGCNCGCACATTGTTATTCTTTTAGCATTGGCTGGGACGTCATTGGGAGTAGTTGTCGGTGCGCTGATAGGACTGGTAACAGCGTATATCGGTGGCTGGCTTGATGAGGTTGTTCAGCGATTTGCTGAGGCGTTTATTTCTATCCCATTTCTGGTACTTGCGCTGCTCGTCATTGCGCTAGCGGGCCCAGACTTATCGGGTGATCCTATTCTNATTGTTATCGTAGTTGCTTTTGTTTATACACCGCGTATCGCGCGTATGGCCAGAGCTGCGGCATTGGATATTATTACTCGCGACTTTGTAACCATCGCAAAACTGCGTGGTGAAAGTGCTTGGTCAGTTGTCTGGCGCGAGCTGTTGCCAAATACGACTGGGACATTACTTGTTGAATTTTCCCTGCGTGCTGGCTATGCGCCAGCACTGGTTGGATCACTTGGATTCCTAGGCTTTGGAATCAAACCGCCGATTCCTGAATGGGGCTTGATGATTAGTGAAAATAGGGCGTTGATTTTGGCTCAGCCAATCACTGTGATTGGCCCTGGCATGGCACTCGCGTCTTTGATTGTGGGTCTCAATATGTTCACTGAAGGACTCGCGAGAATACTCGGTCGTACCGTACGGTTGGGTGAACAGTGATTCCGACCACAAATTCTGTTATCGCAGTTGAGCANCTTGATTTTTCCTATAGGACTTCAGGCCAGTGGNTCAGTGTTCTCAAAGGNGTGTCCATCCATATCAAGAAAGGGGAAGTGCTNGGACTAGTTGGCGAATCTGGGTGTGGTAAATCCACTCTGGCCTATACGCTGCTCAGTTATTTACGCTCCAATGCCAGAATTGATAACGGTAAAGTTTACTTTGGCAGCAAGAACCTACTTGCTTTGGAGAGATCAGAACTGGATCAGTTGCGCGGGGTGGAAATTAGTTTTGTTCCACAGAATCCGACAACTGCGCTGTCTCCTCATATCCGTGTTGGGCAGCAGATCTCTGAGGTCTTGGTGCAGCATAAATTTCTCACGGANGCGAAAGTAATTGATGAGCGTGTTCAAGAANTATTTTCTTTAGTTGAATTGCCGGATTCCGGTGCATTGATGCTTCGCTATCCACACCAGCTGTCTGGTGGCCAGCAACAACGGGTCTGCATTGCGATGGCGCTAGCATGTGATCCAAACCTTCTCATTTTGGATGAGCCTACAACTGGTCTCGACGTCACAACCCAGAGCCAGATAATTGCATTATTGATTCGATTGCAGAAGCAAATAGGTATGGCCATGATGTATGTAACGCATGACCTGGGTGTGCTTGCACAGATTGCAGACCGTGTTGGTGTAATGTACGCGGGTCATATGGTTGAGGTTGCGCCAGTCGATACCTTGTTTGAAGTGCCTCGACATCCTTACACTCAGGGCTTGATTGGCTCAGTCCCAGATGTCGATGTTCGCAAAAATTTGTCCCAATCGTTGCGTGGTCTTTTAGAGCGAGACAAGCTCCCAGAGGGATGTCCGTTTCAACCTCGTTGTGACCATGCAGACGTAACTTGTCAGAACACTGTCCAGTATCTGCAAAATGTATCTGATGATCATCAAGTCGCGTGTCAGCACTGGAAATCAATCGATCCAGGTGTTCCAGTTGATTCGACTGATTTAGCCCGTTCGTCTGTGGTTGGAGATCGACCATTGTTGAAGTTTGACAATGTTTCACTCAGTTATACGACTAAATCNNTGCTGAATNCAGTTTTGGGATCGCCTGTAATNCCAGTTGTGCGNCGAGTGTCACTATCGTTACAAACATCTGAGACTCTNGCACTCGTTGGCGAATCAGGTAGCGGTAANTCGACAATNGNAAAAGCCGCNGCAGGAATTCTGTCGCCNATAACAGGATCAATTGAATTTGATGAAAGTGGACTTTCTGGTGATGTTAAACGCCGAACTTCGGAGCAGCGAAAGAATATTCAGTTTATTTTTCAAAATCCAGATGCATCATTGAACCCTAGATCATCTATTGAGCAGATTTTGTCTCGGCCATTAGCGATGTTCTTTGGCTATACAGGGTCTGAACTGCACAAAGCAATCGATAATTCACTCGACGCTGTCAGGCTGGATTCGAGCTACCGCACTCGTTATCCCGACGAATTATCGGGTGGAGAAAGACAGCGCGTAGCAATTGCACGCGCGTTGGTGGCTAAACCTAAGTTATTGTTATGCGACGAAATTCTTTCGGCGCTAGACGTATCTGTTCAAGCCAATATTATTGCATTGCTTAGACAGTTGCAGTCTGAAAATGAAATTGCGATGCTGTTTATCAGCCATGATTTGGCCGTAGTTCGGAATCTTGCTCATAAGGTAGTTGTTTTGTANGACGGTGAATTGATGGAAACTGGTCAAGTGGAGGCGCTTTTTTCTCCACCGTTCCATCCCTATACCCATGTNCTNTTACTGGCAGTCCCTAGTATTTACAATCGGCACACCACCAGCGTTCCCGCGCGTACAGAGATCGTCGGGACTGCTGCNGGGAAAGGTTGCTCNTTTGCCGGTCGGTGTCCATGGCAGTTAGGTGAATTGTGNACNCAGGAGGATCCNCCGTGGCGCGAAAATGGTCAATCAAACTGGATTCGATGCCATCATCCTCTCGATGAGTTGTTGAGACGATCGACGTGGCACGTGCAGCCACAACCGCCGGAAAAATTAGGATGAGTTACGCGCCTTTTCGGGGCCGTATGGTCGGCACTCGGCACATGGTGTCCGCCGGTCACTACCTGGCTACAAATGCAGCTTTCCAAATTCTTGAGGCAGGCGGTAATGCTATTGATGCAGGCGTTAGTGGAAGCATTGTACTCAGTGTGGTTCAGTGTGACTTTGTTGGATTTGGTGGTGTTGCCCCGATTATGGTCAAACCAGCTAACGAGGATCAGGTAGTTACCGTGACAGGTTTGGGATGTTGGCCAAGAAGAGCGTCCGTTGATGTATTTAAAAAGGAGTATGACGGCTCGATTCCACATGGTCTCCTTCGGACTGTGGTTCCCGCTGCTCCCGATTCCTGGTTAACGACTTTGATGCGTTGGGGATCAATGTCTTTTGCCGAAGTCAGTAGTGTCGCGGTCACCCTGGCAGATAAAGGGTTCGCGGCATCAGATTTTTTTTGTGCGATGCTAGCCGAGTGTGAGGACGATATACGTCAGTGGCCGGAGAATGAAAAAATATATCTTCCGAACGGTCGTTTGCCTAAACCAGGTGAACTGTTTCGGCAAGAAGACTTGGCCCGAACGATCCAGCACATGGTGGATCAGGAGCAGGCAGTTGCTGCAAAATATGGCCGCGTGAAGGGATTACAAGCTGCTCGAGATGCGTTTTATCAAGGTGACATTGCAAATGAAATTGTGTCTTACCATCGAAATAACGGCGGGTGGCTTAGAGAGGATGATTTAGCCGAATTTGCTGTGGAAATTCTGCCGCCTTTGGTTGTGTCATATAAAGATATCGATGTTTATACTTGTGGTCCTTGGTGTCAGGGGCCTGTTCTGGCACAGTCCTTGCGATTGTTGGATGGGCTCAATATTGAATCTTATGAACACAATTCTGCCGATTATATTCATCTGATTGTCGAGGCGTTAAAACTCAGTTTCAGCGACCGGCACCATTTTGTTGGAGATCCAAATTTTGTCGACGTTCCAATGGATCAGTTGCTTGCTGACGACTATCTTGATACTCGCAGACAACTCATTAAGTTAAGTGAGGCCATCCCAGGCATGCCGCCCCCAGGCTGTGTTTCTAGAGTACCAGCAGTTAGCGAATCTCTCAGTAGTTCTTGCCAAGATGACGTGAAAGAATCGACACAAATTGACACTTCGTACATCTGTGTGGTGGATCAACACGGAAACATGTTTTCTTCAACGCCCAGTGATGGTATTTCGTCTGCTCCGGTGATACCAGGCCTAGGATTTGTGCCATCTTCCAGGGGTGCCCAGTCTTGGACGAATCCCAATGTGCCTGCAGTGATGGCGCCAGGGAAAAGACCAAGGCTGACACCGAATCCAGCGATCGCGGTCAAAGGAAACCGACAGTGGATGCCCTTTGGATCGCCAGGTAATGATGTCCAGCCTCAAGCCATGCTGCAGGTGCTACTCAACGTGTTTGTTTCTGACATTAGTCTGCTTGATGCGTTGGAACGACCACGCTTTGCGACCTATAGTTTCCCTCGTTCGTCGGAACCACATCCATATACACCGGATTTATTGAAATTGGAGGGTCGTATTTCTGACAGTGTTTTGATGAAACTTAAAGATAAGGGGCACGACGTATCGTGGTGGCCTGACTGGGATTGGCGTGCTGGGGCGGTATGCGCAATCCTGTTCGATACTGAAACTGGCATGCTGGAGGGAGCGGCCGACCCCCGCAGACCAGGTTCAGCAGTTGGGTGGTAGATCTCGCTACATCGGACCAAAGTTGATATTGGAATATAAGTCAGATGAATCTAGATCACGTTAATATTCGCGTCCAGAACTTGCAGCAAATGTGTTGGTTTTATCAGGACGTTCTAGGTCTGAAAGTGGGTTACCGACCCCCATTCCCAGGCTCGCCCGGGGCTTGGTTATACGATAGAGCAGGGAATCCCATCGTGCATTTATCGACGTCTACCACACAAATTGATCAATCTAACGACAGTTTAGGCCACATTGCGTTCCGCACGAGTGAGCTCTCTACAGTTGTAGATCGATTAAAGTCAAACGGGATCGAGTTTCAGATCGAAGAAGTCCCAGAGATGGAATTGATCCAGATATTTTTCACTGATCCTGAAGGTGGTCGCGTAGAAGTCGCTAGTGCTGGACAACTGTCAGATTTAGAAGAATAGCCGGGAGATCCGAGCAGATTTTCTGAGGCTATCCTTAGTTTGTCTTTCCAAGAATATGGTCAGAAGCTTTTTCTGCCAGCATGACGACAGTCGCATGAGTATTGCTATTGACGATCTCCGGCATAATAGAAGCGTCGACGATTCGCAGTCCCTCGATTCCGATGACGCGGCATTCCGGATCGACCACACTGTTCTGATTATCAGCTGGGCCCATTCGGCAGCTTGCCGACACGTGGTGAGCACAACCAGCATGGCTCTCTAACCATCTACTGAGATCACTGTCTGAAACAATCGACGGACCAGGTAGCAGTTCTTCGCCACAGAATTTCGAGAATGCTGGTTGTTTGAATACCTCACGAAAGTGTCGAATCGCATGAACCAGTCTAGTCCTATCATCTTGCTGCTCGAGTAGATTAAACCGTATTTCGGGTGGTTGCTCGGATTGGTTGCATTTTGGTGTAACTGATCCTTTGGAGGTGTACTTTTGTAAGCCAATATGGGCTTGAAAACCATGAGATGTTTTTGGTCTTTGAGTAGTAGGCTCGGTAGCAAGCGGGGTAAAGATGACCTGAATATCGGGATAAGGTTGTGTGTCACTACTCTTTATAAACGCGCCTGCAACGAGAGGACAGGTACTATAGTACCCGCCAAATTTTGTAAACCAGTACATGCCCTGTATTGCACGGTTCCAAGGGCGAGTCATATTGAGAATGCTAACCGGTTCTTTGCACGCATATTGCAGTACAACGTCAATGTGATTTTGAAGGCCATTCCCAACTGAGGCCAGGTGGTGATGTACCTTAATACCGGCGGCACGTAGTTGGTCAGCGTCACCGATGCCTGATTGTTGAAGAAGGTGTGGAGACCAGATAGCACCGCCAGAGAGAATAATTTCCCGGTTAGCGAAGACTTTATGGGAACCAATAGAATCTTCGTATTCGACAGCGGTGGCTTTAAGGTTATCTAGTTGAACTCGTTTGACTCTGGTCTGTGACTTGACTATTAAATTAGATCGATAGCTAATCGGATTCAGGTAAGCAGTCGCAGTACTCACTCGCTGTCCCTTATCAATGGTGTGATCGTACGATCCGAAACCCTCTTGTTGATGGCCGTTAAAATCTTCCGTAATACCATATCCAGCTTGTTCTCCAGATTGGATGAATGCTTGATCTAGAGGATTGGTCGGACTTGTCTTGTGAACTATTAAGGGCCCTTCTGTGCCCCTCAAGCCATCCCCTTGTCCTTGGTACGATTCTGATTTCTTGAAGTAAGGAAGAACGCTCTCAAAGTCCCAGCCATGACATCCATGCTTAGCCCAAGCGTCGAATTCTTTGGAGTTACCGCGAACATGGACCATTCCGTTGATGCTTGACGAGCCTCCTATAACTTTGCCACCGGGAACAAATAAGCGTCGTAGTTTAAGTCGAGGTTCTGCTTCTGACCAATTGTTCCAACTAAACTTGGTTGATTGACTGAGCCCGTCCAGTGCAGCCATGGGCATACGAAGTTGCCAGCTACGGCTTGCAGTTCCGGCCTCTAATAGTAGAACAGTCTGTGTTTGATCTGATGATAAACGATTAGCAAGGACGCAGCCGGCAGCACCCGCACCGACAATGATGTAGTCATANTGNTTTTCTANGTTCATAAAATCGAAANTTTTCCATGATAATTCAGANCTGAAAACAGTTAGCCGACAAAACTNNACAGAAGGTAATGTNACNAAAGNGCTNGTTNTTNTGANTTGCAACAAAAAATCGAAAACTAGACTCAGCAGTTCAANACTCAGTGTCTGGGTGNTAGTACTTGTTTTGTCCTTCGCGTTGAAGCGTAAAGATTGATGTTTTGTACCTATCTACAGGTGGTTCAGGTTGAGGCATTCGGACGGGGACATTTGTCATTCTTGGTGTGGTGGTTTGTTCTCCAATAATTATGTGTGCCACCATATCGTCCCAATCTTGAAAGTGGGATGAGCAACCGGCAAGTGGCCATGCGTCTGCCGCCATTGCCTCATATAGAAAAAATCGGCGAGGAGTCAGGGATGTGTTCATTCTTGAACCATGGAGCAGACGAACGTGGTGAAAAGTGACACTACCTGCAGGACCTGTTACGACTGCCGATTTGTCGGAAATAGATTTAGCAATATCTTCTGTTACGGCTCCACAGAAATAACCATTAGAGAGATGGTCATAAATCGGTCCTTTGTGAGAACCGGGTACGAACATGATCGGTCCGTTCTCTTCGGTCATGTCGTCGATCATCACTCCTATAGCGAGCACATCATCGTTTGTATGCGGGTAAAAAGCCCAGTCTTGATGCCATTCAACGGGTGCACTACCTCCTGGTAATTTCAGATTCAGTTTGCTGTTCTGCATTCGAATGTTGGGTCCAAGCAGTTCCCGAAGTACATTTGTAATTTCTTTCCGCCGGATCAGGTTATTAAAAGCGGAATCTATCGTATGGGGGTGATTAATTCGTTCGATTCTAGGTTCATTGGTTTCGAAATCTTCAAGTATTTCGTATATGTCGTTGGAGTGTTTTAGTGATGATCCATCTGATACTAATTGATCAATGACTCGCCTTAGTTCCTCGATCACACTGTTGGGCAAAAGATTTTCGCAGACTANGTANCCGAGTTCGTCATAACTTGACTTTAAGTTAGATGAGGAAGTCATAAAATTGATGAGGNGNAATNAAATGAGNGTGNTATAAATTTNTTNTTGTATTCTCNTGAGAAAGGNCAAAATGTCAACAANCAAGGACNNGTTTAATATACATTTNNTNTTTNTGNNNANAGTNGCAAGACGAACAAATAGTTAATTCAATAGGATTAGGTGATGAGGATTAATGATGTTGAAGCTTATGTGCTCCGATTACCCAATGTGACTGATGCTTGTGACGGCACTCAGGACACCGCTCTCATAAAGATTACAACAAACGATGGTTATATTGGATGGGGAGAGGTTGATTCATGTCCTAGTGTCGTTAAGGCCATAGTTGATGCACCACTATCACACCAATTGTGTAACGGGTTNTCGAATATATTGCGNGGNAAAAATGCCGCTGACATTGATGNNTGTATGCAATCGATGTATGAAGGGGNTAACTATTATGGNCGTAGTGGTGTCGGCGCGCACGCCATGGCAGGTGTGAATATAGCTTTATGGGATATTAAATCTAAAGCCAGTAATCAACCCCTCTATCAGTTACTNGGNGTCAAGGAGGNAAGAAAATTTCGAGCNTATTGCTCTGTTCTATTTGGTGATACTCCTGCAGCAACGTATGAATTGGCACGACGCTTTGCTGATATGGGTTTTACTGCAATTAAGTTTGGCTGGGGCCCGATGGGCAAGAATGAAAAGAATGATATTGACTTGGTCAGGCAAGCTAAAAAGGGTGTAGGTGACGACGTAGATATCCTTATAGACGCGGGGCAGGTTTGGGACTGGAAAACTGCTTTATTGCGTGCAGAACAGTTTGAAGAATTTGCACCGCTATGGATTGAAGAGCCTCTTAGCCCAGATGACATTGATGGTTATGCCCAACTTACTGCACGCAGTCCAGTACCAATTGCAACTGGGGAAGCGGAGTCAGACCTTCGANAATTTAAGCGNCTNGTTTTAGATGGAGGACTTCACTGGATACAGCCAGACCCAGGAAGGTGTGGGATNACAACGTTTATCGAAGCAGGAGAGTATGCGTATAAGAATGGATGCCGAGTTGTTAATCACAGTTTCAAAAGTGGTATAACAATTGCGGCGTCGCTGCATGCTCTTGCGACTGTACCCGATTCAGATTTGTTCGAATACTCAATGTCCGATTCACCGATTCGGCAGAATTTGACCAACGAAACATTTAAGCTCGTTGATGGCTACATCGATTTGCCGGATACTCCAGGACTCGGAGTAACAATAGATGAGGGTACATTTCGAAATTATCTCGTCCATTAGCTTGTATTAAAGTAATCAAATTTACTTTATTGATCTGTAGGTTTAGGTACAATCATGTATCTCTGTTGCAGACATAGATCACAAGAATGGTGAATAGTATGCTGATACAGCTACAAATTAATCACCATTGAATTGCCAATTCAAGTTAGAAATAGAAGGCGTGCAATTTATTTCCGATCTCTACAGCCGTATTATTAAAATCTTAAATTAGCGCTAGTCAAATGTTTTAAATTGTAATCTTATGACTGATCTAAATGCCTCAAAACAAGCTGCTCTACAACAATTCGGACGAGCACTGAACAGTAACGATATCGTTGCCGGTAGAACAATTGTTACAGATGATTTCTTCTGGGCATATTACGAGGGTCCAGACGAACCAGATGGCCGCATTGTTCGTGGATTTGAAGCAGCATGCCAAGTTGTAATCGAGCGCAATGAACGACTTAAGGAATCTATAGTTTGGAGCGAATCTAAGGAATATTTTTGTACAGACAAGGTATTTGCTACATCTAGGGCCACAGGAGAATTTATAGATACTGGGCCGTTTGATGTCCGAGTGATTGATATCTTCTCGTTTCGTTCTAACAAACTATGTTCCAAAGATACATACTGGAAAATCATAAGAGATTAAAAATGGCTAGAATATTTGGTGCCCAATGGTTGGGCACCAAACAGTCAATATGCAACCGATTTGGTGTTTTACATGTGTCGGATGAAATTCTATTCGCACGATAAATCTTACGAGCCTAGCCTCTCTACAATAGAAAGAATGCGCTGCATGTCACGTAACACCGGTTTTTCAATCAGCTTGCCATCAACGACCACCAGCCCCGTGTCCGCTTTGGCAAACGCATCTAGAATGCGGCGCGCGTGCGCAATTTCTGATTCACTGGGTGTGAAGACATCATTAAGAATCGGAATCTGTTTCGGATGGATGGAGCCCTTCCCACTGAACCCCAGTTCCCTTGCCAGCGTGGCCTCCCGCGCCATGCCGTCGAGATCTTCCAGGTCGAGATAAGGTACATCGATCGCATCGATACCAGCACTGGCGGCGGCGTGAACAACTCTTGATCGTGCATAAAGCAGCGGTTCCCAGGCATTAGAACAGCGTAGCTCTGCTGCCATGTCGACTC
>PAWW01000011.1 GCA_002714255.1 Acidiferrobacteraceae bacterium
AGTGTGTAAAACCACAAGCCATCGTGTTGACCCATAAAGGCACCTTCAGGTGTTTCAATACGGCCCGGTTCATTTGGGAGGTAACGAGAAAGAAAGTCTTTGAAACGCCGTTCACCAATAAAGCAGATACCCGTACTGTCTTTTCGTTCACTGTTTTGCAGTCCAAGGTCACGCGCCCGTTGACGGACTTCGATTTTGGTCAGTTGACCGAGAGGAAACAAGGTTTTACTCAGTGCTTCGGGAGATACACTGTATAAAAAATAGGATTGATCTTTTTCTTGATCTACTCCTTTACAAAGTGTGGGTAAGCCTCCCCGAGTTTCTCTCCGGGCATAATGACCGGTGGCAATAGCGTCGGCACCCAGGTGCTCCGCATAATCAAGAAATTCTCGAAACTTGATTTCTTTGTTACACAACACGTCAGGGTTCGGAGTGCGCCCCGAGCGGTATTCGCGAAGGAAAACAGCAAAAACCCGTTCCCAGTATTCGTGAGAGAAATTAACAGTATGGAGTCGAACGCCGAGCTGCGCGCAGACCGTTTCGGCGACGGCAAGGTCTTCCGCCGCTCCGCAGTAGGCCGCGTCATCGTCTTCTTCCCAGTTTTTCATGAAAAGTCCAGTAACCTGTAACCCTTGGTCTTTTAAGAGGGCGGCGGCGACAGCGGAATCCACTCCGCCGGAGATGCCAACCACTACGTGGGTCGCTTGAGAGGTTTGCATGGTTAGGGTGTTGGTTTAACGTGAGAACGTAGTAAGCCCTGAAGCCGTTGTATTAGTCAGATGGGTAGGTAAATTGCCCAAGCAGCGACAGGTCACGCCAGTTCTCAGTCGGTTCGATGAGGGGAAGGTAACCGTTGTCTTGAAACCAGCCATCGACGACATAGCGTGCCCGGTTTTCAAGGGATTCAATTTGGCTTGCCCAATGATCATCAAAAAGTGCGCGACGGTAAGCGCGTTCGACGACGCGGTGCCACCGAAGCAAGCCACGGGATTCGAAAAGGGATAAGTATTGAGTCACATTAAGTGATTCATCAATGCAGTCCATCTGCCCGGGTGATTTCCCGCCATGTTCCAGGTTTAGNGCTNTGTCTCGATGGGTTGGAGTGTGACGACCGACAACGGCCTCCATCCATCCAATGGCCTGGCGAATCTGGCGCCGTTCTGCTTNNGCGGTTGTTGCCCGCGGGTNAAACCAGCCCGCGACGCTCTGCCACTCTGGCTCAGTGATGTTGATCTTGACCTGGGTTTTGCAACCAAAGTCATAGCATATGGGCAGATTCTCGACGCCTTGATCGGCACTCACGGAGATAGCTAGCACCGCGAGCAGTGCGACGAGTGGTGCTTGTNTCAATTTAACGCATTGCAAATGGGTCAACATGGAATGAGTGATGCTGGAATCCAAAGTGTCAAACGTCAAGATAAAAGGGAAAATGTNTTTTCCAGGGTATTGTAGCCGCTGGCTTTCCAACATTTNCCACCGGTCGTCTTCTTGAGAAGTAGAGCCTGGAGTTCTATTATTGGATATTGAACTTGATGCGGGTGATTGGCGGCGTACGACATGAGTGAAGAGAAACAGATTCAGCGATCCGATGGTGTCGCCGTGCAAGAGGCGGAACCGAAACTCAAGCGGCCGCAACTTTATCGTGTGCTTCTTTTGAACGATGACTATACGCCNATGGAGTTTGTGGTGATTGTGCTGCAGCGGTTCTTCCATCTTTCAAGCGAGAAAGCCGTGCAGATTATGTTAAATGTCCACACGCGGGGATCCGGGGTGTGTGGTGTTTACACGGCCGAAATCGCTGAAACGAAGGTCCGTCACGTGTTAAATTTCGCGAGTGAGAACGAACATCCTCTCCAATGCACGATGGAACCTGACTGATGCTTTCTACTGAACTTGAAGCTTCTTTAAACCAAGCGATTCAACATGCTCGCGAGGCCCGCCATGAGTTCATCACGGTTGAGCATCTGTTGATGGCATTGTTGGAAAACCCTTCGGCTATCAGTGCGATTCAGGCCTGTGGTGGGGATGCTGGGCGCTTGAACGCTGCGCTCACCCACTTCATGGATGAACACATGCCGGTCCTACCTAAGGAGGTGGATGTTGATGCACAGCCGGCGCTCGGTTTCCAACGGGTTATCCAGCGAGCGATTCTGCATGTTCAAAATACCGGCAAGAAAGAAGTGGTNGGGACTAATATTCTGATTTCAATTTTCGCTGAGCAAGATTCACACGCGGCGTATTTTCTCAGTGAAGACGGCGTGACCCGTTTCGATGTGGTGAACTATGTGTCACACGGGATTACAAAGAGCGGCAGCGAGAATCCCTGGTTGTCAGCGCCGGACCAGAATGGCGAAGGGCAGGGGGACGATGACTCAGACGACGAGGAGCATCAGAGCGCACTATCGGTTTTCGCGGTCAATCTCAATGAACAAGCGATGGCTGGCAAGATCGATCCTTTGATTGGTCGAGCGGATGAGGTGGAACGGACGATCCAGATTCTGTGTCGACGGCGCAAGAACAATCCTTTGTATGTGGGCGAGGCGGGTGTGGGAAAAACTGCGATCGCAGAAGGTTTGGCCAGGCAGATTGTCGAAGGTGAGGTGCCAGATGTCTTGATCGACAGCACTATCTATGCACTAGATCTTGGTGCGTTACTTGCCGGCACGAAATACCGCGGCGATTTTGAGGAGCGGCTGAAGGCGGTGTTGGGTGAACTCAGCAGCACTTCCGGCGCTGTTTTGTTTATCGATGAGATACATACGGTGATTGGGGCAGGCGCGGCGTCCGGCGGTACCATGGATGCGTCGAACCTGTTGAAACCGATGCTGGCGTCTGGCGACATCAAGTGTATTGGGTCGACCACTTACCAAGAGTATCGTGGGATTTTTGAGAAAGACCGAGCGCTTTCCCGGCGTTTTCAGAAAATTGAGGTCACCGAACCGAGTGTCGATGAAACCATCGCCATTCTTCGAGGACTCAAGACGCAGTTCGAGAGCCATCACGAGGTGCGATACACGTTGCCAGCACTTCGATCTGCGGCGGAGTTGGCTGACCGCTATATCACTGATCGACAACTGCCAGATAAAGCCATTGATGTTATTGATGAAGCCGGCGCCCGTACGCGCTTGATGCCGGCAGCCCGGCGACGCAAGACCGTTGGCGTCCAGGATATTGAGCAGGTGGTCTCGAAAATGGCCCGCATACCACCAAAGACGGTGACCTCGTCCGACAAGGANTCGTTGCGCAGCCTTGGCGATGACCTCAAGCGCGTCGTCTTCGGCCAGGACGATGCGATTAATGCCCTGGTTGGTGCCATCAAGCAAGCGCGCTCAGGGCTGGGTAATCCTGATCGACCCATTTCCTCTTTTCTTTTCTCAGGGCCAACCGGTGTGGGCAAGACCGAAGTTACTCGTCAATTGGCGATGACCATGGGAATCGAGTTTGTGCGTTTTGACATGTCGGAATACATGGAGCGCCACACGGTGTCCCGTCTCATCGGTGCTCCGCCGGGTTATGTGGGATTTGATCAAGGGGGGTTGCTGACCGAGGCAATTACCAAGAATCCGCACGCAGTCTTGTTGCTGGATGAGGTCGAAAAGGCGCATCCGGATGTGTTCAACCTGTTATTGCAGGTAATGGACTATGGAACGCTAACTGATAACAACGGACGTAAGGCAGATTTTCGTAACGTCATTATCGTCATGACAACGAACGCGGGTGCCGAGCAGGTGGCACGAGGATCGGTGGGTTTTGTGACGCAGGATCACAGCGGTGATGACAGTGAAGTCATCAAGCGCATGTTTTCTCCTGAGTTTCGAAATCGATTGGATTCCATCATTCGGTTTAGTGCGCTGGACGGCGAGACGATTCTCCACGTGGTTGGCAAGTTCATTTTGCAGCTGGAGCAGCAACTGGCTGACAAACAGGTTGTATTGNCTGTTGATGAATCNGCCCGCCGGTGGTTGGCCAANCACGGACATGATCCTGCNATGGGTGCACGGCCCATGAGTCGATTGATTCGCGAGCGCATCAATCAGACACTCGCCGATGAACTGTTGTTCGGAAAACTTACCGCTGGTGGTAGCGTGCGATTGTTTGAGGAAGACGGTGAACTCGCCTTCGATATTCAAGCGGTGACTCGCCACTGAGTGGGTNAGGGGTTCATCTGAACCTCTACTGAGCTAGACCCATTGCTTAAGGANGTTTGGCCGAATCGAGGCCAATAAGCGGCAGTAGACTGTTTCTTCGGTGCTGAAACGATCATTGCTGAAGCGCACGGAGTTTTAAGGCGTAATCGGTAACCCATCAAGGCAGGCGCATTGTCCCACCAGGCTGAGTCGGTCTTGGGCAAACCAAGTGATTGCGGTGGAGTAGATTTGGTGCTCGGTCTGATGTACTCGCTCGGCTAGACTTTCTGGCGTGTCGTCGGGCGTCACGAGTACACGTCCTTGGAGAATAATGGGCCCGGCATCTAGCGTGGGCACTACGAAATGCACCGTTGCCCCATGAGATCGGGCACCATCGGCAAGTACTCGAGTATGGGTATTTAATCCACGGTATTCCGGCAATAGAGAGGGATGGATGTTCATCATGCGCCCTGTATAAGCGCCGACCAGCCGTGCACCCAAAATGCGCATGAAACCAGCCAGTACTACAAGATCAGGCTGGTACCGATCAATCGCGGCGCCCAGGGCGCGATCAAAGGCATCCCGTGATTCGAAATCCAGATGATGAACAATGTCGTTTGCCACACNCGCTTGATAGGCGCGTTTCAACCCATAGGCTGTGGGTTCGTTACTGATNACACCGNCGACTTCAAAAGCACAGGCAGGTGTTTGGGCTCGATCGAGGATCGACTGAAGATTGGACCCATGGCCGCTGACGAGCACCACCACACGGCACGGTGNTGGTCGATCAGGCAATGACAACGCCCCGCGGCCCGGTGCAAACTTTNCCGACAATGAAACTTTGTTCCCCATGATCGTGTAGGACATCCAGTACCGCCGAGGCTTGTTCNGGTGCAACGACAACGACCATGCCCAGGCCGCAGTTGAAGGTTCGAAGTAATTCGTCGTCGTCGATATCACCCGCCTGCTGAAGCCAGTCGATGATCGCGGGTTGCGGCCAGTTAGCGCGGTTCAGTTCGGCTCTGCAGTGCTCGGGCAGTACACGTTTAAGGTTTCCCGCGATGCCCCCGCCCGTGATATGGGCAACGCCGTGTACGGGCACGGATTGGATGAGATTAAGCAGCGCGGGTACGTAGATGCGAGTGGGTGTGAGTAAGGTCTCACCCAGAGTGCTATCGCCGAAGGCATCGGCAAGGTCGGCAGCTGATCGCTTTAGCACGGCATGCACCAGAGAGTAGCCGTTCGAGTGCAGGCCGGAAGAGCCNATGCCAATCACCAGGTCGCCATCGCTGATCGCGCTACCGTCGATGATTTGATCCTTCTCTACCGCACCCACGCAGAATCCGGCGAGATCATATTCTCCCGCTCGATACAGACCCGGCATCTCGGCCGTTTCGCCTCCGATCAGTGCGGCGCCCGCCTGCAGGCATCCCTCAGCAATTCCTGTGATTACGGCTTCAGCCTGGGCACTTTCCAGGCCACCTGTTGCGAAGTAGTCAAGGAAAAAAAGCGGTTCCGCGCCGCACACGACCACGTCGTTAACACACATGGCAACCAGGTCGATGCCAATAGTGTGGTGGCGATTCATTTCAAACGCCAGTTTGAGTTTTGTGCCAACGCCATCGGTGCCGGAGACGAGTACGGGGGCGCGAAAGCGTCCGGGCGGCAATTCGAATAACCCGCCAAAGCCTCCAATCTTTCCCAGGCTGCCAGGGCGTTGAGTGCTCGCAGCCAAAGGCCGAATACGATCGACCAACCGATCGCCCGCTGCAATGTCCACGCCAGCGTCCAGGTAGGTCAGCGGCGGTTTGCGTGAAGAAGTCATGGTTGTTGGAATCGGGTGATGAGGAAATGTGCTCAGGATAAAGTTACGCTATGGTATCTTAGGTGCTCCGATTGGCGGGGTTGCTTATTGCGTTCCAGCACCGGGACTTACCACTTTGTTGCGAAACCTGCCCAACATATTGACCCTGCTTCGGATCCTTCTGGTGCCCGTGGTCATTCTGTCGTTGCGCGAAGGACAATATGTTTCTGCGCTGGTGTTGTTTTTGCTTGCGGGCATCACCGACGGTCTCGATGGATGGATAGCCAAGCGTTTTGATTGTGTCAGCCAACTGGGCACCATATTGGACCCAGTGGCGGACAAACTATTGATTTCTAGTACCTTCGTGATGTTAGTCCTGCTAGGCGACATTCCGTTCTGGTTGGTGTTGATGGTTGTTTGTCGGGATGTGGGTATTGTCGGTGGTTACGTGATTTTGCAATTACTCGGTGATGAGATGGTCATCCAGCCCACCTTGCTCAGTAAAATCAACACCGTCTTGCAGATCGCGCTGGTCAGTGGGGTCTTGCTGGTCCATGGGGTATGGGTTGGCGGTGCGATTTTGGTTGATGTTTTGATTATTGCGGTGACGATCACCACCGTCGCAAGTGGTTTGCACTATATCTACCATGGAGTGATTCGGGCCGAACCGACAGCCTGAACCATTGGCTGCGAGNCATCGTCCCNAGGAAAGGGCCACAACGTCGTGACTACACAACTCAAGTTACCGATTGCCTTACGCGACAGTGCGTCGTTTGCCAATTTTTTTGTCGGTGACAATGATGAATTGTTGGCATCCTTGGCGCATTTGGGTGGGCCCGGCGCCAATGGAAACCTGTTTGTGCACGGTCCGCCGGGCGCGGGAAAGACTCACCTGCTTCAGGCGCTGAGCCGGCAGGCCATTGAAGCGGGGGGCGACGCGNTGTATGTGCCGTTGTCACAAAGCGGGGTGGCCCCAGCCCTGGTGAGCGAGTTGAGCGATGCTAGTCTTGTGTGTATTGACGATGCACATCAAATTGCGGGTCTCCCGGACTGGGAAGAGGCGCTGCTCGAGCTTTATGAACGGCTGTTGGGTGGAGCGGGTGCGCTGGTGGTGGCAGCCGATCTGCCTCCGCGCCAGTTGGGCTTTTATTTAGCGGATTTGTCGTCGCGACTGGGCGCGGGTTCTGTTTACGCGCTCAAAGGTCTCACCGAGCAGCAATTGCCCGCTGCAATGCGGCTGCGGGCGCAAACGCGGGGATTGGCGTTGCCTGATAACACGATTGAATATCTGCTGCGCCGCTTCAGGCGAGACAGCACCAGCGTATTCTCGATACTGGATCAGGTTGATGATGCGGCATGGCAGTACCAGCGACGTTTGACGGTGCCTTTTGTCAAGGAAATAGAAAAGGATTTGGGGCGTTAGGCACGCTCTTTNGGTCTGGTGGTTTAGAAGGCTTGNGCAAGGGCGGCAGCCGCCTGCGCTACTCGCCTTCCAAGGGCCACGCACAAGGTTNCTTCGTCAGCACTGATGGGTTCGGCATTGTCGATGCCGGCAACGTGACTCGCCCCATAGGGGGTGCCACCCGTTCGAGTCGTGTTGAGGGCATTTTCGGTATATGGGAGCCCAACCACGACCATGCCATGGTGCAGCAACGGCAGCATCATGCTAAGCAGCGTTGATTCTTGCCCGCCATGGTGGCTTGATGACGAGGTGAAAACTGCTGCGGGTTTACCGGTCATGGCCCCCCCCAGCCATTCCATGCCGGTTTGGTCGAGAAAGTGCTTGAGCGGAGCGGCCATGTTGCCGAGTCGAGTCGGGCTGCCCAGCGCCAAGCCTTGGCAGGTTTTGAAGTCTTCTATCGTCGCATAGGGTGGACCTGAAAGAGGCGGATCGGGTTCGCTCGCCTCTGTTACCGTTGACACGGNCGGNACGCTCCGCAAGCGCGCCTCGCACCCTTCTACCGAGTCGATGCCACGGGCGACTAGACGCGCCATTTCGGCGACGGCGCCGTAACGACTGTAGTACAACACTAAGATGGTATTCACGAGAGNATGTCGAGCACNGCTTCGGGCGGGCGCCCAATGGCGGCACGGTCTCCGGCCACCACAATGGGACGCTGCAGCAAAATGGGGTGCTTTACAATGGCGTCGACCACCTGNTCGTCTGTTGNGTCTTGAAGCCCCAGCGATTGGTATTCGCTTTCCCCTTTGCGAAGCAATTCGTGGCTCTTTATGCCCAGTTTNTCCACCAACNCACGNATTGTNNGAGTATNGGGNGGNGTTTTGAGGTATTCAATGACTTCTGGGGCATAGCCGTTCGCTTTCAGCAGAGCAAGGGTCGCTCTGGACTTTGAACAGCGGGGATTGTGGTAGATCTGTATGGACAAATCGGGCTCCTTGTTGACAGTGAAATGGGCCAATGGTACCGTCCGCTCAATTAATTCAGCGCTTTAGCATACTCGGCCAAGTGGTCTGTTTTTCCGACATACACCTCCCTTTAAAAGGACCTCACTTATGAATACCGGAAAGGCTATCCGCACTCTTATGATACTCGCAGCCATGGGCCTTTTTGCGACAGGTTGTGTCACGGCGAAGCAGGCCTCGCAGGCCGCGTCAGAAGGGACGCAGGCGACCCCGGCACCCGCGACCACCACCACAGCAACAGCCACCACGACAGCGGCAGTCACCCCGGCACCCGCGACCACGACAGCGGCAGTCACCCCAGCACCAAAGGGGATCGTCGGATATGTGGTGCAAAAAGGTGATCACCTTTGGGGCATTTCCGCCAAACCCGCCGTCTATGGTGATCCCTACCAGTGGCCCCTTTTATACAAGCGTAACCGCGACGAGATTTACGACCCCGACTTGATCTATCCTGGTCAGGTGTTGCACATACAGCGGGATCTGTCGCAGACCCAGATCAATATTGCAGTTAATCACGCGAAAACCCGTGGNGCTTGGGTNNTGGGTGAAATCGAGGCCACAGATATTCAGTACTTGCGTAAAGCNCTCAGTTGGTAACGGAGCTCGATTGGAGAGGCCATTCGATCTGTTGATTAATCCGATAAATCACTGAAGAAGGCCCCGTTACCGGGGCCTTCTTTTTTGGTTTGCAGNTTTTGCGGTATNGTTGCCCCTATGATGACAAGACAGGGGANATACNAGCAAAAGGCTTGGCAAGTCCTGCTCTCGCTCGTTTTGATCGTTGCGGCCGTTGCTAAGATTGATGCGGGCGCACCTCGAGACCCGTCAGAATACTTTTTCCAGGACAGTTTTGGTGATTTGGCGGAAGAGGCTGAAGCAGCGAAGGCATCTGGTCTATTCGGTGTCATGATCATGTTTGAGACGGCGGACTGTCCCTGGTGTCGACGCATGAAGGAGACCGTACTAAACAATACCGAGGTCCAACGGTACTACCGACGCTATTTCCGCGTGTTGGTGCTGAATGCCGAGGGCGATGCACCGATGAGCGATTTTCAGGGCAAAGATATGACTGAAAAAGAATTTGCTCTGGAAGCGCATCGAGTTCGAGCAACCCCACTTTTTGCATTTTTCGATACGCGCGGTCGTTTGTTGCTGAAGTACACCGGGACGACGCGCAATGCACAGGAGTTTCTGTGGCTGGGCGAGTTTGTAGTCGATGGCCATTATCTGAATGAGCGATTTTCCCAATACAAGCGCCGACGCCTCGCGGCGGGTTGATGCCCTAAGCGGATCTGCCGACGCGCCTTACGGCCGGCGACTGAGTGGNATTTNACGTCGGGTCGCGATCTTCAGTGCACTGGTGTTGCTGGTATCTCAGGCCAATGCACAAAGCCCCGCGATTCCAGAACCGCTAACGCTGGTCGCCGCCATGACCATCGCGAGAGAACAGCCTCTGTTACAACTCCACCATCGTGCGACGATTGAACTGGCCGAGGCGCGTGTGGCTGCCACACAGGTGGGCTTTGACTACCGCATTGGTTTAGTNCTNGAACCCCGGACNGNCGACAAGGGTAGTGCNCTGACGAGCAGTTTNGTGAGTGATGGACGNTACGGTNTNTCATTNACNACNACGCTCAGCGATTTTGGCCAGAGCGAGAGTCGACACCTGGTGGCGAGTGCGCAACTCGCGAGTGAGAAAGCGATGTTTCATGCGTTGCAAGACACTCGCCANATTGNTGTNATGGAACGNTTTTTTTCTGTCCTGCTGGCGGATCTGCACTTCTATGCCCAGGATGAGAAGATGACGATGGCTTTTCTGCGTTTCAAACGCGCGCGGGAACGGCGCGAGCGTTTTCAGACTTACTCGATGGTCGAAGTGCAGGCGAGAGAAAGTGATTATCAGGCGCAGCGTGTTCGCCGTTTACAAAGCGATTTGGCAAGGCGGCGTACACGACATCATTTAGCGGTGGCTATGGGATGGCCGAATTCACGTTCGCGTGATCTNGTTCGTCCAAATCTGGCCGATTACAACGACCGTCCCGTTCCTGACTATCAAGTGTTGCTGTCAGAGGCTTTGCACACCAATCCGATGCTGANGGCCGCGAGGGCCCGCGTCGAGACAGCAACACAGTCGTTGCTNCTGAGTCAACGCGTTAACCGCCCGCGCCTGACGGGCGAGTTGTTGCTTCAACACTATGATCAGTTTACCGGCTTTAGTCGCGATCGAGTGCGCGCTCTGCTGCAGTTACGTGTGCCCCTGGTGTCGCGAGAGTCTCACGTGCGCTTGGCTCACATCGAGCGCGCTGCCCATCTGGCTTCGCTCGAAGCGAAGCTGATCGAAGAAACCCACCGAGTTCAACTGCAGCTGATGACGCTTGTCGACAGGCTCCGAGTCAACCAGGTGGCCCGAATAGCTGCTGGCGTTGAGGAGACTTATCGTAGCGCCTACCAGGATCGCAGTCGCTCTTTGTACGAGATGGAGGTGAAGGCGGATCTGGGTGACGCACAGGCGCAGGTTGCTGAAGCCTTGTGGAAAAGCGCAAAGGTGGAATTCGAAAACGCCATTCTGTGGTCCAAACTCGACGCGCTGTTGGGTAGGCCGATGTTGCTGAGTGCAAAGGGAGGCACTGGATGACGAGACGGCAGATAGTAGGGTGGACGGGTGGCGTGCTGTGGATGAGTGCGGTCATTGCAATGGCGGCGCCGCTTGACTGCACAGTCGAATGGCAGCGCCGAATAGCGCTCGATGCAGCGGTTGCTGGATCGGTATCAGCGGTAAAGGTTATTTTGAGTCAACGGGTAGCGAAAGGCGCAGTGCTGGTCACGCTGGATCCTGTGCCTTTGCAACTGGCGATGAAACGGGTCAACGCAAAGGAAGAGGTATTGGCAGCTCAGGTGGCAGATCGCCACGAAGCGTTGGTGCGAAGTCAGCAACTCTATGCAGAGGGGTCCTTGTCCGGGGTTGCGCTCGCCGAAGCTGTAGCAGCGGCACGTCAATCTGAGCTGGCACACCGGAGAGTTGTTCTCAAGCGCGAGCGTATTGGGCACCGCCTGGCATTGACTGAAGTGCGNGCGCCTTTTGATGCGATCNTCATCGATCTGCACATCGATCTAGGGCAGTACGTTAATCCCAAGGCCTTTCGGCGCCCGTTGCTGACCCTGGCGGCGGTCGATCGCTATGTCGCGGTGTTGGCATTACCGGTCGTGCGCCTGGGTGATGTGGCCCTGGGTCAGCGNCTGAAGGTGGTTACTCACGATGGCCCTAGGGAGGGGACAGTGGTTTGGAAAGCCCTTGAGCCGAGCGTTGCTCAAACCACGGGCACTCCTGCTCTTTACGCTGTCCACGTTCAATTCCAAAGCGAAGGGCAGGTGCTTCGTGTTGGAACTTCGTGCCGAGTGTTAGTCCCTTGAAGGTTTGCGAGTTGCGGGTGATTGGTTGTGTGCAAGGGGTTGGATTTCGGCTGGCAACTCGGGAAAAGGCTCGCTCTCTCGATGTGTTCGGTTGGGTACGTAACCTTGCGGATGGCAGTGTTGAAGTGAGGGCCCGTGGTCCGTCCCAATCGGTTGATCAACTCATTGCATGGCTTTGGCAGGGGCCCCCCACGGCGAAGGTGCACACGGTGCAGGAGACAGACTCGGTTGGTGATGACCATAGCGGGCGCGAGGCTTTCGTGATTCGATAGGTATTCACATCGAGANACGTTAGATGTTGCTCAGCGTCTTTAGGGTCTCGACGAGTGTCTCCAGCGGGTAGTCCTGCGCTGCTTGGTCGCGGCGATTTCGATACTCGACTGTACCGGATTTAAGCCCGCGTTCACCAATCACCAGTCGGTGCGGTATTCCGATCAGGTCCATCTCAGAGAACATCACGCCGGGCCGTTCATCGCGGTCATCCAGCAGCACGTCAAACCCAGCAGCGTGGAGTTGATGGTAGAGGCTCTCGATCGCTTCCTGTACTTTGACTGATTTTTTTAACCCAATCGGGACGATGCAGACATCGAACGGTGCAATCGGGTCAGGCCAGATGATGCCGTTTGCATCGTGGCTCTGTTCGATCGCGGCAGCGACAATGCGGGTGATGCCAATGCCGTAACAGCCCATATAAAGGGTTTGTGTTTTGCCGGACGCATCCAGGCAGGTGACATCTAATGCCTCGCTGTATTTAGTGCCCAACTGAAAGACATGGCCGACTTCGATTCCTCTGCGAATCGTCAGTGATTTTGATGAGTCCAGTGGACACGGGTCGCCGTCGATGGCCCGCCGAAGATCGGCCTGTTGCGGTTCCGGAAGATCACGGCCCCAGTTCACGCCAACCAGGTGGTGTCCATCGACATTGGCGCCACAGACGAAATTGGCCAGCGTCACGGCATCATAATCGGCAATGACAGGTATTGATAACTCGACCGGCCCAATGGAACCTGGTTCCACACCAGTGGCTTTTTGCACTTCCTCGGCGTTGGTGAATTGCAGGGGGGTAGCGACTCGGTCCAGCGCTTCGGCCTTGATCTGGTTCAGTTCATGATCACCGCGAAGCACCAGGGCCACAGGCCCCTCGACGCCCTTAACGAGTAATGTTTTGAGCGTTGACTCAGGGGGGGCTGTCAGGAATTTGCACAAGGCTTGTATGGTGTGGACGCCAGGGGTCGCCACCGTTTTCATTTCCGCTGTTGCGCTAGGACGCGTGTGCTTCGGTATGGGCAGCGACACTTTTTCCACATTGGCCGAGTAACCAGCTTCCAGGCATTGCGCGATAGCATCCTCACCAGAGTTAGCTATGACATGAAACTCATGGGAGTGAGAGCCGCCAATAGTGCCGCTGTCTGCCTCGACGGCGGTGGCCTCCAAGCCCAGGCGCTGAAATATTCGCGCGTAGGCGTCATACATAATGTCGTAACTGTGTTGCATACCCTGCGCACTGATATCGAAGGTGTACGCATCCTTCATGATGAATTCTCGCGCTCGCATGACCCCAAAACGAGGCCGAACCTCATCACGGAACTTGGTCTGTATTTGATAGAAGTTGAGCGGCAACTGTCGATAGCTGCGAATTTCGCCGCGAGCGAGGACGCTAATCACTTCTTCATGGGTAGGGCCGATGCAAAAACCCCGATCGTGTCGATCGGTCAGGCGCAGTAATTCGGGTCCGTAGTCTTCCCAGCGCCCTGATTCTTGCCAAAGTTCAGCCGGTTGCACGGCCGGCATGAGCATTTCCTGGGCGCCGCTGGCGTCCATTTCTTCGCGCACGATACGCTCAATTTTTCGCAGCACACGAAAGCCCGTGGGTAACCAGTTATAGATTCCCGCCGCAACCTGGCGGATCAAGCCGGCTCGCAGCATCAACTGATGGCTGACGATCTCAGCGTCAGCCGGTGTTTCCTTGAGTGTGGCGAGGAGGAATTGAGAAGTGCGCATGCCAGGGATCGTGATGTGAGCTTTGGTGGACTTGCTGAGTGCGAAACGGCCAACAGTACGGGACCAGAGTATATGATACGAAAGAAGTTGCTGGATGAATCAGAATTCCCTGTCATGTAAATAAAGCGGGGACAGTGAAGAGGAGCAATGGTAGACGTGACGGAACCTCTGTGGCGCCCCGCGCCTGAGCGGATTCAGGCGGCGAACATCACTCGCTTTACTGACGTTGTGCGTCAGTCCTGGAACATCCAAATTGACGATTACAGGCAGTTGCACCGTTGGTCGATCGACCATCCGGCCCAGTTTTGGCGGTCACTGTGGTCATTCTGCGATGTGTGTGGTGATATCGGTGGCGAGCGCATCGTCGAAGACCTTGAACGTATGCCCGGCGCCCAATGGTTTCCCGATGCCAGATTAAATTTCGCAGAGAATTTGCTCCGACGTCGCGACGACCGTCCGGCAATCGTTTTTCGCGCAGAAGATCAGGTAAAACGGCAACTAACCTACGCGCAACTCTACGCGCAGGTGGCTGCCATCGCAGCCGCGTTTCGTCGCGACGGCATTGGCCCCGGGGATCGAGTGTGTGGTTACTTGCCGAANATGCCGGAGACCATCATCGCCACCTTGGCAACCGCTGCGGTCGGTGCGGTGTGGTCATCGTGTTCACCCGACTTTGGTGTGCGAGGGGTGTTGGACCGTTTTGGGCAGATTGAACCCACGGTGCTTTTCAGTGCCGATGGTTATTTTTATAGTGGGCAGGCGCATCAATCGATCGGCAGGCTGGTCGATATTCAGGCGGGATTACCGACTCTACGGCGTGTCGTGGTGGTGCCCTTACTCGAATCGGTACCAGAGGTCAGTTCGATTGATAGCGCCTTGTTATGGGACGACTACGCAGTGCCCACAGCGGCGGATATTGATTTTGCTCAATTGCCTTTCAACCAGCCGCTTTACATCATGTATTCATCGGGTACGACCGGTGTGCCGAAATGTATCGTTCACGGTACGGGCGGAACGTTACTGCAGCACTTGAAGGAGCATCGCCTGCATTCTGATCTGAAGTCCGGTGACCGATTTTTTTATTTCACCACTTGTGGTTGGATGATGTGGAACTGGTTGGTGTCGGGGCTTGCCACGGAGGCAACGCTGTTGCTCTACGACGGTTCACCATTTTATCCCGATGGCAATGTGTTGTTCGACTTTGCGGCAGAAGAAAAGATGACTATTTTTGGCACGTCGGCCAAGTTTATCGATGCGGCCGCGAAAGCCGGTATCAGACCTCGAGACACCCATGATCTTTCTACGTTAAAGACCATACTTTCCACCGGGTCTCCACTGATGCCGGAGAGTTTTGATTATGTTTACGATGCGATCAAGGCGGATGTTTGCCTTTCTTCCATTGCCGGGGGCACCGACATTGTGTCCTGCTTTGTGGGCGGTCACCCCGGACAGCCGGTTTGGCGAGGCGAGATTCAAGCTAAGGGTTTGGGTATGAAAGTCGAGGTGCGTGACGATCAAGGAAACGTACTTGGGCCGGGGGAAAAAGGGGANCTCACTTGCAGCAAGTCGTTTCCCTCCATGCCCATCAGATTCTGGAATGATCCCACTGGGGATAAGTACCACGCGGCTTATTTCGANAAATTCCCCGGGTTGTGGTGTCACGGGGACTATGTTGCCGAGACCGATCACGGGGGTCTCGTCATTTATGGTCGGTCTGATGCGGTACTCAATCCTGGTGGTGTGCGCATCGGTACGGCCGAGATTTATCGTGAGGCAGAGCAGGTCGATGAGGTGATCGAAAGCCTGGTTGTCGGGCAGCAGCGCGCGGGCGATGTGCGGGTAGTCCTTTTTGTCCGGTTGCGCGAGGGGATTGCATTGACCGATGATTTGCGTGACAAAATCCGAAAGCGTATTCGCTCCAATACGACGCCAAGGCATGTGCCGGAGATCATTCTAGATGTGCCGGATATTCCGCGCACCAAGAGCGGCAAGATCGTTGAGTTGGCGGTACAACGCGTGCTCCATGGGGAGGCGATCAAGAATCTGAATGCGTTGGCTAACCCTGAGGCACTGGATTATTTTAGGGATCGGCCTGAACTGACCAGTTGAAAGGCCAGGGGTTCGTTCAATTAGCGTGCGATAAGGGCCAGCGGTACGGCACGATACCCGTTGGGTAGCGATACCTTCACGATTTGCTGCGATGTGCTGACTCGCGTAAGCGTCAGTTGCAGGTGTTGTTGGTAATCCGTGAGGGCAATGGGCAAGGTGCTGTCCTTCCCAAGCGCTACACGCGGCAGGGTAATGCCCAATGCNGTCATGAGAGGGCTCGCTGACTCAGTGAGCGCCATCAAAAAATGGATCAAAGCGATTAAGGCCTGGCGGTCGGGGANGGGAAGGCTCAGTGCGTTCGGTTCTTCCAGGCACAGCAGGCTTTGTCGTTCATTACCCGCGAGAACTTCCCCTTCGTGGCAGGGGATGCCTGCGACCCGTCGTCGTTTGGTGGTCATCACCAGTCGAAGTGGTCCGGTGTTCTTGGTTGGAGTGTCCAGTTTGCCAAGACCGAGCCCTTTTAAGAAATTGTTGACGCGGTTGCGGCGACCCTCGTCGAGCCCAGACAGCTGATTCTGTAGTGCACCGACCAGACTCGACACGGCGACACCGTTTCTCGCCAGTTGGGTCGGGTCAAGGTGTGCGTAATGTCGCCGCGGGTGGTTAATCAGGTAAGCCGTTTGGGTCGGCGCGGAGAAATACAGCTCGAAACCCGGTTGAGCGTCACTTTGAAGTCGCAGGTGCCCGTTACTGACGACGATATGAAGTGATCGTGGTCCGTGTCCATCGGTCAGCTGAAACTCCAATTCTGTTGCGGCTTTCGCTGTGATGCCGATTGCACACATGAGCAGGAGCAGTGACCAGTAGGTGACGGATCGTCTTGGAGCGAAACCTGGAGTCCTTTTCATGAGCGTGTGGCCAGGCCTACGGTTGACCGTTGCCAGGTTTGGAAGGCGTGTTCGCCGATCAGCGGTGCCCTGCATTCGAAGCCACGGCACACATAAGCGACCGGTTCTTCTTGGATCGACCGAGTAGCAAGCAGTGTTGGCAGGTCGTGCGTGTTCTCGTCAATGGCAAAGATCAGACGTCGGGGATGGTACTCCCGGTGTAGTGGAGCTGCCCATCGCATGATCGTGTCTGCTTTGCCTCGAATGACGATAATTTCCAATTCCCCCAAGCGGTCATCTTCGGCTTCGAGCAATGCGCTGGCGCCGGCTGGGTAATGTGTGCAGGCCGGCACCAGTTCGCGGAGCAATTGCTCCGCGGCTACGACATAGTTCTCGTTGCCGGTGAGGTGGCCAAAGGCGACAAGGACTCTAGCCGCTACGGCGTTGCCAGAGGGGATGGCGTCATCCATCAGGGGACGTGGCCGATGCAGTAACGTCTCATGATCGTCGGAGGTGAAGTAGAAGGCATGACTGTCTGCATCGCGAAAGTGTGTCAACACAGTGTCCAGTAACTGACAGGCGAGATAAAGATCCTGAGTGCGCCATCTAGCCTGAAGGAGCTCCAGCAATCCATTGGCTAGGTAAACGTAGTCATCGAGGTAGGCATTAAGATGGGCTTTACCCGCCCGGGCTGTCGCTAGCAGTCGTTGGCCATCCCACAGCCGCTCGGTGATGAAGTCGACCGCGGCTTGGGCAGAGTCCACAAGCCCTGGTTCGCCCAGCCGTCGTCCCGCTCGCGCCATGCCGGNAATCATCAAACCATTCCATGCGG
This sequence comes from Acidiferrobacteraceae bacterium, assembly GCA_002714255.1. Taxonomy (GTDB): domain Bacteria; phylum Pseudomonadota; class Gammaproteobacteria; order Arenicellales; family UBA868; genus UBA11791. The sequence goes on from PAWW01000011.1 coordinate 17,536, forward strand.
TGAGGATTTTCTCATCGCGGTTGGGACGGATTCGAGTTTCACGTCGTAAGCGCAATGTTTCCCGAATGTCATGCCAAAGTTGCTCAGCTTCAGTGGCACATAGATTCAGTGTTGTCCCGACCTCAGCTGGCGTCATCACTTGGTTGAAGTGCCACTGCCCTTCAAAGTTGGGAGTATTGGTGAGTCCAAAGAGCGCCGATGCGAAGCACCACTCTTTGGGGCTCAGAATGTCCTTCAGTTCGGTTGCATCCCAAACGTAATAGCGCCCCTCTTCTCCTTCGGAATCGGCATCGATGGTCGAGAAGTAGCCACCCTCGACCGACTGCATTTCGTTCATGACCCAGGCCGCGGTTCCCCGAGCCACGTTGCCGAAATCCTCGCGTCCCCAAAGCGCGTGGGCGTCAGCAAAGATAGGCAGCAACTGNGCATTGTCATAAAGCATTTTTTCAAAGTGCGGAATGCGCCATTGATCGTCGACGGCATAGCGGTAAAAGCCCCCGGTGACGTGATCCCACAACCCCCCGCTGGCCATTTCCCCCAGGGTTTTTATTGTCATTTGGTAGGCAGAACCCTGCATGGATGTCTGTGACCACGCTAGACGAAGCAATAGCGATAGATGGGTCGGATGCGGAAACTTTGGTGCTTTGCCGAAGCCGCCATGGACGGCATCGAATTCATCCTCAAGCTGGCGCGCCGCTGTCTCGAGAGTGATGGTGTCTGCAGGTTCAGTGGTGTGTTGGTGGCCCGGCTCAGTTTGTTGGAGCGCCTGTCGTATTGCTTTGGCATGATCTCCCATCTGTGAGCGGTTGTTCGTGTAATGTTGAGCGACCTGTTGTAACAGATCGCCAAAGCCAGGCAGGCCGTGATGTGGTTCGGCCGGGAAATAGGTGCCGACAAACAACGGCGCGTGGTCGGTAGGTGTCAGGAAGGCAGTTAGGGGCCAGCCACCCGGTCGGCGNGTGAGTAATTGGTGTGCTAACTGGTAGATGCGGTCAAGGTCAGGGCGTTCCTCGCGGTCTACTTTGATATTGACGAAAAGCGAGTTCATGAGATTTGCGATGGCGTCATTTTCGAACGATTCGCGTTCCATCACATGGCACCAGTGGCAGGCTGAATAACCAACGGAGAGGAGAATGGGGCGATCCTCACTGCGGGCTCTTTCCAGGGCCTCGGCGCCCCACGGGTACCAGTCCACAGGATTGAAGGCGTGTTGCAGGAGGTACGGACTGGTTTCTTCACCGAGGCGGTTGGCTGGACGACTGGATGTGCTCATCGTTGATGCCTGGTGGAAGATCACGGATGTGTGTCACGAAAAATCCGCATGTTGGACAAGGCTATACTAGTNCAGCTTTTTCTCGCAGGGAACCAGTCCCCGGTGTGGATTCATCCACAGTTTGATCCGATTGCTCTTTCGCTTGGTCCGGTGGCCATTCATTGGTATGGGTTGATGTACCTGGTTGGGTTCATGGCCGGAGCGGGGTTGGGTCTTTATCGTGCATCACAGCCCCTGAGTGGTTGGAAAAAAGAAGATGTGTGGGATCTTCTCTTTTTCGTGGCCTTGGGTGTTGTTATTGGCGGGCGTCTTGGTTACGTGTTTTTCTACAACTTNGCGTTTTACGTTAATCGACCGATCGAACTATTCTANCTTTGGTCTGGTGGCATGTCGTTTCACGGCGGATTGCTGGGCGTCATTGTGTCTCTCTGGTGGTTTGCTTTCCGCCGTCGGCGTTCTTTTTTATCCGTTGCAGACTTTCTCGCACCCTTGTGTGCTTTAGGGCTCGGTGCTGGACGCATCGGTAATTTCATTAATCAGGAGCTGTGGGGCCGAGTGACCGATGGATCCTGGGGCATGGTCTTTCCGTTGGCGGGCCCGGCGCCGCGCCACCCTTCCCAGTTATACGAAGCCACGTTAGAGGGAGCGCTTCTTTTTGCCATCGTTTGGATTTACTCCGCGAAGCCGCGTTCGCCGGGGCGAACATCCGGTGTGTTTTTGATGGGTTACGCCATTTTCCGGTTTTTGGTCGAATTCGTCAGAGAGCCAGATAGCCAGCTGGGTTACCTCCTAACCGGATTATCCATGGGGCAATTACTGTGTGTGCCAATGCTCTTGATTGGCGTGTGGCTCTTTTTTCGAATCATTCCATCATCGAGTGGCAGTCATGCTGGGAATTAAGGGCCTGCCTATCGGGCAGTGTACGAGCGAATAGCGAATAAAGACGGTTTATCTACCCTTCATATAATTCTAGTCGTTTATTCAACAAGCGCGACTTAGAGTGGGCTTGGGACAAAGCGGGGCGGCACGGTCGTCGCTCGCCACGCTTCGGGGTCAGACCATGACGATCTATAGGCGGACTGGAAAACACCAGGGTACGGCCACAGGGGTAATCTGCCCACATAAGGCTATGGATCAGACCGAACTTTTCGACATTAAGCAACGAGAGATGCTGTCTCGAGGCGTAGCATTTTCCGCCCAATCGGGCGATGAGCGTTGCGTCAATCTGATCAATGGGGGTTTGTAGGTTGAAACATCGTTGTTTGTACGAAGTTGATTTATTCATTGATACAAGGTGAGTGGCCCATATCCATACGGTCGTTGTACAGCATAATTTTGGGGTAATTTAATGTTGACCAGCAATCCTTTTGCCGAGCTTTCGGCACTCATACCACCCACCGTCATGCAGGTGTACGTCGTTATCATGATNATTCTGGTTGCCGGTGGCACACTTTTCGACATTTGGCATAAGAAGAGCGCTAAGTACTTTTTCAACAACTGGCGCAAAGCAAAGAATAGCGGAGCGCGGCAGGTCGGTGGTGGGGAAGCGGTATCTCTAGCGGTCCGAACCGTTGTTGTAGAGGGGCTGATGTCCGGTGAATTCTGCAATGCACGACGTAGAATNGCCCACCTTTTGACCATGTATGGTTTCCTGGCTTACGTGATCACNACCGCCGTCATGGTCTTTTGCTATCCAACGCCCGAGGCCTCTGGACCCGCTATCCTGCCGTTACTATGGTGGATCGGGGGCCTGTTGATTTGTATTGGCGGCTACTGGTTCTGGTTCTTCATTCGAGTTGACGTTGTGGCAGAGGGCAATTCACCGTTTCGAGTGGTGCGCGCTGACCTGTTTATTCTTTCCCTTCTCGCGAGTGCGACACTGGGCCTGATCTGGGCCTACGTGCAGGCAAAAGACAGTGTGTGGACAAACTGGTGGTTTGGTTTATATGTGATCGCCACGACGGTGCTCTTTGGGTCTATCCCGTGGTCAAAATTCTCACATATGTTCTTCAAGCCTGCAGCCGCTCTACAGAAACGGATGGCAGAGGCAGACGGTTCAAGAAGCAACTTACCGGCACCTGCCGATAAACCCGAAGTTTTCGGCAGTGCCCGCCGAGCGCCTCGACATTATTAAACAGCCCATCGTGGGACTTCGATACAGGAGATAACGGAACATCATGCCGACATTTGTTTATATGACGCGCTGCGACGGTTGCGGACATTGCGTTGATATCTGTCCGTCCGACATCATGCACATCGATAAAACTTACCGCCGCGCTTATAACATCGAACCCAATATGTGCTGGGAGTGCTACGCCTGTGTTAAAGCTTGCCCTCAAAACGCAATAGACTGCCGCGGCTATGCCGACTTTGCTCCCATGGGCCACAGCGTTCGAACGCTTCGAGAAGAAGAAAAGGGAACGATTTCCTGGAAGATCAAGTTTCGGGATGGTCGTGAAAAAAACTTCGAGTCACCTATCAGAACAACCCCCTGGGGTTCGATTAAGTCAGCCGCGGACTACGCTGTGCCTAACCAAGAGGCGATGAAAAGTCAGGAACTGGCCCATGAGCCGAATGCACTGAACATCGACAAGTTGCCCGCATTGGCTCCAGATCAACTTAAGCTAGGAGTCGTCTAATGGGTTTGTTCTCGAAGAGAAAAACAGTATTCGTTGATGCCGATATCCTGGTTGTTGGCGGTGGTATGGCTGGCTGTGGAGCCACGTACGAATCCCGCTACTGGGGGCGTGATAAAAAGATTATCGTGGTTGAGAAGGCCAATATCGAACGCAGCGGTGCGGTCGCCCAAGGTCTATATGCAATTAATTGCTACATGGGCATGCAATGGGACGAGAACCAGCCCGAAGATCATGTCCGTTATGCTCGGAATGACCTGATGGGCCTGGTGCGCGAAGATCTGGGCTACGACATTGCGCGGCATGTTGACTCCACCGTGCATNAGTTTGAGGAATGGGGCCTGCCGATCATGAAGGACCCTGAAACCGGGCGGTATCTGCGCGAAGGCAAGTGGCAGATCATGATTCACGGCGAAAGTTACAAACCAATTGTTGCCGAAGCGGCCCGCAAGGCTGCCACTGAAGTCTATAACCGAATCATGGTAACCCATCTGTTGATGGACAAGACAAAAGCNAACCGAGTTGCCGGGGCTGTCGGGTTTAATGTCCGCACCGGTGATTTCTACGTGTTCCGCGCGAAGGCTGTCATCGTGGCTGCCGGTGGTGCGTCGCACATCTTCAAACCGCGCGCGGTTGGTGAAGGTATGGGACGGACCTGGTATGCCCCGTGGAGCAGCGCTTCTGCCTACGCATTGCCCATTCTCGTCGGGGCCAAGATGACGCAGATGGAGAACCGAATCGTTCTTACTCGATTCAAGGATGGCTATGGTCCAGTCGGTGCATACTTTCTGCACCTCAAGACTTACACCGAAAACGCCTACGGGAATGACTACGAGCCTACGTGGTACGAGAACACCAAGGCATTGGTCGGGGATTACATCGATCGGCATCCGGTGCCAACTTGCCTGCGAAACCACGCATTTCTCGAGGAGGTCAAGGCGGGCCGTGGCCCGATCCGCATGGTAACCAAGGAAGCTTTCCAGGATCCACATAAGGAGCAAGTGGGTTGGGAGAACTTCTTGGGTATGACGATTGGACAGGCAGTCGTTTGGGCATCACAGAACATTGATCCCAAGGAGATTAACCCTGAGCTGACGACGTCCGAGCCATACGTCATGGGTTCCCATGCTACTTGTTCCGGTGCCTGGGCAAGTGGTCCGGAGGACTATGCACCTGATGGATATCAATGGGGATACAACCGAATGATGACCGTCGAGGGACTTTTCGGTGCCGGTGATACCATCGGTGGTACCGCTCACAAGTTCTCGTCGGGATCGTTCACGGAAGGCCGCATTGCTGCCAAGGCGGCTGTCAATTACGTGAACGATCTGGGCAACGATCAGCCTCAAGTCAGGGAGTCGGAGTACGAGAATCTTAAGCAGGTCGTATTTCAACCATTAGAAACCTATGACGTTGGTCGCAACGAAATTGTCGCTGGAACCGTTTCGCCAAGTTATCTCTTGCCGATTCACGGCCTCCAACGCCTTGAAAAGATTATGGACGAATACGTGGGTGGCATCAGTGCTCACTACACGACCAACGAACCGATGCTCACTCGTGGGCTTGAGTTGTTGGATATGCTGAAAGAAGACCTTGCCTATCTCGGGGCCGAAGACCTTCATCAACTTCAGCGTTCCTGGGAACTTCAGCACCGAGTTTTGGCCTCAGAGTGTGTGACGCATCACACCATGTTTCGAAAAGAAACGCGGTGGCCGGGATATTACTATCGGGCGGATCATCCAAAACTAGACGACACGGATTGGCATTGCTTCACGTTATCCCAATACGATCGAGAATCCGGAAAGTGGACGATGGACACGGCGCCTGTGTATCACATTGTCGATTAAACAGGATTCAGCGAAGCCTCTTTGTCACAAAGAGTTGCNCCCTGGTGGCGCCATTGTTTTAAACCCGTGTGNCTGTAAAGATTGGTTGAAAGATGGGGTCGGCGTTAAGGCGACGCATTAGATGCGTACTGGAAAAGAGCCCGTAGCGAAGGATTNGTACATCATGAATGTGGTGCTGGTGGCCGACACGCACGGTACGGTGGCCGACAACATAGTCGATGTTGCTCAACGGGCCGACTTGGTGGTGCATGCGGGTGACATAGGCTGTGCAGCAGTACTTGACCTGTTGCGGCCGGCACGCGGTAAATTGCTGGCGGTAACGGGCAACAATGATATTCCGGAAAAATGGCCGCTTGAGGATCAGGCACTGCTGGCAGCGTTGCCAGAACGTTTGTCTGTCGATTTGCCNGGGGGTGTGTTGTCGGTGGAGCACGGCCATCGTGTTTATGACACTCGGCGATATCACGAACTCTTTCGACGACGGCATCACGGTGCCCGCGCGATTCTCTATGGCCACACCCATGTTCGAGTCATCGACATGGAATCACAGCCCTGGGTGCTTAACCCCGGTGCTGCGGGGCATATTCGTACCAAAGGAGGGGCTTCGTGCCTGCTGCTGACAGCCAGCGAACATTGCTGGTCAGTCACTGAACATTGCCACTCAGCCTGATTTGACTCCGGTACGGCGAGTTGGTTCGGGCGTTGCGNGGGCGCTGTGATCAGACTTCGATGCCGGCTAGAAAGAGCCAGGTGTCGACGACGGTATCGGGATTGAGCGAGATGCTGTCGATGCCCTGTTCCATCAACCAGCGGGCGAAATCAGGATAGTCCGAGGGTCCCTGTCCGCAGATGCCGACATATTTTCCCGCCTCCCGGCAGGCCGTGATCGCCTGTAGCAGCAGGGCCTTGACTGCAGGATCGCGTTCATCAAACAGATGGGAAATCGCGGCCGAATCCCGGTCGAGGCCCAAGGTCAGTTGNGTGAGGTCATTGGAACCGATAGAAAAACCGTCGAAGTACTGAAGAAACTGCGGCGCAAGGATCGCATTGGAGGGGACTTCGCACATCATAATCACTTTGAGCGCATTTTCTCCGCGTATCAGACCGTTTGCGGCTAATAGAGCCGTGACTTGCTCTGCTTCATCCAGGGTGCGGACAAATGGCACCATCACCCATAAGTTGGTCAGGCCCATGTCGTCGCGCACAAATTTCAGCGCACGACACTCGAGATCAAAACAGGCGCGAAACTTGGAATCCAGGTAGCGAGAAGCGCCGCGAAACCCGAGCATCGGGTTTTCCTCACGAGGCTCGAAGGTTTCTCCGCCCAACATATGGGCATATTCATTGGATTTAAAATCGGAGAGGCGGACAATCACNGGTTGCGGTGCGAATGCCGCGGTGATGGTTGATACCCCTTCTGCAAGTTTGCGGACAAAAAACTCAACGGGGTTCGAGTAGCCAGCGGCTACCCGTTTGATTTCTTTTTGCAGGGTTTGGGGCATGGTGTCGTATTCGAGTATTGCCCGTGGATGAACGCCGATCGTGTTGTTGATGATAAATTCAAGGCGGGCCAGGCCCACCCCTGCATGGGGCAGATTCTGAAATGCGAATGCCCGTTCGGGGTTACCAATATTCATACTGATCTTGAACGGCAGGGTCGGCATTTCCGTGAGGTTAATCACCTCGACATCGAAGTCCTGCCGGCCCTCGTAGATAAACCCCGTGTCACCTTCAGCGCACGATACGGTGACATCGGTGCCGTCGCTCAGTTGTGCAGTGGCATCGCCGCAGCCCACCACGGCTGGGACACCGAGTTCGCGGGCGATGATTGCTGCGTGGCAGGTGCGTCCACCTCGATTGGTGACGATCGCTGCAGCGCGTTTCATGACCGGTTCCCAGTCCGGGTCGGTCATGTCAGCCACCAGGACATCGCCAGCTTGCACTTGTCCTAATTCTTTAACGGACTCAATCACACGGCAGACACCGGAACCGATGCGGTTGCCGATGCTGCGGCCGGTAGCGAGAACGGTGTTCTTGCTTCTCAGTCGATAGCGCTCAATGACCTGACTTGATCGGGCACTTATCACCGTTTCNGGGCGCGCCTGCAAAATAAAGAGTTCACCGCTCTCTCCATCTTTGGCCCACTCCACATCCATGGGTTGCCCATAGTGTTTTTCTATGGTGACCGCCATCTCGGCCAGTGCCCTGATATCTTTATCCGCCAGCGAAAAACGCCCTCGTTCGGCTGGAGTTGTATCGACGATCTGAGTGGTGGCCAGATTGCCGGCATCGGCATAGACCATCTTGATGGCTTTCTCACCGAGGTGGCGGCGCAAAATNGNGGCTTGCCCGGTCGTCAGGGAAGGCTTGTAAACATAGAATTCATCCGGGTTCACGGCGCCCTGNACGATACATTCCCCAAGCCCATACGAAGCGGTGATAAAGACGACATCATTGAAGCCAGATTCAGTGTCGAGNGTAAAGAGCACGCCGCTTGANCCGGTATCACTACGAACCATATGTTGCACACCAGCTGATATCGCGATATCGACTTCCGCAAATCCCTGATGATGACGATACGCAATAGCGCGATCGTTGTAGAGAGANGCAAAGACCTTACGTATCGATTCGAGCACGTTGTCAATGCCGCGGACATTGAGATAGGTTTCCTGCTGGCCCGCAAAGGAGGCCTGTGGAAGATCTTCAGCGGTTGCAGAGGAACGCACCGCAACGGGGAGTGAATCGCTGTTGCCTAGCCCTGNGTANGCGTCGCGNACGGCCTGTTCNAGCGTTCGTGGNAGGTCGAGTTGCATGATCCACGATCGAATCTCTCTCCCGGCACTGCCTAGCTGACNGATGTNGTCGACATCAATGCCGGCCAGGCGCGATGCAATTCGCTTTTTAAGATCGTCCTGTGTAAGGTGCGCGCGATAGGCATCAGCGGTAGTGGCAAAGCCACCTGGTACTTGGATCGATGCGCTCGAGAGTCGACTTAGCATCTCCCCGAGAGATGCATTNTTGCCGCCNACATGGGCGATGTCGCGTTGGCTCACTTGATGGAGNCCGATGACGGGTTCTTTCACTGAATGACTATTCCTCGGANNATCCAACATTAATNGGCACAATAATGTTTANGCNCAAGNCGTTNNTTTTGNAAACTACAGGAGCACAACGNAGTGCCTAGTAGAACGGTTTTTGTTGTGTCAGATCGCACCGGAATNACCGCCGAANTGCTGAGCCACAGTTTGCTCAGCCAGTTTCCTGGTGTCGAGTTTAACCAGATNACNCTGCCGTTCATCGANGACGATGATAANGTGGTGAAGGCGATCAGACAAATCGATCAGGTGGCTGACAGTGAAGNGCGTCGNCCNNTNGTGTTTGCGACCTTCGTTAATCGTCAGTNCCTTAAGCNATTGNTGACTGCAAAGGCCAAGGTATTTGANTTTTTTGNTACCTTTGTGGGGCCGCTNGAAGCGGAGCTCGGTTCTCCGCCTGCCTGGCGTATNGGNCAGGCTCACGGGATCGNCGACAAAGTACGTTACGCGTCAAGAATCAGTGCGGTGCACTANGCCATGGANAGTGATGATGGCGTNAATGTGGCGNACTATCCTCGGGCTGATTTGATCCTGGTCGGTGTTTCGAGAAGTGGAAAGACNCCGACTTCANTCTATTTAGCGATGCACTTTGGNCTTTATTGTGCNAACTATCCGTTGACCGAGGATGATTTTGAGCGCGACGAACTCCCGAACGTCTTACANCCCNATCGGCAACGNGTCTGTGGNCTCACCATCGATGCANCGCGTTTGCAGCAGATTCGTGGNGAGCGTCGTGCAGACAGTCACTATGCNTCTCTTCGTCAATGTCGATATGAAATCGACAATGCCGAGTCACTTTTCCGCAACAGCAATGTTCCGTATTTCAATACCACCTTGATTTCGATTGAAGAAATTGCAACCACTATTATCTCCAAGCTAGGCATTCGGCGGGAGATGCTGGGTTGAGCGGGGGTGACATGGACGTCGCCAGAGGGATACCGCGTGTCGGATTCGTCAGTCTGGGATGTCCCAAAGCATTAGTCGACTCGGAAGGTATTCTCAGTCGTCTTCGCGCAGAGGGTTACGATATATCTGACAGTTTTGATGGTGCCGATCTGGTCATTGTCAACACTTGTGGCTTCATCGAGCCGGCGGTTGAAGAATCGTTGGGTGCGATTGAAGAAGCGTTGGCCGACAATGGCAATGTAATTGTTACCGGGTGTCTCGGCACGAAAGCACATGATCTTCACCAACGCTTTCCTCGCCTGCTCGCGGTGACTGGCCCCCATGCCCCAGATGATGTGATGCAAGCAGTCCATCGCGCGTTGCCTCCTGCTCACGATCCGTTTGAGTCGCTCCTTCCACCCGGCGGAATTAAGTTGACCCCGCGTCATTACGCCTATATCAAGATTGCTGAAGGCTGTAACCATCACTGCACCTTCTGCATTATTCCTTCACTACGAGGTCGTTTGGTGTCTCGGCCTATGGCTGAGGTGCTGC
>PAWW01000012.1 GCA_002714255.1 Acidiferrobacteraceae bacterium
AAGATGGGCGACCTCAGTATTTCTGGCGGTTGGTCTGATAAGGACGGCGGTAACTCCGGCTCCAACATCAACATCGGTCGTATTGCCGGCATTTGGATGTCCTACGGCAAGGTCAGCGGTAGCGATGGTGCACTGGTCGCGAACTACCACCACAAAGTTGGCAAATCGACCACGGTGCGCATCGAAGTCAAGGCGCAAGACGATGCTAACGCGGGAATCTTGATTCTTCGCAAAGAGTTCTAAAGTTTGTACCGGAGTTATCCGGTGTTGTAAAAAAGGGCGCCGCAAGGCGCCCTTTTTCTTTGTCTACCCGACCTTTATCTGCCCGCACAACAGAATTGACCTGAACTATTTAGCCAGCAAGGTCCCAGCGACCGACGGGCCCAACGCTTCGATTAACGGCTGCAGCTGTGATTCGTATCGACGCCAACGTCCGATCGATCGAATATTCAAGGGTTGTCGCACCTGCCATAGACTTAGCGTCTCGACCCGCCCTACTCGAGTATGGTGAGCGAGACAAGCGTCACTCCAAACGAGCCCAAGCGACTCGAGGAGGTCACCCACTGTTTCACGCGGCGTTGAAACCAACTGTTCATAATCAACCTCGAGCAGCGCACCGCCCAACACCCCCCGCCAGTGCGCCATCAAGGCAACATACCGGTGATAGTACGCCGCGATATCTTCAAGCCGATACGCGTAATCCATACCCGGCGGAAAGTGCTGGCAGTAGATCGACAGCGCGGTATCCATCGGGTTTCGGTTGCAATGAATGATGGCCGCTTCGGGGAAAAGGAGATGGATCAATCCCGCGTGAAAGAAATTCATTGGCATCTTGTCCGTCACCCGCTTAGCCTCACCCACGCGCTGTGTGAGTTCATCAAGGTAACGTCCCGCCAATGCCTTCACAGCCTTCGCATCGAGCTGACTCACACCGGCTGAATAGGGGTTGCCCGCACTGTGGTGGGCCTCTATCCATAGGCTGATTTCCGTGATCTTGCGCAGTTCCCCGGCCGCTGAGACATCGGGGTGGGCCGCCAATACCTGTTCAAGGAGCGTGGTCCCGGAACGAGGCAACCCGATGATAAATATCGGCTGTCGGCTCACCTCGCCCCATCTCGGGCGATCTTCAAAAAACGCTCGATCAAAATGCTTCTCAATGTCATCAAACCGACGAGCGAGTCGGTCAATGTCAAATCGCACCGCCTTGTGACGCTCGTCATTGGCCTGTCTAAAGTAATCAAACGCTTCGTCATATTCGCCACAATCGTCAAGGGCTTTGCCAAGCGCGAAGCACAATGCGGCCCGACTCGGCGAAGAAAGATGATCACGCTGCAGTGCCGCCCTCATCGCCAGAATGTCTTGATCCGCCGTGCTGTCGAAATGCTTTAATACCGACAGATTACGATAAGGGTCACCATAATCTGGGTGACTGACCGTCAATGCTCTGAATACGCTCTCAGCCTGCGTGCTTTGCCCAGTCGCCGCCGCCAGTAACGCCTGATTATTCAACGCATCGGGGTGCCCAGGCGTTTGTTGTAAAACCGCTTCATAAAGCAACTTCGCCTCATTCGGCCACTGCAGCTCGGACAGGCAATCGGCCAATTGCAGCTGAAGCGGTCCAGACGCTGGATGTTGTATCAACGACTCTCGGTAAATTTCGACAGCCTCCTCGATCCGTCCGATGTGCTGCAACATCTCGCCAGCCGATAGCCACAGGTCCACCTGATTCGGTTGAGTGTCGAGAGCGCCGCGAAGAAGCGNNANGGCCTCNTCAAACTGGCCCAACGCGGTCAATGACTGGGCGAGCGAAATGGTCAGGTTGACATCAAGCGGCTTCTTGTCGAGTCCGCTCCGGAAAAACATCACCGCATCACTCCAACGCAACTGCTCGGCGGACAATTGCCCTAACATGAGATGCGCTTCGAACCGATCCGGCTGCAACGTCAGCGCCCGCTGCGCCGCGTCGCTAGCGGCATCGACATCGCCTGTGGCAACAAGACTCTCCGCTAACACCAACCAGCCATCATAGGCTGTTGGATCAATGTCGAGCATTCGCTGTATTTGTTTTACCGCCGCCACATGTCGATTCTGCTGACGCAGGACAACCGACAGATTAAAGTGCACCGGTGCGTTTTCTGGAAAAGCCTTCGCTACCCGTCGAAGACGCTTCTCAGCGTGAGACCAATCGCCACGCTCCATCGCGCGCAAGGCCGTGGAAAAATCCCGTTCCGCACGGGCGGAATCATAATTTTGGCTCCGTCCCATTGATTACACTCGGCTCACCTTGACTAGCGTCAGACCCTCTCGTTTACGAAACCAGTCCAGCATTTCACGCTTAATCATAACGCACACACTGGAAACCACCCTCCATCTGGGCGACATAAACACGCATCTTAGAAGGTTGATATCAAGCGATCACTCAGTGCAAAGTACGACGCTGTCTCCAAGAGCGTTCTGGCATGGNCATGGATATCAAGCAAGTGGGACCTACTTTGGCCGGCGAAGTGACTGGTATTGANCTTCGCCTGCCGTTGAATGCTAAACAAGTTGCTTTTGTCGAGGCTGGCATGGATGAATTTGCTGTGCTGGTGTTCCGCAATCAACNAATCACCGATACGCAACAACTCGAGTTCAGCAACAACTTTGGCCGAATAGAATCCAGCGAGGGTGGCAACCCCACATCGAAGCCCCACAACCGGCGCTTACGCGTTGACATGGCAGATGTCTCTAACCTCAATGAAAAACAGGACGTCTTCGAGCGTTTCGACCGTCGTCGCCTGTTTAACCTCGGTAACCGGTTGTGGCACTCCGACAGCGCCTTTCGCGCNACGCCCGCCAAGTATTCATTGCTGTCAGCACGTCACGTACCGAANAACGGACCCAACACAGAATACGCCGATATGCGTGCGGCCTACGATGCGCTTGAGGGCTGGATGAAAGAAGAAGTAGAAGGNCTGATTTGCGAGCACTCACTCATTCATTCACGCGGTGCACTTGGATTCACTGATTTCAGCGACGAAGAGCTTGAAACAATGAAACCGGTTCACCAAGCGCTGGTCAGAACACATCCGGTNAATCGCAGAAAATCGCTTTTCCTCGCATCGCACGCCGGGAGCATTCTCGATTGGCCGGTTGCTGAAGCTCGCATCTTTCTCCGTGATCTGATCGAACATGCCACCCAACCNCAGTTTGTCTACGCCCATCGCTGGAAAGTCAATGATCTCGTTATGTGGGACAACCGACAGACAATGCATCGAGTCAGGGGATTCCGCGGCGAAGAACAGCACCGAGACGTGCGCAGAACCACTATAGCCGGTGATGGTCCAACCACAANGCANATNGCTTNACNCCTGCCGCGTCTCGAAGGTTGGACGCCCGTCAAACGATTTAAACCGTGTCGGCTATATCTGAAGGAATAGAGTACGTGCACGTTGCATGGGCAACTAGGTTTGGATCCTCCGCTACGTAAATGTCCACGCTCCCAACAGCCAACCGCTTGCCTAACTTGATGAGTTCTGCCTCAGCGATCAGGTCGCCAGGCATCGCTTNAGCTAAGAAATTGATGTTCAAGCTGCTGGTCACCGCCATCTCGACCAGGCCCAACCGAGTCAATACTGCCGCATAAATTGCATAATCCGCCAACGCCATCATGAGAGGTCCTGACAACGTGCCTCCGGGTCGCAGGAATTGGCTTTGATAGATAGCCCGAACCGTCACGGAACCGGAATCCAGTCGCTCGGCCCTGATACCGCATGCAGCGGCAAACGGGAGTTTCTCTCGCGTCAGTTGATCAAGTTCATCAAGAGTAATGCGTGACATTCGGTAGTTTACTTCGAGGGGATTTGACAGTACCGTTCAACGTGACTATTACCTGTAAACAGCGCGTTCATGAAAAATGCAACTGTTGTGCAAAAAGCGTCGCCTTCAAGCCTTGTCCTTCGTACCACCGAAGACAATGGCGTTGCAACGCTAACCCTTAATCGGCCCGCGCAGTATAACGCCTTGTCAGAAGCGTTATTAGAGGCACTAGAAAACGAATTCAGCATCATCGCGGCCGATAACACTATCCGCGTGGTTGTGCTGTCCGGTGCAGGTCAAGCCTTCTGCGCGGGGCATGATCTCAAAGAAATGCGACAAACACCGAATACAGCGTACTACGAAATGCTTTTTAAGCAGTGTAGCCAAGTCATGCTCTCGATGGTTGCGTTACCTCAACCGATCATTGCTCGAGTGCACGGCACGGCAACAGCGGCAGGTTGCCAACTGGTTGCCAATGCCGATCTAGCCATCGCCTCCGATGCTGCACGTTTTGCGGTTTCTGGGATTAATCTTGGTCTTTTCTGTTCAACACCCGGTGTTGCCTTAAGTCGTAACGTGCCGAGAAAACGTTCATTCGAACTATTAATGACAGGTCGTTTTATTAATGCTAAGACGGCCGTGGAGTACGGTCTAATCAATCAAGCCGTCTCAAACGAAACGCTCGATCAGGCTGTGTCANGCCTGGCAAACGAGATCGCTAGCAAGCCCGAATCCGCCGTGCGGCTCGGTAAGCGACTCTTCTACCAGCAACTCGGTCAACCGCTGGAAGAGGCCTATGCCTCGGCTGGCGAACGAATGGCCTGCAACATGGGATTTCCAGAAGCCATTGAAGGNATCGACGCGTTTATCGAAAAGCGGGAGCCTGAGTGGTCCTGAGAGGACTTGGTAACAACTCACTCGGCACTTTCTGTCGGTGATCCATCGTTCGATAAGCCAGGGCCTCAGTAATTTTTGGGCATGAAATTTGTGCCTGGCTTTCGAGGTCAGCCAGCGTTCGACTGATCCGTAACACATGATGGTATGCGCGGGCGGACAAACCAAACATATCGATTCCTTTGTTGAGTAGCCGCACCGCATCATCGTCTAATACACACACCCTGTTTAATTCAACCCCAGTAAGGTGGGCATTCAACATGCCACTGCGGGCAAACTGTAATTGATGTGCGTCACGAATCCGTTTGGCCACCTCGGTGCCATTCATCACCTCCGTATGACCGCGTGTAAGATCAGCTGCGGTCACTCGGGATACCATCACCTGAAGATCGATGCGGTCGAGCAACGGCCCTGACAGTCGTGCACGATAGCGCTGTAACTGCGTTGGAGTACAGTAACACTCGCGTGTCCTATCGCCGTAATAACCACAGGGGCACGGATTCATGGCCGCAACCAGTTGGAACCTGCAGGGAAAGCGTAGCGCATGACCTGCGCGCGCAATGACAATGCCGCCCGACTCAAGCGGCTCGCGCAGTTGTTCCAACACTGAGCGAGGAAATTCGGTCAGTTCGTCTAAAAATAAGACACCATTGTGCGCCAAGGAAATCTCACCCGGCTGAGGGTGATGCCCCCCACCGATCAGTGCAACCGCCGTTGCACTGTGGTGCGGTGCGCGAAAGGGTCGCTGCAGAAAACAATCATCCATTCGAGTATGGCCGGTCAGTGAATAAACCATCGCAGTTTCCAATGCTTCTTCCTGACTCATTGCGGGCAACAAACCGGGCAAATGCGCTGCTAAGATCGACTTGCCACAACCCGGCGGGCCCATCATGATTAATCCATGTCCCCCGGCTGCCGCCACCTCCAACCCGCGCAGCCCCACAGCCTGCCCTTTTATTCCGCTGAGATCGCTTTCTGCCATCGCCCTAAAAGCTGGCTGATCGAATGTCCAACTAAGGGTTTTAACTCCCGCCAAGTGATCGACCAAGGCACTCAAATTAAACGCCGGCAGCAATCGAGCAGTACGGACCCGTGAGGCCTCGACAGCATCGCCTGGAGCCAACGCGACCGTGTGTCCCATAGCCGTCGCGGCAACGACCGCCGACAGTATCGTATCAACTGGCCGCAACTCACCGCCGAGTCCCAGTTCAGCAAGAAATTCGATGTCTTGCAGTGCTTCGAGGGATAACTGTCCGGCCGCGACAAGAATACCCAGCGCAATCGGCAGATCAAATCGGCCCCCGCGTTTCGGTAAATCAGCTGGCGCCAATCCAACCGTGATCCGTCGTGTGGGGAAATCAAAACCAGAATTTTTTAACGCACTGCGGACTCTCTCACGACTCTCTTTAACTGCGGTCTCCGCCAAACCAACGATAGAGAATGACGGCAACCCGTTGGACAGATGCACCTCCACGGTGACCAGCGGTGCTGATGTCCCAAGACTTGCACGACTGTAGACAACTGCAAGGGACACAATGGCTTCTCCTTGTCTTATTGACCCGATCCATGGATCTTGGTGATGGGCTTAGCGATGTTCCTCTGGTGGTTCGTCGTGGAGTTTCCGCTCTAGTTGGTCCAGGCGGATCAACAGAGATTCCAATTTCTCTCGCGTCCTGAGGAGCACTTTTTCCTGAACTTCCATCTCCTCCCGCGTGACTAAATCCATCTTCTCCAACGCCGAGCGCAGCGCCGCGCGCACGTTTTTACGCACATCCTCTGTCAACTCGACCGGCAAAGCAGTGGCTATCGCGGCGGCGATGCGATCAAACGTCATNGTTTNAACANCGNCATANGACAAGCACTCATAACATAACAGTGTAGCAGAGCACTATGCGCTTCAAAGGCAGTCAAAGCAGTGTCGTATGTCACTGATAATCTGCTTTACTGTGCCTGAAAACGAGGGCTCCGGTATTCGATAAACGCCCGGCCGATCAATTCATTCAACCATGCCTCGTAGCGCTCGTCTATTTTGCGGGAGCGGATTGTAGATCNGGCCTGGGCCCTTAACCGTTTNCCGCCGACATCGTGNAATCGCTCGTCCGTGACCTCGATCAAGTGCAACCCGAAACGGGTCCGCGAAGGAAAACTCACCTGACCCGGCACCAATTCCTTCAAGACAGCCTCAAATTCCGGCACCACATCCCCCGGACCTACCCAGCCGAGGTCNCCTCCGTTCGACCTTGAAGGCAAGTGTTCNGAATGCAGACGTACCATGGTTGAGAAATCAGCCCCGGCAAGAATCCGATCTCGAACCTGGATAAGTCGAGCGCTTACCATCGACAGGTTGGACACGGCATTGGGCACCTGCAGAATATGTCGTACTCGATACTGACGAACCAGTTGCTGTCCGGCCTGGGCGCGAACATTCAGCCGCACNATGTGAAAACCGCCNGCGGATTCCACAACCGAAGAAAGATCGCCTGGCGCCAGCCCCTCAACCGCAGCAACCAACAGTTCAGGCAGTTGACTGACCGGGCGCAATCCCAGATTACCGCCCTTGGATGCGTAAGGTCCTTGCGAAAACTGACGCGCCGCCTCGTCAAAGGGCATTCCTGACTCAACCCGGCGCAGAATATCGAAGGCCAACGACTCTCGAGTTTCACGCTCGGCCGCGCTGACAGCCGCGGGGAGGGAAATTAAGATGTGAGACAAATGCAACTGCGCTTCCTGNTTTACTGCGTGCTTTTTCTGACTGGACAGAAATNCATCAATTTCNACATCACTCGCCTCGATATGCCGCGTGACTTCAGATGAGACTAGCTCACGAATAAGAAGCTGTTCTCGCACACCCTCGCGATAACGGGCAAAGGGCATTCCCCGACGCTCCACCTCACGGCGCAGCCCATCAACCGACAACCGATTTCTCTTCGCCATGCCAGCCACCGCATTATCGACTCGGGCTTCGTCCACGCTGATTCCCCGCGCCTGCGCACGGTGCAACAACACCTGATCTTGAACCAGTTCCAGCAGTACCTGGCGTTCAAGCTCATCCTGCGCCGGTATGACCTGTCCCGTGGATTGCAGATCAGCAACATGCTGAACAAGGCGCAACTCTAGATCCGATTGCGTAATCACACCGTCATCAACAATCGCCAACACACGATCAAGATCAGCTCCCATTGCCAATGGAAGAAACACGATGAAGACAGCCGTCAATAGGCCCGTAACCCACCAGCGGCCACGGCAATCAGGCGAGTAGCCATCCATCGAAAACTTGTTTGAATAAGTTAAGGGCGCAAGAANCCCTCCACCNACCTGCCCACGGCNCCAGAACTCGATGCGCTTCACGTCAATGCCATCCTCCAAGAATCTCAGTCGGTTGAGGCTGTAGCCGCGTACATGCGCGCAATCTCACCCGAAGAAATACTCCCCAATCCCTTCAGTCTCAGCGTAAACATCACTTGTGGACCATCGTCATCATCCACCCACTCATCCTCAACACTCACCTGAATCGCCCAACAACAGTCATCGTAACCCAGGCTCACGGCAGAGTACTGATTCTGCTTATCATCCAGCGTATAAATATTACGCAGGCCGACCTGCCACCGCCGACCCAGTGGCCACGTTGACTCCAGTGACAATTCATCGTGACCGTCATCTGTTTTATACCAATAACCCGCACTTAACTGCCACCTTGCTCCCTTCGCGTAATCAAGACCGAGACGGAAATTCGACACTGCGCTTTCATCCCAATTCCAGTCAGAAAATGCTGACGCCCTCCAGTTCTGGTTCAAACCTATTGTCATTTCACTGAGGAGATTGGAATAGCGCTGTGTTAACGGTGAAGCGTTCCCGTCTAGGCGAACCTGGCGATCATTCAAGAACACCATCTGCGCGACCTGGGCACCGAGACGCTGGTAACCAGTGGCTGCTTCCATAGCACGCGTCTCAAGACCGAGTGTCACTCGGTGAGTATCACCAATTCGGTCATCGCCATAAAAGCGGCCGCGCTGATAGTAGTTGGAGATGTTGTCAAAACCGATCTCGCCGCTGTCGAAATTCGGCAAAGTCTTCTGGTCTTCAAACGGGATATACACGTAGTAAACCTTAGCATCGAGTCCCTGCACATACTCCGCACCACCCAATGACAGCTCACGATCCAGAAACAACCGCGAATCGATGTGTAGCATCGGAATGAGGCGACTGGCAGAACTGCTACCGACACGGTCAAGTTCATATTGCGTGTAATGCGCAGTCACTCGAGGTCGAAGATAACCATAAGTTCTCTCAAAATTCATCTCGCCGTAAGGCGCCAGATGGAACCGAGTGCCTTGCGTTCGAGCGGGCACGGGATGATCGAAACGATTGACGCTTGATTCAACATTGAACTTAAACCAGCGGTTACGAATGGGGGTATCCCACTCTGCATCGATACCCGGCAACCGGGCATACGGTTCGTTATTCTCACTGACGGCGGGATCAATAATCTGGTATTGCTGAAGACGTGCGTTGATCAGCGCGCTGTCCGTGCGGTAACCGATGCGCACTTCCTGGGGTATGTAGGATGCACTCGCAACTTCCAGCCCATCACCAAGGTCCTGGAGATAATCGCGATCGGATACATAACCAACATCAACGTCACCGTCCCAATGATCATTCACGCGTTGTTCGTGGGTGAAGCTCCAGCCGTGACGGGTCTTGTTTGTTACTTTATCGTCCGGCAACCATTCCCCTCGAGCAACGCCGCTGAAAGCACCCTTATCAGTTTCGCCGATATACCGGTATTCAGCGCCAAACCTAATGCCTCGAGCGGCCATGTAATGGGTGTCAAAAGTGGCGTCCCGCTGGGGTGCAATATTCCAGTAAAACGGCAAATGAAAATTGACCCCCCAGTGGTCGCCAAAACCAATGGTAGGAAAGAGAAAACCTGTCTTGCGCTCATCGCTAATTGGAAAGCTGACAAAAGGAAAGTACAAGATGGGTACGCGATGAAAGTGAACCAGCATATGCTTCGCAGTGGCAGTGCCACTGGCATGATCCAGTACCATTTCACTGGCGGTATAAAAAACGTTGTCGTCGTCTTTAGCGCAACGACTGTAGTAAACACCCTCGAGACGCTCACGCTCATCTCCTTCAAAGAAAAATCGCTTCGCGCTACCGTGCGCCCAGAGTCGAACATCTGGTGCAGCGACTTTTCCGTTTGCAACACTCGGAAGAGTTGGTCGTTCGGTCCCACAGCATGAAATGGCAGGGCCTTTGACGCTAGCGAATCCTCCGGCAACGACTGAACTGTATCCCGCTGCATCGTAAGGATCGCTGTGCATNATCACCCGCTTCACCACCTCCGGTCGGCGTGCAATCTCAAAACGAACATTCTCAGCCTGACCAGTCTGGGACTGTATCTCAAGCGCCAGCCAGTCTGCCTCAAAACGATCACCGGAGACTGACCGAATCAACACCGAGGGCCCGGTCATCGGAACAATGTCGGTTTTGATCACCAGATCGAGCAGGCTTTCGTCCAGTTTTTCGACTCGAACGGGATCACTCCATCCGGCCTTTACACCAGCGCGAACACTGTAGGCGGCTTTGTCAAATACCAGTCGATCGGCATAAATGGCTCGCGCACCCTGAGTCAATGAAGCGCCTCCCCGGAGTACCAAGGTGTCCGCCGTTGGCGAGTCAATTTCATCAGCCTCAAGTTCTAACGACAACCGGGAAACGTCGTGACCGATCAACGGCAGTATCGCAGTTGACGTTGGGATGATTTCCTCTGGGCAAACAGAGGTATCGGCAAAAGTCAGTGGCGCTGCGGCAAACACATCCACTGGCAGCACAACGCAAATCCACAGCGCCCACAAGAACGGCCTGATTCGGCAACTTACGTAATCCAACACACCCATCATTGTCGCACTCACTCTCTTAGCGCTGGCTCCTGCCAATCGATCACCAAGGAACGTTGATGACCCCGTATGAAATTCCAAGGGATCAGCTCTGCTAGGTCGTTTATTATAGGGTGCCTGTGCCACACCCCGCGCCCCAAAGAATCCACCTGCGCTCATGCGATCTTCCATACCCGTAGCAATGATCCTCGCCGCCGGTCGCGGTGAAAGGCTTAGGCCCCTGACCGACGATGTGCCTAAAGCGCTGTTGCAAGTCGCTGGCCAACCCCTGATCGTGCACCACCTGATGGCCTTAGCCAGCGCAGGGATCGAACGGGTCGTCATTAACGTCGCGCACTTGGCCGAAAAGATTCAACAGGCACTCGGCAATGGAAACCGCTACGGCGTCACCATTGAGTATTCACATGAAACAACCGGCGCACTGGAGACAGGTGGCGGCATTCGGCAGGCGCTGGCACTGTTATCGGATCCTTTTCTGGTCATTAACGGTGATGTCCTCAGCGATTTCGACTTTCAGCGATTAACTTCAAACGACAAATCACTCGCCCACTTGGTCATGATTGACAACCCCCCACACAATCCGGCGGGAGACTTTTTTCTTATCGGCAACAAACTATCAACGTCACCTTCTGGCGACGCACCGCGCCTGACTTATGCAGGCATTGGTCTTTATCAGAAAGCACTATTCAAAGACACACCGAACCGACGCTTTCCGCTTGCACCGCTGTTGCGCGAAGCCGCAGCACGGGGTCNAATAAGTGCGAGAATACACTCTGGCTACTGGGTAGACGTCGGNACGCCAGCTCGTCTTGCCGAAGCACGGTCACACCACGAACTCACGCCACCTGACGAGGTATCTCCTTCGATTTCATCATAGTAGGAAAGCCCAATCCAGATTGCAGTTCTCGCAAGACCGATAACTGGATCGACTCAATCGACGTTGTGACGCCTTGTTCCACAACCGATGTGACTGTTAACCCCGCATACCCGCAAGGGTCGATCCAACTGAAGGGGGTCAGGTCTAAGTCGATATTGAGGCTCATTCCATGGTAACAACAGCCGCTTCGAACGCGCAGCCCTAGAGCCGCGATCTTCGCTTCGCCGACATAAACACCCGGCGCCTCTGGTCGGCGNTCGGCTTTAAGCCCATGGTGGCCTAGCGCATCAATGATGGCCGTCTCCAGCAATGATACAAAACTCCGCACTCCAAGTTGGCGTCGACGAAGATCAAGCAACAGATACACCACTAGCTGACCCGGCCCATGATAGGTCATTTGGCCTCCACGATCGCTATCAACAACTTTCATCGTTGAAGGCAATAAGCGGTTTGGCAACTGACGGCAACTGACGCCACGGGTAAATACTGGAGGATGTTGCAAGAGCCAAATTTCGTCGCGCGTATCCTTTTTCCGTCCATTGGTGAACGCCTGCATCGACACCAGGGTCGTTTCGTACTCGCATAGACCGAGTTCACGTACGACTACCGATGTCGATGACATGTCTAAACAAACTCGTTGGGTTATCAGAAATACAGCAACCGAATGATTAACGCACCCACAGGCGAAGCGTATCGTAGGCCTTCACTGCCCAGGAACCTGGCACTGCGTCACCAAGCGCCACCAACGGGTGGGCACCAATTTCATCACCATTTAAACGCAACGTTAACGTACCTACCGTACTACCTTTGACGATCGGTGCAACCAACGGTTCGTTGAGACGGATGTCCGCATCAAGTTGACGTCCTGGCGTCTTTGGCAGCGTCAAACGAATGTCACTGCCAACACCAACAGCCAAAGATGGCGACACGCTCTTGTACACTTTCGCCGTAACGATCTTAGCGCCGCCGCGATAGACCGTTTTTGAGTCGTACGAGGCAAACCCGTATCGCAAAAGCGCATAAACCGCGTCTGCCCGCTTGGTCTTGCTTTGCGCGCCAAGCACCGAGGCGATCAAACGCATTCCATCACGCTCGGCCGAACCCACCAGACAGTATCCGGCACTGCGCGTGTGGCCGGTCTTCACGCCATCGACTGTTTCATCTCGCCAAAGCAATTTGTTACGGTTTTTCTGGTGAATCCCCTTCCAACCAAATTCCTTCATCGAATAATAGCGGTAGTGCTCAGGAAACTGCTGAGTGATAGCACCAGCAAGACGACTGATGTCACGCGCAGTGCTGAAATGATCCGGGTGCGGCAAGCCGGTACTATTGACGTAATGTGTCCCGTTCAGATTTAAACCCGCGGCAGCTTGATTCATCATTTCAACAAATGCCGCCTCGCTGCCAGCGACATACTCGGCAAGTGCCACTGCGGCATCATTGCCTGATTGAATAACCAACCCCTTAATCAGATTTTCTATCGATACACGATCACCGGGTTCAATAAACATTCTAGAACCAATTGAACGCCATGCATTTTCACTGACGAGAACTTCCTCATCCAAACGGAACTCACCGCTATCAATACCACGAAAAACCAGGTAAGCGGTCATCAACTTGCTGAGACTTGCGGGCTCGACTCGACGATCAGGTTTCGCGGCCGCGATCATTACGCCGGTCGAAGCATCCATCAAAGCCCAGGACGACACCTTCAGGTTTGGCGGCGGAATCGTAGCCTGCAATGCCACCGGCAGTTCAGACTGAACAGCGTGCACTGTCGGCCCTACACTACACACCAGAAACAATGCCACGATCGCTGCTGTTATCGGTTTCACTTTTTGTTTCCCTTAACCGTCATTTTCGTTCCACTCNGGGCGTCACTCCAGTAAGTTGGCGAATTTTTTCCACCTGGCCATCAATATCCGAGACCTCGCGAACAGGACCCACTCGAACACGATAATAAAGCGTCTTGTTTACCCGCGCCTCAATCACTTCTGTACTCCTCAATCCCGCGGCTACCAACCTTCGTTGAAGGGTCTCGGCGTTGCCCGGCAGCCGGAAACTTCCCGCCTGCAGAAATATTCTGTTCACAGGCGATTTTGATCGCACCCCGCTACTGTCTGCCGGCGTAATTGCCGTGACCTCGACCTTGGCGGTACCCCGAGCAACGATACCGAGTTTTTTAGCTGCCATGAAAGATAAATCAATGATCCGACCACCGATAAACGGACCGCGATCATTAACCCGCGCAATAATCTCTTGGCCCGTATCAAGGGCTTTCACTTTGACATAAGTCGGCAGCGGTAACGTTCGGTGCGCCGCGGTCATCGCGTACATGTCGTAAACCTCTCCACTTGACGTATGGCGCCCATGAAACATGCGTCCGTACCACGATGCCAAACCGCGCTCCTGATAACCCTTTGCAGTCGCGACCGGATAATAACGCGTGCCCAAGGCGGTATACGGAGCATTGCCTATTGCTGAGAGTTCTTCAACCCGCGGCACCGGGTTAGGTACGCTCGCTGGATTCGGGCCNGACCCGCCCGGTGGTCCGTCATCTGCATAATATCGACCACCAGGCTCGCGTATCAGCGCGCATGATGTTAACAACAATCCTAAGAGCCCGACGACCACAGGCCGCGCNAAACGCACTTACGAGCCTCGACTGCGGCGAGCGAGCTGCTCTGCCAGTTCGAATACTGACATTGCGTAACTGTGGCTGTGGTTGTAGCGAGTAATGACAAAGAAATTGTGGTAGCCCACGCGATACTCTTTTCCAGCAGCTGCATCCAGTTCGATAATGCCGATCTTTCGCTCGGACGGATGTGACAACGATAGCAATACTCCACTATCTAGTAACACCGATACCGGCACATCCGCCTTCAGTCCGCGGGTGACGCGTTCGGTCACTGCCACCGGCTGTGCACCTGACAACCGGTCAACCACAGGCTCACCGGTTTTCCAGCCGTGAATCTTGAGATAGTTGGCCACACTGCCAATGGCATCATCAGTGTTGGAAATCAGATCGCGTCGCCCATCATCATCAAAATCAACCGCATATTGGCGATAGCTGCTGGGCATGAATTGGGGAATCCCCATGGCCCCAGCGTAGGAGCCCCGCGCGACCATCGGATCCAGCGCCGCTTCCCCTGCAAGCACCAGAAAGTGTTGCAATTCCGACGAAAAAAACCGACTACGCCGTGGATACTCCAAGGCCAACGTCGTGAGGCTATCCAGTACGCGAAGTTTACCGCGGTTGCTTCCGTATCGACTCTCTATGCCAATAATAGCAACAATNATNTCTGGGGACACTCCATAATCATCATAAGCACGTTTCAATGTGGCACGGTGCTTTTCAAGAAACTCGGCGCCACCGTAGATTGACTTTTCAGTGACAAATAACTTGCGATAACGATACCAAGGCAACCTTTCAGAGGGTCGCTTCATCGCGGCTAAAACTTTCTTGTTGATTTTCGCGTTTGCCAACCACCCGAGAATCTGGTCTCGATTCAGCGCGTGCTGCGATGTCAGCGTATCAACCATTTCTGATAACTGTGGATAACGGGTTAAATCGACGGCACTCGCTGGTGTAAGACTCATAAAGAGCACACACACCACCGATAGAACTGCACCCCGGCATCCACGGCGGCGACAGTAGGCAATATTTGCTGTTCGCATGACAGGTTCAGGCCATCAAGCGGCGACGTCTGTGCATACCCATGATTATTCCAAACGCGGCCATTAAAGTGATCATCGAAGTCCCTCCATAACTGATCAAGGGCAGTGGCACACCAACCACGGGTAAGATACCCGATACCATTCCAACATTCACAAAAACGTAAAAGAAAAATGTCAGTGCGAGAGCTCCAGCCAATATTCGGCAATAGTGATCCTGCGCTCGATAGGCAATGCGAATACACCGACCCGTAACCAAGAGATAGGCACCCATCAGCACAATGATTCCGACAAAGCCGAACTCCTCTGCAAATACTGCAAATATAAAGTCAGTACTGCGTTCGGGTACGAAGTCGAGGTGCGCCTGACTACCGGAAAACCAGCCTTTTCCACCCATTCCAGCCGAACCTATCGCGATCTGCGCTTGAATCGTGTGATACCCCATCCCCAGTGGATCAGACCATGGATCCAGCATGGCAAGAATTCGATCCTTCTGATAATTCCGCAATTGACTCCATAAGAAGGGCACTGCCGCTGCAGCGACAGCCGTGAGTATGATCAAGTGTCGCCAGCGAATTCCAGCAAGGACAACCGCACAGATAGCCGAAATGACCAGCATGACAGCGGTACCCAGATCAGGCTGCACCATAACTAGACCAGCGGGAATGACAACAATAGTCAACGCCATCATTAGCCGGCCAAAAGAAGTGGGTATGGGCGCGTTGGCGAACAACCAGGCAATCATCATTGGCGTTGCCAATTTCATTAATTCCGCTGGCTGGAATCTGACCAAGCCGAGATCTAACCAACGCTGCGCGCCTTTACCAACATAACCGACCGCAAGAACCAACATCAATATNAAAANTGTCACCAGATAGATTGCCGGCGACCACCTTCGAATCACATCGGGATCAATCTGCGCCACACCTAGCATCACAATAATGGCAATCGCTATACGGATGCCTTGTTGAAAAATAATCTCGGTACTGCCACCGCTGGCACTGAATAAAATAAACACACCACAGAGGAGAATAATTCCAGTACTGAAAAACAACACCGNATCAAAACGAAACACCCTACCCGCGAACATAACGCGATTCCTTTAGATNTGCCCGACGNAAGCGTTCAACAAAATAATAGTCAAAAATTCTGCGCGCAATCGGCGCAGCAATCTTGCCACCACTGCCGCCGTTTTCTATGACCAGCGCCAAGGCAACCCGGGGTCGCTCCGCAGGGGCAAACGCAATAAATAAGGCATGATCCTTGAGNCGCTCGGGTGTGTCTTTTGCGGCTTCCCCGTCCTGCGGCAGGCTAACCAACTGCGACGTACCGGTTTTCGCAGCGATGCGGTAAGACAGCTGTTGGCCAGCTCGCCGAGCGGTACCGTGCGACCCATGCATCACTGCCATCATCCCTTCAATCACACGCTCGTACTGGCTTGCGTCACCTAACCCCACCTCCGTCACCTGTTCCGCTGNACGCTGTATCTCACCAGTCTCGGGATCCTCAACGCCGCGNAGCAGGTGAGGACGGACCAAGCGACCACGGTTCGCCAGTGCCGCTGTAGCAGCCGCCAACTGTAGCGGCGTCGATAAAATATAACCCTGTCCAATCGATGCATTTAACGTGTCGCCCGGATACCACGGCGTACCGTGGCGACGCTGCTTCCAGAGTGCCGTTGGAATCAGCCCATCGGGTTCACTGGCCAGATCAATCCCGGTTTGCTTGCCGAAACCGAATGTGGTCAACGCCTCGGAGATGCCACTGATACCCAGCGTTAATCCCAGTTGGTAAAAATAAGTGTCGCACGATTGTTCGAGTGCTTCTTTCAAATTGACTGCACCGTGTCCTTGCTTACGCCAACACCGATACACTCTACCTCCCTCTTTTAGTGCAAAGAAACCGGGACACTTTACCCGTCGACGGGGGTCGATGGTGTGCTCTAACCCCGCCAATGCAAGAATCGGCTTGAGCGTCGAACCCGGTGCGTAACGACCGTACAAGGCCCGGTTCAGGAGTGGTTTGTTCGAATCCTGCAGCAAAGCGGTGTAGCGAACTTGATCAATGCCCTTTGCAAATAGATTTGGGTCGTAATCTGGCATACTGACGAAGGCCAGGATTTCTCCCGTATGCGGCTCCAGCACGACAGCCGCGCCACGATGACCAGCAAGCTCGTTACGGACAACCTTCTGCAAACGGCTGTCTAACGTCAAATGCAAATGATTTCCACTAATGGCCGGTTCACGAGCTAACGTGCGAACAACACGGCCGTGGGCATTGGTCTCAACCTGCTCGTAACCAATCCGGCCTAACAAATTTCCCTCGTAATAGGACTCGATACCCAGTTTGCCGATATGAGCCACTCCTCGATAACGAGAACGTTCTTTTGCATCGAGATCCTTGTCGCTAATACGACCAACATAACCCACTACATGCGCTGTGACGTGGCCAAGCGGATATGACCGCCTGAGGCGCCCACGCAACGCCACACCTGGGAAGCGATATTGGTTAACTGCAAAACGTGCTGCCTGCTCTTCACTCAAACCACTCTTTAACAGAATGCGTTCAAACGACGCTCGTCCATGCAGTCGTTTATCAAATTTTTTCCTGTCACGCTCAGTAAGCGATAATGATTGAGTAGCCCAGGTCATCAACGAGGCCATATCGCGCACCTGCTCGGGCACCACCTCGAGTTCGTAAACAGCGTGATTCTCTGCCAGCACTTCCCCGTAACGGTCGTAAATCATGCCGCGAACCGGTGGCACGGGTAACAGATCGAAACGATTCTCTATAGAAAGGGCTCGATAACGCACATGCTCTACGATTTGCAGAAAGTAGAGACGCTCAATCAAGACTACAGTCAGCGTGACGATCAGGATCCCCGCGACAACCAACCGGGAACGGCCGAGCACTGGGTGTCGCGATACGTCTGAAATGGGATCAACGGTCATCAGGGCAGCCGTGCCCAGCGTCGCATTCGGCGCAGGGAAATAAAGATGACCGGCCACAGCACTGCTCCNATCAGTACAGCGACCCAACGACCCGGACGTCCGGCATCGCTCTCACCCATCATCAAAGCCAACAAGGTAATGATCAAAGCCTCCATACCAAGCAGCAAAAAAACCGCACACGCCTGCTGCCATACCGGAAAGGCCCGTAATCGGAGCGCGAAACGCTGCGCGATGTAGGCCATCAGTGCCTTCGTCAGTGCCAACCGGCCAATGAGTCCAAAAGTAGCGAAATCCAGCAGCAACCCCATCGTCCAACCGACNCCCACGCCAACTCTCATAGGCACCGCCAAACACCAATAAATCAGCACCAGCGATACCCAATCGGGAGCCCACAGTGCCCACATCGGGCCCAACGCCATCACCGAGAAGCACAGTGCGAAAAAAAATGACAGCGCAATAACCCACCAACGCTTGCCGGCGTAACCAATCCTAACCACTCGAGGGGTCCTGTTTTGGTGGTATGTCGAATGGCACAACCGGTTTTGCCGGCCATAACAGCAGTAACTCCGAAATGCTATCGAGCTGCGCCAGGGGCAGCGCGGTTACTCGCAAGAATGATTCCTCTAGAGAGCTCACTACCCGTGTTACCCGCGCTACCGGATAACCCCTTGGAAACCGTTGGCCCAGACCCGAAGTGACCAACACATCACCTTCGCGTAAATTCGCCGTGGGCTCGAGGAACGGGAGAGTAAGNGCATTCCCCTGGCCCGTCCCATAAGCCAACACATGCAGCCCACTACGTACACTCATCACCGGTATTGCCTGGGTCGAATCCGTGATCAAAGCGACGGTGCTTCTAAAAACACCTGAACGAACCACCTGTCCCAAGAGGCCATTTGCATCGAGCGCCACTTGGCCCTCGTAAACACCTTCAACGGTACCTCGATTGATCAATAGCGTACGTGAGTAAGGATCAACATTCACCTGCACCACCTCTGCAAGCAGCACTTCGTCTGGGGTATAACCGGTCGCGGAGAGGAGGCTTCTGAGGCGATCATTTTCCGCTTCGATCGCCTCGAACCGCTGCAACCGTGAGTTGAGCAGTAAACGATTTTCCTTAAGTGCCTGGTAATCCTGTTGCAATCGCACCACATCAAGTGGCAACGAATTGGCCCGGGCCAGGATCAACCCGGGAATCATCGCAACCAGGTGAACCGGTACAACAATTAAACCCACTATCGGTCGCGTTTGCTTGAGGCTATCAGTGTAAGTGTCGAGCCCCATCAGTACTAAAGACAACAACGCCAACACCACCAAGCGGGTTCTAGACCGACCGATGCCATAAGTCATCAGCGTAGCCACTTCGAGTGATAAATCCCGCTCAGGTTAATCAGCGATGAAAGGGTATTCTTGTGTCAGCGCAGTGTCGCCACAAAGTTTGCTACTCACTTGCAAATACATCACCGAGCACTGCAATTTCTTCTAGGGCGCGACCACAACCTCGAGCAACACAGGTCAGCGGATCTTCGGCAACCACCACGGGGAGCCCAGTCTCTTGCATGAGCCTTCGATCCATATCGCGCAGTAACGCACCACCACCAGCGATTACCATGCCTCGTTCAAAGATGTCTGCGGACAATTCTGGTGGTGTGTTCTCTAGTGTCTCGCGAATCGCCCGTACAATGCGCTGAAGCGCATCATTGATTGCGACATAAATCTCATCACTACCAATGAGGATACTACGTGACATTCCTTCGGTCACGTCACGCCCCTTGATTTGCATCTGCCGGTGATCTGCATCCTCTATAGCACTACCAATCGTAGTCTTGACACGCTCTGCCGTGGCCTCACCAATGAGAAGACTGTGGCGCCGTCGAACGTAGTTAATGATGGCTTCATCCAAAGTATCACCGGCTACGCGGATCGACGTCGCAAAAACTGTCCCACCTAATGACAGAACGGCGACCTCGGTAGTCCCGCCCCCGATATCAACCACCAGTGAACCGGTGGGTTCAGCAACCGGCAAGGCGGCCCCAATAGCAACGGCCATGGGTTCTTCGATCAGGTAAACCTCGCTGGCCCCGGCACTCATCACCGATTCCCTGATCGCACGTCGCTCAACCTGGTTCGAGCCTCCGGGAACACAAATCACAATTCGCGGGCTGGAAAAGAGGCGATTGTCTTGCACCTTACGGATAAAATACTTCAGCATGACCTCGGTGATCGTGAAGTCGGCAATAACACCGCTCTTCAGGGGACGGATGGCCTCGATATTTCCGGGCGTTCGACCCAGCATCAATTTCGCATCCTGNCCCACAGCAAGCACAGTCTTGCCGGGCGATAGCGAACCAGTCCGAATAGCGACGACCGACGGCTCGTTCAGGATAATTCCTCGATCGCGCACATAAACCAGCGTATTTGCGGTGCCAAGATCAATGGCAAGATCGNTGGAAAAGAGTCTGAATAGGCGCTTGAGAAGCATGTGCGGTCCCAGTGGCTTCACGAGAAGCAGATTAGGCCAGTTTACCTCAGTCGGGCCGCTATGTCGGGCCGACTCACGTGTACTATAATTTGGGGCCGCCTGTATTCTGGTTCTTCTCACCCGTGCCAATATCCAAAGACGACGTCGAGCGCGTAGCCCATCTCGCCCGAATTGGCATCGACTCGACAGAAATCGATACCTACACCGCAGATCTCGACCGCATTCTCAACCTAGTTGAACAAATGAACGAGATTTCGACCCAGGGAATTGAACCGCTGGCCCATCCCCAAGACATGCAGCTGCGGCTGCGTGCGGATACGGTAACCGAAAGTGATCAACGTGCTTTGTTCCAGTCGATCGCACCGCAAACCGATCAAGGCCACTACCTAGTTCCCAAGGTTATCGACTGATAAACGACCTAACCGATTATTCCCCCACCACACTGACAACTCCCCGGAATCGGACGTGCCACATCGGCAATCATTGAGCACCTTAGGTCAGATGTTACGCCGCCGGGAAATCGGTAGCGAGGAACTGGTCCACCACTTTGCTGATCGAATCGACAAGCAGCAGGACCTTAATGCATTCATCACAGTAGATACCGATTACGCGCTGCAACAGGCCAGGACGGCAGATCAATTGTTGGCTGGTGGAAACCCTCCGCCCCTTGCCGGCCTGCCCATTGCGCACAAGGATATTTTTTGCACTCAAGGGATGCTGACAACTTGCGGCTCCAAGATGCTCGCCAATTTCCTCTCACCCTATGANGCAACCGTGGTTCGGCGTCTTCAGAGTGCCGGGGCTGTCACACTCGGTAAAACCAACATGGATGAATTTGCAATGGGTTCATCCAGCGAAACTTCCCACTTCGGTCCCGTGCACAACCCCTGGAATCGAGATCGCGTGCCTGGGGGTAGTTCCGGTGGCTCAGCTGCAGCCGTTGCCGCGCGACTGGTTAGTGCTGCCACTGGCACAGACACCGGTGGATCAATCCGCCAACCCGCGTCGTTCTGCGGCTTAACCGGACTNAAGCCCACCTATGGGCGGGTTTCGCGCTACGGCATGGTGGCTTATGCCTCATCGCTGGATCAAGGTGGTCCCATTACCCAAACAGCNGAAGATGCGGCACTCATGTTACAGACAATGGCCGGATTCGATGCTCGGGACTCGACTTCCCTTGACGCACCAGTNCCTGACTATGCGGCATCACTGAAACAAANAATCGAAGGACTACGCATCGGTTTAGTCTCAGAGTTCTTCGATCCGTCTCTCGACCCTGATATTAATGCACACGTGCGAGAGGCGCTCANTGAACTCGAAAAACTCGGTGCCAAGCTGATCGATGTCAGCCTCCCGAACAGTGCGGCCGGCATACCGTGTTACTACGTTATTGCGCCCGCAGAAGCCTCAAGCAATCTATCCCGCTTCGACGGTGTACGTTACGGACATCGCAGTGAATCTTACGCNGACCTTCAAGCGCTATATGAAAATACGCGGGCCGAAGGTTTCGGTGCCGAAGTCAAGCGCCGTATTCTGGTCGGCACTTATGCCTTGTCCGCGGGTTATTACGAGGCCTACTACCTCAAAGCCCAACAGGTGCGGCGGCGCATTGCCGATGATTTTTCGCAAGCGCTGACTGTATGTGACGTACTGGTCGGGCCGACAACCCCCACCACCGCATTTTTGCTAGGGGAAAAAACGACAGACCCTGTATCAATGTACCTGGACGATATCTTCACTATCACTGTCAATCTTGCTGGCCTACCTGCGCTTTCACTTCCAGTGGGATTCGATCCTTCTGGCCTACCGATCGGTATGCAAGTCATCGGCAACTATCTTGACGAAGGCACACTGCTTGCAATCGGTCACCGCTTTCAGGAAGTGACTGACTGGCACCTGCGTGCACCTGGAGAGGTTGCATGAACGAGTGGGAAACCGTCATCGGGCTCGAAGTCCATGTTCAACTGAACACCAAAAGCAAAATTTTTTCGCCGACCGCCACGACCTACGGTGCCCCCGCCAATACGCAAGCATCCGCGGTTGATCTTGCGCTTCCCGGTGTTTTGCCGGTCATCAACCGAGAAGCGGTTCTAAAAGCCATCTGTTTTGGAATGGCCGTTGGTGGAACCATCGAGTCACACTCAATATTTGCACGCAAGAATTACTTCTATCCTGATTTACCCAAAGGCTACCAAATCAGTCAATTTGAACTACCCATCGTCAGTGGNGGATCGATCCGCTTTGAAGTGGGCGATACCCACCACGAAATCCGACTGGTCCGCGCTCATCTTGAAGAAGATGCCGGCAAGTCTGTTCACGACGCATTCGGCAGATTGAGCGGTATTGATCTCAACCGCGCTGGCACACCACTNCTTGAAGTGGTCACAGAACCCGATATGCGCTCCCCTGCAGAAGCCGTCGCTTACCTGCGGACACTTCATACGCTGGTGCGCTATCTTGATATCTGTGACGGCAATCTGCAGGAGGGATCGTTTCGCTGTGATGCCAATGTTTCCATTCGACCTCAGGGCCAAACCACATTGGGCACTCGCACCGAACTCAAGAATATCAACTCCTTCCGTTTTGTTGAACAAGCCCTGGACTACGAAATTGATCGCCAGATCGCTGTTGTTGAAAGCGGAGGGGCGATTGCCCAGGAGACACGACTCTATGATGCGGACCAAGGCCATACCCGCCCCATGCGCAGCAAGGAAGAGGCCCATGATTACCGCTATTTCCCGGATCCTGACCTACCGCCACTGCTCATCGGCGATGATCTGCTCAAAGAAGCAAGCGCTGCCCTGCCGGAGTTACCCGACAATCGCCAAGCTCGCTTCGTCACCGAGTACGGGCTGACGGTAGCGCAATCCCGCCAGCTGACCCGTGACCGTGATCTGGCCGATTTTTTCGAATCGGCCGTGATCGCAGCAGCGGGGGATGCTTTCGGGGTGGCCAACTGGATGGGCGGGGAGATGGCAGCCGCTTTGAATCGAGATCAGTGCACTTTGAAAGATGCACCCATCACGCCGGTCATGCTGGGCNATCTGGTGGTGTTAATGAACAACGGCACCATTTCCGGGCGCATTGCCAAGACCGTTTTTGATGACATGTGGCAGGGCGATGGCAGCGCGCAAGAGATCGTCGATCTGCGCGGTCTCACGCAGATCTCTGATTCTGACGCACTGGAAAAAACCGTCGAAGAAGTATTAAACCAGTGTCCGAGCCAAGTCGCCCAGTATCAGGCAGGACAGACCAAAGTGCTCGGATTCCTGGTCGGTCAGGTCATGAAAATGACTGAGGGCAAGGCCAATCCTCAGAAAGTCAACGACATCTTAAAGCGTCACCTGGCCGACTGACTCCAGCAGACGGACCCCAAGCCAATGTGCAAACCCAACCACCAGGCCCCCGGCGATGATATCCTAGCACCCATGAATAGGCGGACACCGTATAAATGGTTACTCGTGGCGCTGACTTGCCTGATCNTTCAGGGTTGTGGCGGTGGCACCAGCAGCGGGACTTTATTGCAAGANTTCAACGTGTCGGGGCGCTGGACCGGNACCATGAGCAACNNGGNTNGCACTCGATTGATCTCGGTCAGCATGACCNTGNNCGATNTTGCCGGCNCCGTCANCGGAATNATCGTAACACCCGATTACGAGTGCNNTACCAGTGGAGTGNNAGNGAGCGGCNNCGCCACCAAAACGNCNACNANTACTGGGGGTGATGATCCGCTCACCTTTGACAATGAAATGTCGACTCGGGGCGTGCTCAGCATCGACTGGCAGCCAGCCCCTGATGAAGCCACAGCAGATCGTATCAGCCAGATCAAGATTTCCCTGACTGGCACGTCAAGTAATCTTAGCGGGAATTATTCGGGTTACTGGAACACCGAAACCGACGATAATCGGTGCGGCGCATTGGGCCTCACAAACTACGAATCGCAGACTCAGGGAGTAATGACACTATCACGGAGTTGAAGCCCCGCGGACTCAGTACCGAGCATTAATCCGTCACTCGGTCTCGAAGATAGACTGGCGCGGCACTGCCACTTTTTTCGATGCCCACCGCCGCAATCTCGCGCACCGCAATCGACGCAATGGCAGTCGCATCGGGAAAACGCAGGGCAATCCAGTCGCCGCTGCAACGACTAAGTACATCAGGATAGCGATCCCACCCACTGCCCACACCCACGCCGCGCAAAGCCAACGCCGCAACCGACTCGGGGTCACTTACCTGCTCCGGTTGCCTGCATGTCCAGCCTGTCGGTGCTGCCTTATCCTGGCAAAACAAAGCCCAATACACCTGCCCCATCCGCGCATCGATAGCAGGTAACACCACTTCCTTTCCGCAAAGTTCGGCAAGCGCCAGCAACGATGAGACACCGACCACTGGGCGATCCAATCCCATCGCAATGCCCTGGGCCACGCCAACACCGATTCGAATGCCTGTAAATGAACCCGGTCCCCGGTCACACGCGATCACGTCCAACGATGAGCGGGCAATACCAGCCTCATCCAGCACCGCCTCAACCATCGGTAACACTCGGGCAGAGTGGCCGCGCGGCTCCATCA
>PAWW01000013.1 GCA_002714255.1 Acidiferrobacteraceae bacterium
CAATAATTTGCACGATCGGCGTCGCATTCCCCGCACCCAACCCGGCTTTTGAGAAGCCCAGATCACCCGTCGCCACATCACGCAGCCACATAAAGTAACGAACATAACCAGGCTGATCCATTCCCAATTTAGCCTGCAACGCCGCAAGGCTGTCAGGCGTTGCCATCTGACCTAAAAGAATCTGGGCGACATCACCGGGCAGTAGATTCGTGCCAATAAAAATCAATACGGAAACGACAAACAGCGTGACAACACTGATACACAACCGAGCAAGCAGTGCCTGCCAAATCATGGCGTCGACAAGAAGGGTCGGATGGACCCACTTTTGTCAATTATCGGCATCAAACAAGGGGGCCGCACGACAATCATCTCGTGCGGCCCCTTTCTAAACAAACTAACGATGAGTGTTTACGCGTCTTTCCAAATAAACTCAGCCCAACCGTTTCCACCCAGTTGACCCAACGGGACATTGGAAAAACCATGCACTTTAGTACTCTTCGCATCCAAGACGTTGGTGTGATAAGGAATCACCATACCTGCGTCGTTATGCACAAGGGTCTGCATTTCGCAATGCATCTCATGGCGCTTCGCAGGATCGGTCTCAGCCAAGGACATCTTCAACAATTCACCCATACGATCGCTGTTCCAGAAGGTGTCGTTCCAGTTACCACCAGGACCAAACTGAATTGACATCATCGCGTTAGCCGTCGGTCGCATGTTCCAAGTCACGACATTCAACGGCTCTTTCATCCATACCGCACCCCAATAACCGTCGGTAGGTACTTTCTTTAACTTAAGATCAAAGCCAATCTTTTTGAGGTTCTGCTGCATCAGAAGACAAGTCTCCTCGATGCCGCCCTGGACCGGAGCCACGAACAATTCGGCGGACGAAATGCCGGACTTGTTGAGGTGCCACTTGGCCTTGTCCGGATCGTAAGTCCGCTGGGCCAATTCATNGCAATGATCCGCTCCGTAGGCCGGTGAGATCGGGTGATCGTTACCNACTTGGCCGTGTCCTTTAAGAAATGATCTGACGATCTTCTCGCGATCCTGAATCATNCGCANNCCCATNACGAAATCATCATCTNTGTCCNGGCNNNGTGTTCTTAAGNCAGCANATGCCCCCNTAAAGNCCNGCGGGNACCGACATNACTTCCACTCCGTCCGTCTTNTCAACCTGCTTGATCGACTTGGCACTGAGTACGGTCATCATGTCAANATCGCCCGCAAGTAGCGCATTCAGGCGTGCGTTGGGATCGGTAATTGCCGTGATTTCAATCGCATCAAGGTACTGTCCCGTATCACGCCAATAATTCGGGTTTCGAACATGTACCGACTTCACACCAGGCTGGAAAGACTCAACCAAGTAGGGGCCCGTGCCCGCACCTTTACTGAAGTCAGTAGTGTCTTTTTTGACGATTTTTGCCTGAAACTGAGTCAACTTGATCGGCATGTCGGCATCAGGAGAAGACAAGGTTAGTTTCACCGTATGACTGTCGNTTTTTTTCCATTCCACAACAGAAGCGAAAAAAGCCTTGATAGACGAAGGTGAATCTTTACCCAAGTGACGATTCATACTCCAGATGACGTCGTCTGCTGAAAATGCCGACCCATCATGAAAGGTCACACCCTTGCGGAGCTTGAAGGTGTACTCGGTCGCATTACTATTNACNGACCACTCTTCAGCCAACTCAGGATGCAGGCTCATGTTGTCCCAAATCTGGATGAGGCCGTTATGACTAGCACACTGCCGCTTGTAGTCGATAGTTGATGTACACACTATAGGGTCCAAGGTATCGTCGGGCCCGTGCAGATTAGAGGCGCATATCACGGATCCACCTCGGTTTGGCGTTGCCGCCAGTGCGCTCGATGAGGTCAGGAACCCCCCGGCTGCGGTGGCTGACAAACCTAGCGCACCGATCGCCGAGAGAAAATCTCGACGGGTCATGTGGCCGTCCCGGTACATCTGCTGAAAAACTTTGACTTCCTTCATTACTCCCCCTCTGAATTAGTGGAAATTATTTGGTTGAATTTGGCGCTACGTCCCCGTCATTCATGACCTGGCTTTGGCACTTTTTTCTGCCTGCAACTATGTCGTTGGCTTGGTTTTCACGCACAAACCCGAAACCCCCTTGCCTACTTCTGCAAACAGCGAAACATGTCGGTTACTGTCTTGTCAACTGCCGGCACCGATACCCCTGATTCCATGCGGGTTTAGGGCGATTTAACTCATCTNCGCAACCCTTGAGGGGCTAAACAACGTCTGCGATGCCGGACTTGGCCGGGCCATAATAAAACTCCATGTTATCCAGCCTATGACCACTTGGTCTCAACATGATCGATCCCACCAAGCAACATACACCACGCACTAAGGCGGTCTAAACCCTTTGTCCCTTCAACCCGAGCCCACACAAAATGACGCGCTGATCGTGACGACAACGGTACTCCGCACGACCCTCCTTCGCGCGTTGGGTCCCTCGCTACTCGCCGGTGTTGTTTTACTCACGTTGAGTGACTCGATACTGGCCGCATGCCCGTGCAACTACACGCCTGCCACCTTAATCAAAGTCATTGATGCGGAAACTGCCTGGTTTGATATCCAGGGAAAGAAAACTCGAGTTCAGCTGTGGGGAATCCACTCTCCAGCAAAAGCCGCTGTCGAAGATCATTCGCCTGGCTGTGCGGCNGAAGTCGAGCAGGCACATCAGGCAGAACAATTCGTACGTCAGTTACTTGCGTCTGCCACACGCATCCAACTTGATATCAAAGCTACAGAGAATGAGGCTGACACGCAGGCNGTTATCTACGTCGACGGACTCAGCGTCGGTCAGGAACTGCTTTATCGATACCTCGCCATAGAGTATGGTGATGATCGATCTTTCTGGTGCAGACCTAAGAAGCAGTGACACCGCGCGCACCTCGCCGAAGTCGCTAACATCNAAGCAGGTTATTCAATCAGATGCCCGAGTACCTCACACAAGCGATTGACAGCCCCGCCGCTTGGAAAGCGCTACCGATCAATACGACTGCCAACACGCTCATCCACCTGAATAATCAGCAAATAGGTGAGCTTAGACAGTCCGCCAACAAGCTCGACTCGCACGACACCACTTGGAGCGAATGCCAACTCGAAGATTTCGAACTGCCATCGCTTAAACCTGTTGTCGAANGCATCCGCGCTGTGCTGGAAGGTGGGCACGGCTTCGTTGTGGTCAGCGGCTTCCCGATTGACACATCAATAACCCTTACGAAACGGATATTTTTTAGCTTTGGCCACCAATTGGGATTTCCTGATCCGCAGGATGCAGCTGGTCACCTTCTCCATGATATCCGCGACACCGGCAGCGATCCCCTCAAAGTCGATGATCTTCGGCTATACCAAACTAATCGGGAACTCGACTTTCACAACGATGGTTCCGATGCCTTCTTGCTGCTATGCATCGAAGCCGCTGTCGCTGGCGGACAATCCCGGCTGGTGAGTGCCATCACCGTCTTCAACGAGATACTGGCCCGCCGCCCTGACCTTGCCCGCGTGTTACAGGAGCCCTTTCCTTTCGATGCAAGGGGCCAACAGGTCCCAGGACAGCCTCGAGTGCAGACTGTGCCGATCTACGCCTACCACGAGGGCTATCTCAACGTGCTTTACAAACGTACATACATTGAAATGGCGCAACGATTTCCAGAAGTACCACCGCTGAGCGAACCACAAAAAGAAGCAATAGAGTTAATGAGCACACTATGCGAGACGCTATCGATTGAATTTACCCT
Organism: Acidiferrobacteraceae bacterium; assembly: GCA_002714255.1. Lineage (GTDB taxonomy): Bacteria > Pseudomonadota > Gammaproteobacteria > Arenicellales > UBA868 > UBA11791. Next base: position 3,769 of record PAWW01000013.1, read on the forward strand.
GAGACCGGGAGAACTGCTGATCGCCAANAACTACGACCTGTTACACGGACGCCCGGCTTACCAAGACCATCCNGGCACACCGGAAAAACGCCGACATATGCTNCGCCTGTGGTTAAGTCTGCCAAACGGCCGACCGCTACCCCCTCATTTTCAGAATACTCGAGAGTTCTGTCACAGTTTCGCCCGCCGACAAGACCTCAATCGCTCTCTCCCTTGATTCGTCTTGGAACTGATCAACCGGTCAGCGCACTGCCCTTGTTGCTGGCCGAACTGCGTCACACCCTCTCAGATGGGGATACGATCGAATGCTGTTTAACCCCACACTCGACACAGGACTGGACGATTGAACGCGCGGTGGATCTGGCCGTTGGTGCCGGCTTCACCCTTAACGCCCCGCCAACACGGCAGCGTGAAAACGCACACATGGATCTGACCCGCATCCGCAGCCTATCTGACACGGTTGCACCCGCCATGCGAATACTCGTTGTTGGACTGAATCCCAGCCCCTACTCAGCTGACCACTCAATCGGTTATGCCCGACCCGGCAACCGCTTTTGGCCAGCGGCATTGGCCGCAGGGATCGTCAGCATTGATCGTGATCCTCTCCACGCAGTCCAACAACATGGCCTTGGCATGACTGACCTCGTGCGAAGAACAACAGCCCGAGCCGACCAAGTCACCGGTGAAGAGTTCCATCAGGGCTTTGAGCGAGTTGAACGACTGGCGCAATGGCTGCAACCGAGCACTGTGTGTTTTGTTGGACTGGGTGGATGGCGACAGGTGGTTGATCGGAGCGCCACAGCAGGCCTGCAGGAGCGCACTGTCGGCGGCCGACCTGTTTATGTTATGCCNCACACCAGCGGACTCAATGCCCACAGTCGACTGAGCGATCTGACAANCCACTTTTGTNAGGCGTCTGAACTTGCCGACAGGTCATCGACTAAGATGCCTTTGTAGAGTTGATTCTTTGCCCAAGCACAGGGTATACCCCTCCCTCAATACCTTGCCCACACTCCGGAGACATCAAACATGCTGGACCTTCTCAATATCGCGCGCACAGAAGCCTCCGGCGGAAACCTTTTTGGATTGCTGAGCAATTTATTTGTTANCAGCGAAGTCAAACCCAACGGCTATCCCGATGCCGTCATCTGGCAGGGCGGCCACCATGACGNCNATGTCAATCCAGTAGCGCACTCACTTACCGACGCCTATGCGTTGCTGGGGACGATTGCAGCGATTGATGTACTTGGCCTGCCTTTTTTCGCTGTACCCATGTGGGCGCAGTACCGACACGATCTCAAACTTGAGCCCCTAAGCTGGTTTGGGAATATGCCCTGCGCTTCCATCAAGTGGTCAACTGCTGGCGATGCTTACGTTAACGACGGAACGGGACGTAAAGTTGTTGTATTGGGGAAATCTGGTAACGCGCCATTACGCACACAGGCCGGCGTCTACTGCAACGTACGGCCTTATGGTTGCATTACCGTGGTTCGATGCATGCCCTGCCTGCCCTACTCTCAGGATCGATCGGTCTTCGATGTCGACGCGCAAACTGGTGTTATTCATTCAGAAATGAACACACCGGCTATTCAGATGGCTTACGCCAACCGACGCTTCCTGCAAATGGTTCACGAAACCGGCAAGCTTGGTCGTGTCGCCATGAAACCAACCCAGGCAATGGAAGACGGAATCAACGCAGGTCTGCTGTCCTGGTTGTTACAAGGTACTCAATTCAACATTGGACGCCAATACGCCGTAGACGGTTATGTCGAACACCGCGAGCGAGTTGATCGCATCATTGCTCTGCTACCTGATGATTTCAAGGCCGGCATGGAGAACTGGAGCGGCCAGATCGAAATGCATATCGCAGACACCAACTATGGCCTACTCTTATGGGACTTAATCGAAAAACGTGACGTGATCGTGCTGGCAACCGATCTTGACGGCGATCGACTGACTGATCTGTTAGCCGATGTGTCCGACCCCTTGCGTGCATTTGGCCAACTCGTGATCAGCGCGGTAGGCGCAGACCGGCGAATGGCAGACTTATGGGATGAAATGGGCTACACCACAGGCAACGGACGGGATATGACGTCTGTCATGTACCGCATGGACGGCCCTCCCATCCATGAGCAAACGCTGGGGTCTGCCGATGCTATGCTGTTACGCTTACTAGACGGGGACGAATCGATGGGTGGAACCAAACGCCCTTATGATCCTCGAATCCATTTCGTCTTGATCCGTGACGCCTACCGCGATGCCAACCCGAATCATACAGAGCTGCACAACTGGCTGAATGAATCGCTCTCTATCTTCGATCGAGTTTATTCGGACACACGACCTGGCTTTGTCGAGGGCTATGAACAACTGAAGTCAGCGATCCAACCCTGGGGATCATAACTCGGTGCTAGAAACGATCATCTACCCCCATTAACCGATACCATCAGTCACTGTCATCGAGGGTGGCTAGGATTGCCTCGGTGTCAGCGCCAAGATCGGGCGCCGGCCTGCGCAATTTGGCTGGCGTGTGCGATAACTTAACCGGAAACCCAGTCATCCGCACAGTGCCGTGGCCCGGGTGCACCTGATCCAGCACCATCTCCTGGGATAGCACCTGGGGATCAGAAAAGACCTCGGCTAAATCCATGACTCTCCCACAAGGACAACCGGCATCATTAATCACCTCGATCCAGTGATCAACTGTCCGAAGTGATGTCACCTCGTTGATTATGTCCGCCAGGACGTCCCGGTTAGTCATGCGATCCTCATTGGTCTGAAAACGAACATCGTCGAGCAAGTGCTCAAGCACCAATGCGCGGAGAAAGCGCCGAACAAAGGTATCGGTCGACGGTGCGACAGCGACCATGCCATCGCTAGCCTGAAATAAGCCATAAGGCGAAACGATCGGATGGTAATTGCCCGTCCGTTGGGGAATCTCCCCTGTGGCGAAATACTCAGCAGAAAGGTAAGCCATCATGCTGACCANNCCNCCGGTCAGACTGGACTCCACTCGCTGACCACGACCNGTGCGCTCTCTGGCCTGTAACGCCGTCACCACGCCAAACGCACAGTAAAGCCCGGCGATCAGATCGCTCATGGGCGGCGCCGCCCGTTGGGGATCACTGTCTGGGCCACCATTAACGCTCATGAATCCGCTCATGGCCTGAGCAATAAAGTCAAAAGATGGCCGATCAACGTAGGGGCCTGACGAACCGTAACCGTTAACACTGGCCTGAATCAGGCGCGGATTGATTTCCTCAAGCCGCTCCTTCGAAAAACCCATCTTGGTCAGGACGCCGGGACGATAGTTGTCAACCAGTACGTCTGCAGTGGATAGCAATTTTGTTAGGGTCTTTTTCCCTTCATCGGTATAAAGATCCAGAACAACTGATTTCTTGTTGCGATTGAACTGCGCAAAGTACCAACTGATGCCTTCCTTGATGGCGCCTTGTCTACGCACGGGATCACCGCTATCGGGGCTTTCAATCTTGATGACCTCCGCACCCATATCGGCGAGCATCAAGGTACAGAAAGGACCCGCCAGTATCCGTGTCAGATCAACGACACGGATCCCAGACAATGCCATCGCGACGGCGCCCGCGACGTGTCTCAGCCCACCGCGGTGGCAACATCGGCCATCGAGTGCAACTTCAGTCTAGGCCCAGCCTTCATTACCTGACCCGGAAGATCTCGCCCAATAACACTTTCGACGTTACACGCGACGGCGGACAACTGCTCGAGATCGATACCGGTCTCGATCCCCATTTCATGCAACAAGTAAATAAGATCTTCGGTACAGATATTTCCTGTCGCTTTGGGGGCAAAAGGGCAACCACCGATTCCGCCGAACGACGAATCATATCGATCGACGCCTTCATCCAATCCGGCAATCACATTGACCAGCCCAATGCCGCGGGTGTTGTGAAAGTGCAGTCCAATCGGCAGTTCGGGTACGTGCTCCTTCAGGTGACGCACGGCCCGCTGCACAATCGGTGGCGTTGCCATCCCAGTCGTGTCGCCTAAAGTAACTCCCGAGAAACCACACTCCTGGTAACGACGGGCAATCGCTTCCAGTTGTTTAACGGACACATCACCTTCGAACGGGCATCCGAAAGCCGTTGCGATCGCGCCATTAACTGGAATTCCGGCGTGGTCTGCGATCTTCGCAACATGCTCAAACCCCGACAGCGATTCTTCAACGGATCGGTTGACGTTCTTAAGGTTGTGGCTTTCAGATGCAGAAAGAAAAACAATAATCTCGTCAACCTGGCATTCGGCCGCTCTAACCGCGCCTTTTGCGTTCGGCACCAGCGCCGCCAGTACTGTGTCGGTTGAGCGATCCAGTCTTTCAAATACATCGACCACATCAACCAGTTGCGGTACAGCACGGGGCGAAACGAACGAAGAGAACTCTATCCGTGGCACACCGGCGGCTATCAGATTGTTGATCAAATCGATCTTGGTTGCGGTCGGCACGAACGCGGGTTCAGCCTGCAGTCCATCACGCGGGCCAACTTCAGTTATCTCTACTCGAGTGGGTCTATTCATAACGATGTCACTCACTGTTGCTTAATCATGTTGGGTCGCCCATGTGTTAAACGGACTATTTTGTTAAAGGCCAGACGCAACGTCGGCCAAAGCCTCTCCAGACACCATACTACTCAGAAATGCCAGTGTGGGGGTACTGCCCCTGCCACGGGAACACGAAAACTGGTGATTCGGTCGGCTTGCAATGAGCCGAGAAACGCCGTCTTGAGATCATCTCCACCAAACCCGATGCTGGCGCAATTACCCAGGATGCTGTCGCGACCGCCGTTGAGCAACTCACGCGAAAACTCGCCGCATTGGTACGCCAGTTCTGCGCGGGCCACGAGCTCCGAGTCGCCGGCATCTAACACTGTGTGCTGACTGCCGTCTGCATCAATCCGAACGACGCGGTTGCTGACCACACTCGTACACCAGATACCACCCTTAGCATCGAACTCGAAACCATCGGGGAAAATACCTGATTCGTATTCGGCGACCGTCTGACGAGGGCCGAGGCTGTTGTCATCTGCGATTGGAAAACGAATCAGCGCCCGCCCCATGGTTTCATGCACATACAGCCATTCGCCAGAAGGGTCGACCTTGTTCTCATTTGCAAAGCAGATGTCATCAACAACGATCCTCGCACCGTGCTCGTCAACTAANATCACGTACCCGTTGGCGATCTCCTTGTTAAAGGCGAGGTCACGATTAGTCGCCGTAGTGCTGACAGAGATCCAGACGCGCCCCTGAGCATCGTAGTTGGCAAAGTTAGTTGCCGGTAAACGTTGCCCGTCGATTTCGTCGAGGAAACACGTTACCGAGCCGTCTCGGGCCAGNATAAAGACACCCCCCGATGTGCCAACATTGGCAATCAGGAAACGACCGTCAGGCATCAGCGAGTATCCGTTCGGAATAAAATCTTTCGGCACATCACCTGATGTTGCGCGGATAAGTTCGCTACGGCCATCCTTGAAGAGACAACTGATGCCGCCTTCACCATGGCTCGCATAGAGTGCGCCGGCTCGAGTCGCTAGAACACACTCCGGACGCACAAGATCATGCCCAATGAAAGTGAGATCGTCCGGCGTCAATGTCAACATCGCTTCACACGCTGTCCCCGAGATACATCTTCTTGTCTCGGCGCAGTCTAGCAGCCTCTTCATGACTTGTTTGATTCACGACAATGCCGCGGGAATCATCCGGACCCCATGAATACGGACCACTTTGTCCCGGTCATATTCCCCGTTGACTAACTCCACATCCCTTTGTCGACAACCAAATGCGGCGGCGAGAAATTGTCGCAGCCGCGCGTTCGCCTTACCCTGGATTGGCGGACTGTTAACCCGAATGACCAGTCGATCTCCACGTACCGAACCAAATTCGGCCTGCCGCGCCCTTGGGATCACTCTGATCCGCAACTCAACCACATTGCCGTCGCGTCGACACCAGGAACGCGCTTCCACAGCCAGTTTAGCCATCCCCGGTCGGCCCCAAATCAAAAACCGTAATCTCGTTGTGTGAACCAAGACGCATCACCGGTCCCCAGGTGCCGGTACCCGGCGAAACGTAATGCTGGCCTGCCCCGCTGCTTGCCGGATAGAGCCCATGAATACGACTGAACTGCGCGCGCACCAACCAATTGAAGGGGAAAATCTGCCCATTGTGAGTGTGACCTGACAACATCAGGTCGATCCCCCCCGCAAAAGCATCCANCCAGCCAAGCGGTCGGTGATAGAGCAATACGTTGTACTTTCCACCACAACGCTCGATCAAAGGCAATTGCACAGCAACCTGGTCCGCGGACTCCGCATCATCAATGCCGATCAACTGTATCTCACCGATAACTTGGCTGGCTTGGCGCAACACCGTTACGCCCAGTGACTCCACCAGGGGTTGCAATGCGTCGAGGCCGACATACCGTTCATGATTTCCAATGGACAGGAAAGTCGGTGCGCCAACCTTTTTAAGAGCAGCCAGTTCGGCCTCACCCACAGTCTCCGTATCGACCAGATCTCCAGTGATCACGACAGCATCAGGCCCCAGCGCGTTGACTCGGTCAACCACACGGGTCAGATAACGGCCACTGCGAGAACCTATATGCACATCACTCAACTGAACCAGTCGAAAAGGACGAGTCAATTTTGGAGAAGCACAATTATTGCTCTTGACCACGATGCGCTGTCCATTAAACAACGACAACAATGACAACAAAGCACCAATGGATATCACGCCCAGCACACCCCGGTGGCCATCGATGGGCAATAGTAGGCAAAGCAATTCGTAAACGACACACACTGAAAAGAAAACAAATCCAATTCCCATCCAGTGAACCCACAGGGGCTTGATCATGCGCAAGTGGCCCCGAAATGAACACCACAACCCTAAGATGACCAATGCCCACAACCCAATCGTGACTGGCCATGGCATCCATTGCGAGTAACCCAACCAACGACTGATCGAAACCACCGGATAGACATAAGCCGCGTAAGCGGCCACCAGAACAAACAACCAGAATACGACCACACGTTTCCACCTTGACACCGACTGTCCTGTCATGCGATTTCGTGCTCCTGCATCATCTGTTGTGTCATGTTGACAGTACCAGATGTTATCTGTGTNACCTCATGGTATGGCGTAGCGCAATCAGCAGTTTGACTTCAACCCAGCCCGACGATAGCGTCCGATCTCCCAACTAACGGACGGGCCAGAACAAACCCGAGTAACAATGCCCGGCGCCAGGTCGTGACAAAGCAGATGCCATCAGTGACCACTCCNACCACTGGGCGCCCGAATAACTCGGCGATAACGCTANGGTCTCGCCTACAGGTGAAAACCCTAACATGACGTTCCCACTTTGACNGGTACCTACCACTAAACAGCGCCTTGAATTTCCAAAACCTCAACTGGCGCTCGTTGCTACGCCCCGCCCGCTCACTGCCNACCACTTCGTGGAGCGCACCGCATCCAATGGTCTTGTGGCCCAGTATGCGCACCCTGGTGATCGTCCTGGCAGGCAACTGGTTGTTTGGGACCGGGCACGCGCTCGCCATCGCGTCAGGGCTAGGCGTCAGCCCATGGACAACGCTAGCCCAGGGGATTGCACTGCAAACACACTGGTCCATCGGTACCGCCGTGCTGGTCCTTGGTCTCGTTGTGCTNGCACTGTGGGTGCCACTGCGCGAGCGTCCAGGACTTGGCACCCTCTTCAACGTCGTCATCGTATCCGTCGCCATCGATGTCATGCTGCCATACCTGCCAACACCGCAGAATCAACTACTTGGGATTGCTCAGGTTGTTGCGGGGATCACTCTCAACGGCATTGGCTGCGCCTTCTACCTAACTGGCAATCTCGGTCCAGGACCTCGCGATGGATTAATGACCGGTTTGCAGAGAATCACACGGGTTCGAATTGCTCGCGTCCGTACCTGTCTTGAAATCAGTGTCTTAGCCACGGGTTGGTTATTGGGCGGTGTCGTTGGCATCGGCACACTGCTGTTTGCCTTTGGCATTGGTCCTGTGATCGCGGTTTGCCTGTCATGGGTCGCACGCCTGGACCAGGCCATCGGCAAGCGCAACGCNTCAGGCCGCGTCCATTGAGTCGGTCCGATACAGAATATTGTCACGCCGGCGGGCAAAGACGATGATGACCGAGAACACCAATAAAATGACTGCCGGCACCGCTTCTGCCAGTGACTCATAGTGCAAATGGTACCCGACAGCGCCAACCATGATGCTAGCCAAGCCGGCAGCCGCGACCGCACTCAGGCGACGAATAAAAAGGCCGATGGCACCAGCAATCTCGCAACAACCGATAACATCGCCAAATACATCGGGCAACCCCATGGCGTTAAACGAATCACTGTACATCTCGTCGCCAAACAGTTTAAGAAACCCTGCCGCGGAAAATGCAAACGCAGTCAATCCAATTAATAGCCAAAGCGCAATCTTGGCAAGCGGTAATCGATTCATCGTAACGTTAAATAATCAGTCAAAACCCCACAACACATACAGTGCGACCAACGGTGCGCCACCATTACGCACTCCGTGCAAATCGAACGGTTGATTGTAGATAAGATTACCTGGCGGCACGATTTTATAATCTTCGTTACCACCATAGCGCCAAGCGGCAGTACCCGACAATACCAGGTACAACTCTTGCGGGGCATGATCGTGTTGTGGATATTCAACATTCTTGTTGAGATACAACAAGCCCACGGCAATCCCCTTGAATTCAAACACGGCATTGAGATCACACAGCGCCGCTTTGTCTCCCATGCCCGGCATTCGATGAGACTCGGCCCATGGCAAAGTTGACGCAATATTCTGAAAGCGCCTGGCGAGTCCGGTATCTGACACCTGCGACAGGGAATCCAACACTCCAAGGTGACTGGCATCGAACGCTAACAGCGGCACATCAACAACCTGAGTAAGAAACTGCTCCGCCCCCTCAAGGGGCTCTGGATGTTCCGCGCAAAATACCATCGCGCTGGCAACACCTCTGAGAAAAGAGCGGGTTGTGTTTGAATCAGTCATTCACTATTCGAACCGGCGCGTGCTTCGCCCCAGGCAAGGGCCAATCCTCCGGCCAATCGCCACGCTGCTCGAATTCCGTTGCGCTCACCATGTGTCGCGGATCAGCCACCCGATAAGGGAACAGGATGCCGTCAAGATGATCAAATTCGTGCTGAAAAAGATGCGCCTCCCAACCGTCGAAACATCGCTTGATTGCCGTACCGTTCTCATCAAAACCAGCGACCGAAACCGCTGATGGCCGACCGACGTAGGCCTTAATTCCAGGCACCGAGAGACATCCTTCCCAATACCACACAAGATCCGCGCTGAGCACTTTGAGTTGCGGATTGATCCAGTAGATCAGGTCACCGCCATTAGATGGATCACGCATCAGCAAATAGCGCTCGAACCAACCCAGTTGAGGCGCAGCGATACCATTGGCGCCATGATGCTCGAGGCCTAAACGCAATGTGCGCAATCGCGATTGAAAATCNTCATTTACTATCTGATTCACCGCCACAGGCATCGACGGCTGCGCCAAGCGAGGATTTCCAAGAGTAACTAGCGGCGGCAGTTCTGTATGCATAGCGTGAANGTCAGAACCGCTGGCCAGCATCACTCACTAAAGGTGTAAACCGTTGCGCGGTTAGATGCATGGGTGCGACTTTCCGCTAGTTATCCAACAGCGTCGCCGCAGTCGCATCNGCCAAGACTTGGCAGCCAATAACAATATCCTCGTCGTGACTGTTCTCTGAAAAATCATGGCTGACTCCACCTATCGACGGTATAAATAACATGGCCGTAGGCAGTAATGCTGCTATGACACCGGCATCGTGGTAGGCGCCACTGGGCATCTCAACCCACTGCCCGGGCGCATGCTTTTGGGCAGCCGATCCTAGATGGACACGCAGTGTTTCATCCATCTTGACCGGTGCGATGCGTTCGCGTGACGCTGACATCTCGACCGTCGCCTGATCTCGAGCGCGAACCTCTTTCACCAGCCGGTCAACCTCAGCTTCAAACGCATCCAACATAGCCATCGATGGATCACGGTATTGGAGTTCCAACTCGGCATACCCCGGTACGATTGAGGCAGCGCCGGGTCGGACCTCGACNCGACCCATGGTCCACACCGAACGCGGGCCTGCGAGGGCAGAAAATGCATCGTTGATGCCCTGGGCGAGTGCAAAAAGTGCTGTGGCTGCATCTTTTCGAATCGACATCATCGTGGTGCCCGCGTGATTCTGCTCTCCAATGAAACGAAAGCGTCGACCCCCAAGACCAACGATCGAATCGACCACGCCGACACGGTTACCGGCAGCCTCTAAATGTGGACCCTGTTCAATGTGTGCTTCAAGAAACCCCCGGTAACGGCTTAGATCTAAGGCGTCATGTGGCACGTTTTCAAGACCGGCTTCGCGAAGTGCGTCAAGCAATGTAACGCCGTCCTGATCCATCGCCTGACTGATGGCATCGGGTGGTAGCAATCCACACAAGGAACGGCTGCCGAGGCATCCATAGAATCTGGATTCCTCGTCCTGGAGAGAAACCACATCCACCGCCAGTTGGCGGGTTGTGGAATCCTCGGCCAGGGTGCGGGCGACTTCGAGACCGTAAATCACCCCCAACGCACCATCCAGCCAACCTCCCGTTGGCTGCGTATCAGAGTGTGAACCGATCAGCATTGCCGGACCCGTGTTGGGAGACTTTCCTGTGACATTGCCAACCCCATCCATCGCGGTAGTGAGACCCGCCTCCTCAAATTGCGAGCGAAGCCAGTCACGAGCCTCCATGTCGGCGGCAGAAAATGCGGGGCGCACCACNCCCTGACCCACCGCACCGATCGTACGCAGGTGACGAAGATTCGATAACAAGCGCTCACTATTGATCAAAGGCATACTGAATCCGTACGCAGTTTCAGGGATTAATCAGTCGCTAACGGGATCGCACCGAGGCTCGCGCACCCGTCACTACTGTGGTATCCGGGAAAAACACTATACCATCGAGATNACGACACCACAGCAATCGCATTGTCTGTACTGAAANACTCTGACATAAACANCCTGTGAACAACAACGAACTCATTGCGCTCAGCGCGAGCGAAGTCCGCCGCCAATTGGACAGTGGTGATCTTTCTCCGCTCGATGTATTCAATGCCGTTGCGGAGAGAATCGCCGCGGTGAATCCGATCGTTAATGCACTGCCGACCCTGTGCCTGGAAGCCGCTCACGACCGGGCCACGCAACTGACAAAAAACCAGGTACCCGTGGCCGAACGGGGAGCACTCTGGGGATTGCCCCTCGCGGTGAAAGATTACAACGACCTGGCCGGTGTCAAAACAACCTATGGCTCTCCAATTTTTGCTACCAACGTGCCGAGTATCTCTGATGCCACCGTCGCACAACTCGAAGCGGCTGGCGCTATTCCTATCGGAAAAGCCAACGTCCCGGAATGGGCGGGTGCACACACGTTTAACCCGGTTTTTGGTCATACNCTGAACCCATGGAATCGCAACATGAGTGCCGGCGGCTCGTCCGGCGGCTCAGCGGTCGCACTGGCAACCGGCATGGTCTTCCTAGCAACCGGCAACGACCTGGGTGGCAGCCTACGCGTGCCGGCCAGTTTCAACGGCGTTGTCGGCCTAAGGCCCAGTCCTGGGCGCGTCNCNCGTGGCCAACGCCTCCCTTCATTTGACACGCTATGGGTGGAGGGACCCATGGGTCGCTGTGTCGAAGACGTGGCGCTGATGTTAGATGGAGGAGCGGGCCAGCACCCAGATGATCCGTTGTCCTTTGATTCCCCTTATCGCAGTTTCCGTGAACAACTTGGTGATACGGCCCTACCCAAACGGGTTGCCTTCAGTCCCGATCTCGGTGCCGTACCAATGGAGCCAGAAATTGCCACGATCTGTGCCAATGCTGCGCAACGTTTCACTGAGCTTGGCGCCGATGTCCACTCGGCNAGCCCAGATTTTTCCGGTGTGATCGATGCCTTCCANACCCTGCGCGCCCATCTGTTTGCCGGCATGATGGAACCTNTACTTAAAACNCATCGAAAGCTGATCGCACCGGAGATCATCTGGAATATTGAAAAGGGCCTTGCACTGAGCGCCGCCGATGTACGCGATGCCGAACGAGTGCGAACACNNATTNCCCAGCAGATGGCAACATTTTTCGAGCAGTACGACCTACTGCTGTGCCCAACCGTGTCCGTGCCGCCTTTTCCACGCGAGTTGCGATACGTAGAAGAGATTGCGGGTCAAGCGACCGATACTTACATCGACTGGATCGCCATCACCTTTGCGATCACGATGACCGGATGCCCTGCGTTGAGNCTACCCGCTGGANNGACANCAAGCGGCCTGCCGGTCGGCCTGCAGGTCATCGGNCGTGCCCGAGGTGAAGGTGATCTACTGCGCGCATGCCATCATATGGAAAGCGTCTTCGACCTCGCCTCCCATGTACCCATCGATCCGCAGGCTGACTGAGGTAAGAGAGAACCTGTCCTGATCTGTGAATGACTGACGAGTGCCCCCTCGTGATTTACGCCACACGATCGCCCTTCTTGATCTTGGCAGCCCGATTATCCACACCGGGCAGCATGCTCGCTGGATCTCGCGTGACAACAACATCCAAAACCGTCGGTCGGTCTTTTTCTTGCATTGCGCTTCGCAGTGACGCACCAATTTGGTCTGGGGATTCCACACGAATTCCCCGACAACCCAATGCCTCAACCACATCGGCATAGTTGGTCTCAGACAGTTCAGATGCGTGATACGCATCCTTTCCATACATCAGGTGCTGCAATGCTTTCACATANCCAGAAGCGGCGTTGTTNACCACAATGACGGTAAACGCCAATTTCAAACGCCGAGCCGTTTCGAGTTCACCNAGCACCATGTTGAACCCACCATCGCCGGTCAACGCGACAACAGGTCCCAAACCACGCTGCGCCGCGCCCAATGNGGCCCCAATCCCACCGGGCACACCATAACCAATTGAGGCGAATCCACGATCGGGGACAAAGCCCCGCCCGGCACGTTTCGTGTCATACAGCAGTCCCGCCCAGTGAGCAGCAAATCCACCGTCAGCAACAAGACTCGCATCATCCGGCAAGTTCAGGTTCAACTCATGCAGCAAGCGCGCCATATTGATCGGCACTTCAGCGGAAGTTAGCCTGGGTGCGACGTCCACACGCCACTGCTGCATTCGCGTGGCGACAGTTGCTGCCCACTCTGCAAGCCGCTCCTTGAGCTCATCTTGTGGAAGCACTTCAAGCAAGTCTGCAATGCCTTCTCGTGCATCGCTCCACAAGCTAACGCTTGGAATGACCGTACGGCCAATTTCTTCGGCCACGATGTCAAGATGTATGATCTTCTTGCCGGGCTCAGGCAAGGTGTAGCGTTTGGTCGCTATTTCTCCCAACTTGCAGCCCACCACCAGCAGCACATCTGACTCGTCGATCAGCCGATTCGCGATTCGATCGTAACGCCCAAAAATACCGGCGTTGAGCGCACTGGTACAAGCGATTGACCCCTTGCCACTCATGGTATGCGCGACTGGCATATTGATAGCTTCGGCAAACCGAGTGATCATTTGCGCTGCCCCACTGATATGCACACCACCACCACATAACATGATCGGCCGCTCCGCTTCCACGAGCAACTCGACGGCCGCCGCAAGGTTCTCAGCAGCAGGTCTGGTGCGCAGCGCAGGGGCCGCCGTATAAGTGGAATCTACTTCAAACCAGGTCTCGTCAAAGGGATAGGTCGCGTGCGCAATGTCTTCGGGTATGTCGACAACCACCGGCCCAGGGCGACCGGTTGTCGCGACAACAAATGCTCGCCGAATGAGTTCGGGAATTCTCTCAATGTGATCGATACGAATAATTTCCTTAACAGCAGGCCGCAGGATCTCGACCTGCCTGCTTTCTTGAGTCATGTTCTTCCAGGAATGCAATCGATGCGTGTTACCCACCAACGCAACGATTGGAATCCCAGCGTTCAAACTCTCAACAAGCGCAGTCACAAGATTGGTCGCACCCGGGCCAAGTGTTGCATCACAAAGTCCAACACGCCCCGTCACCTTGGCATAGGCGTCAGCTGCAAAAGCGCCACATCGTTCATCGTTGATTAGNTGATGCTGTAACCCAAGCCGGCGCGCTGCATCATAGAACGGGAGCAACTGAAAGCCGCCCATTCCAAATATCGGTCCCGCTTCATGCGCCAACAACATATGCGCCAGCGCTTCGCCGCCAGTCATTTCGTTTGCCGTCATCTAACAACTCCATCTTAGAATCAACAATGGTTTTGCAACGTCACTCTTGCTACTCGCCCATCAGGGCGATGTGGTTTTTTAATCGCCGCACTCTATCTCATTAACTCCCGTGCAACGGCGGCAATTCGCTCAGGAGTGACTCTCAGCAAATCCTCAAGGGGCGGCGCGTATGGAATGGGCACGCGGGGCGCACCAATTCGCTTTATCGGCGCCCTGAGTGAAGAAAACGCACGATCTGCAACCGTCGCGGCCACTTCCGCGCCGAAACCACCAACCTGGACGGCTTCGTGGGCAACGAGCAGGCGACCGGTTTTCTCAACACTGTCAAGCACTGCACTTTTATCCCACGGCCAAAGTGTACGTAAGTCGATCACTTCGGCCTCTAACCCCTCTTCCTCCAACGTAACGGCCGCCAGCATCGCCTCGTGACANGTTGATGACCACGAGACGATCGTCAGATCCTGACCCGTGCGCGCGATTCGAGCCACACCGAGTGGGATCGGATCGTAATCCGGCACCTCTCCCTCGAGGGCCCACAGGTTTTTGTGCTCCATATACACGACTGGGTCATCACAACGGATGGAACTTTTTAATAACCCCAGGTTGTCATGCGGCGTCGACGGACAGACCACAACAAGCCCGGGGATATGGGTGTACCAACTTTCAAGCGACTGCGAATGCTGGGCTGCAGATGAACGCCACATGCCCATCGGTTCGCGTACAACCAGCGGTACTTTTGTCTGGCCCCCAAACATATAACGCGCCTTGGCGGCCTGATTAACCAACTCGTCTACCGCGCATAAGGCAAAGTCAGCGAATCGCATTTCAACCACTGGACGCGTACCACTCATCGCCGCCCCAACAGCGCTCCCAAGAATAGCCGCTTCAGAGATGGGCGTGTCGGCGATGCGCTCAGGGCCAAACTCATCTGCCATTCCCTGATACTGCCCAAACACCCCGCCTCGCCCAAGATCTTCCCCCAAAGCCCAGATAGTGGGGTCTCGTCGCATCTCTTCGGTCAGCGCTTGTTTGGCAGCATCGGCATAGGTCATCGTTGTCATCAGAATGCCTCCTGTCGCGGATCACCAATGTCCTGCACATCCTCGAAAGCCCGGGAAAGCGGTGGCCAGGAAGCAGCCTTGGCCTCAGAAAAAACAGCAGCCATCTCGATGCGGGCATTCGATTCATGGTTGTCCAAAATCACGGCATCGACCTTGGCTCGCCGAAGGACGCCACCAAGATTCGCTATTGGATCAGACTCCCATGCTTTTTCAACCTCACTCCGAAGTCGATAGGTGTCTGGATCCGAAGCCGTGTGTCCCGACAAACGGTATGTTTTTGCGACCAAAAGGCGCGGCCCGTTACCCGCTCGAATGGATGAAATGACCGACCGAACAGCCTCATCGATACTGATCAAATCGTTACCGTCTACCGTGAGTGATGGAATGCCTAAAGCCTCGGCCCGAGCGGCCGCTCCTTTGCCGCCAGTGACAGATGACGTCGACGTGGTTGATGCAAATCCATTGTCTTCACAAACGAACAAGGCAGGCAGATTGAACACGACTGCCCAGTTCAATCCTTCGAGAAACGGACCTCGATTGATCGCCCCGTCACCAAAAATCGAGCACACGATTCTGTCACTTTTCAATAACTTAATCGCGTGTGCGGCACCGGCCGTAATGTGGATGTTGGCGCCCACCACACCGTTTGCACCGAGCATCCCCACGCTGAAGTCCGCGATGTGCATTGACCCGCCTTTGCCGTGGCTGTTGCCACCTTCTCGGCCCAACAGTTCACGCATCATCTGGTTGGGGTCAGCCCCTTTAGCCAATGTGTGGCCGTGGCCGCGGTGAGTAGACGTTAATAGATCGTCGGACCGTAGATTAAGACAGACCCCAGCAGCAATGGCTTCTTGGCCAATGGATGGATGGATCGCGCCTAGGACCAGTTTTTCAGTGTGTGCCTGTAATGCCGCCTCCTCAAACGCACGGATCCTCCACATCAACGCGTNATGTTTCAACAACCGGTNAATGTCTACATTCGCTGTCTTATGTGAAACCACCCATACTTCTCCTTAAATNTTTACCTCGCCTGCCGAGTGTTTTTTATGACTTGCCTCATCACAGCGGCAAATNCCTGCAAAGTTTGCCCCGGGTTAATTCCACAGGCCTTTGCCTTTTCATTGACATAACTGATTTTNCCGCTATCCCACATAGAACGAGCATCACCGATTCGAGCACTCATGCAGTCAACCGTCACCGCCACAATCCCCCGAGTATCAAGCGCCGCTAACCGAGTAATCCCGACACCATTAGCACCCACACCGGCATCGTTAAATGCACAGGCTGCCGCAGGCACACGTATTGCAGCCGCAATATCGCCGCCAAGCAATCCGCCATGGCTACCGGTGACGATAATTTGCCCTTCATCTTCAGGACGCACCAGTGACGCAGAATCAATACCCCAAACGATGGGTCCCCCATCACNCCTCGACAAACAAACTCGCGACTCTTCGTAAGCCGGCGCTTTAATTCCAAACCACTGTGCCGCCCTCATTAGTTCGGCGGCCTGCCCCACACCCTGGTGCACCAAGCAACCAAGTTTCGCAGCAACCGTATTGACNCGACTGATCTTGCCGCGNCTCAGCATATCCCNGCCATCGCCGATACAGGCGCTGACATGGCTGCAGGTGGCGGCTGGAATTCCCAGTGNTTCGAGGTAGGCCAAGGAGGCAAAACCGGCATCGTCCTTGCCACCGCCCGCATCATTGAGAACAATCCCTCGAACTTGGCTCTTGGCTGCCAAATAAGCGGGGTAGACACCGCCATGGCTACCTGCCACTAGNACTCGACCGATGATCTCATCGGGAAGTTTGGTCATGCTGTCTACCGCAACAATCGTGTTGACCATCATCGTACTGATGTATCTATTGCCCTTGATCCGCCAATCTCACCACACTCCACAATACCATTGCGCGTCGGTAAACNCGAAAAATAATCAGCTCAACTCATCGCTTCTTCGAACGCAGCAGTTCATACAAGCATCCATCTGCCTCGCCGCGCGTGATTTCAACCAACCAGCGCGGTCGCCTTGATCTCGACCAAATCCCCTGGGGCAAGATCGACGCCAACACAAGCACGACATGGCCAACCGTCACTTGGTATCCATTCACACCAAACGGCATCCATTTCATCTTTGGTTGACATGTCAGTCAAATAAATAACGGCCTCAACAATCCGGTGCTTATTGGTCCCGGCCGCCGCCAGCAACGAGTCCAGGCGCCCCAAGGTGACGCGGGTTTGGTGAGCCACAGTTGTTCCCTCTCCCCCTGCCGTCGCCACTGTCCAGATCAGCCCGTTAGCGCTTACCGAAGGACAACGCCCCGCGGCAGAACCTGTCGCACGAATGATATCCATCCTGATTACTCCTTTTACCTTGCCAATGAATAAGTCTGACTGTAGGCGCGCCGTGTAGGGCAGAGCAATACCTCACACAAAGTCGGTTTGTCGTCGCGTTCACTGTCGATTAGGCATAATGCTGCGATTCAAATTAAATCACGCTCGTCCATGCCTTCCTCGTCACCCCCTCCGGAACCCACCCTATCGATCGCGTTTTCGAATGTGGCACACCTGTTCACCCACGCGTTGACCATTCTCTATGCCACGGCGGTGCTGTATCTACCGCAGGAGTTTGGTCTCCCGTATGGCGAAATGCTGGGTCTGTCGAGTGTCGGGCTGATTCTGTTTGGCGTTGGCAGTCTGCCGGCCGGCTGGATCGGAGATCGGTGGAGCCAGGTCGGCATGATCGTTATCTTCTTCCTTGGCGCCGGCGCCTCGGCGATTGTGATCGGAACAGCAAAAAGCGTTCCCGCACTTTTTATCGGACTTTCTCTTGTCGGTCTTTTNGCTTCGATTTACCATCCCATCGGTATCGCCTGGCTGGTCGCCTGCGCTCGAAAACAAGGCATGACGCTCGGGATCAACGCGGTCTTCGGCGGCCTCGGCAGTGCGATCGCACCTGTGTTTGTCGGCATCATGGTGGATCACGTGTCGTGGCGCGCAGCATTTGTGATTCCAGGGGTACTCGCTTTCGCAACCGGGCTTGGNCTGTTGTTTGCCTGGCGGCGCGGATGGGTAGCCGACCTGCGCGCTGACCGCGCGCCGGCCCCACCGCCTGATCCCTCGACCTATCGACGNGTGTTCTTTGTCTTGATCGTCACCATGGCCTGCAATGGACTGGTTTACACCGGCATGCTGTACACCATACCCAAAGTTTTCGAATCGGGCCTCGGTGATGCACTGTCGTTAACCACTAATTTCTTTGTCATGCTGGGAATCGAGACAGGAAACTACACAGACCTCGGGCTCTTGGTCGGTGCTGTCATCGGTCTGTCATCTTTGTGCAGCATTTTCGGAGGCTGGCTGGCGGATCGTTACTCAGCCAAACGCATCTATCTGATCTTCTGGACACTCACGATCCCCCCGCTCTTGTTCGTCACGTCTACCAGCGGTATGACTCTGCTCGCCGTAGTGCTGCTTGCCATGTCGTTTAACGTGACTTTCGTCGCCGCGGAAAACATTCTGGTTGCTCGTTACACACCCTTCAAGTGGCGGTCACTCGCCTACGGTGCCCGCTTCGTACTGGCATTAGGCGTTGGCGGGCTCACCGTGCTCCTTGCTGGTGATCTATATGACCAAGATGGCAATTTCACCGTGATCTATCTGCTACTCGCAGGCGGTGCACTCCTTGCATCACTAGGCGCTCTGTTACTGCCACCCACACCAACCCATGCCAGTCCAGTCATACCCTAAACCAATGCTCAACTGTTGATCATGCCCCCATCGACGTTGAGCACTTGCCCGGTGATGTAACTGGCCCCTTCCGACAATAGAAACTCGATGACTGTCGCCACTTCCCGTGGGTGACCAAAACGACCCACCGGAATGTCCCGCAATAACGTTTCCTTGCCACGCTGGCGAATCGTCTCCTGCGGCATCGGAGTGTCGATGAGTCCTGGTGCAAGACCATTAACCAGAATGGCCGGTGCCAACCGGCGTGAGTAGGATCGCACAAGGCCCACGATACCTCCCTTTGCCGCACTGTAGGGAATATGATCAAAACTACCGCGCCGGTAGGCAGCCGATGTGGTTAGAACAATTCGACCCACCGTGTTTCCATCGAACCTAGGCAACAACGCACCAATGAGGTCATACGCGTTGGCCAGGTTGTGCTGGATCGCGCGATCCCATACACCGTGATCATCCACCCCTTCGGTATCTGATTCGTATACTCCGGCAAGGTGCACCAGGGCAAAAACGGGCGATGCCAAAGCGGCGACAACCCGCCGACACTCATCGATGCCCTCCAGACGAGAGGNTTCGGTGCGAATATCCGCATGGGGATAACCTGCAGCGACTGCAGCCAACAAATTCGCNTCGACGTCGACCAGAGACAGTNACGCCCTGGCATCTACCAGCAATCTGACCACTTCCGTGCCAATACCACCNGCCGCACCGGTCACCAGTACATGTTTGCCTGACAAAGTAGTCATGCGGCTCGGCGCCTACACCACCGGTGAACTACCGCCATCTATGTTGATCGCGGTCCCCGTGACATAACTCGCCTTGGGCGATGCCAGGAAACAGATCACATCGCCTGCCTCGCTGGCCTCGCCAACCCTACCCAAGGGCACGNTCTTNGCCAGGGCCTGCCAGTGATCGTCAAGGGAATACGAGGCATCGTTCTCATGGACGANNGCCCACTTACTCCGGTGCTGTCCACTCTTGATCAGACCAATACAAATCGTGTTCACTCGAATGTTAAATTCGGCGAGTTCCTTCGACCAGGTCTTGGTCAGAGAGATACCGGCGGCGCGCGACATCGCCGTTGGCTGAGTTCCCGCAGCAGGCGCCTTACCCCCCGGGGTCGTCGTATTGATGATGACAGCGGACTCCGATTGCTTAAGATGCTCGAGTGCGTGTCGTGCACAATAAATCGCGCCGTACACCTTGAGCTGGATATCTCCCATCATCTGTTCATTGCTCAAATCCTGCAAACGCGCGACCGATGACGTGCCGGCATTATTCACCAGGATATCAATCCCACCCCATTTCGACACAACCTCGTTGATCAATGCCTCGACTTGGGCCTCGTCAGTGACATCGGTGGGAATTCCGATCACTTCGTTGCCTGTTTCATCGATGATTTCTTTCGCCGCGTTTGCGAGTGTTGCCTCGGTGCGCGCCGCGATCGCGACCCGTGCGCCCTCGCGCGATAGCGACAGTGCCGCTGCCTTACCAATGCCGTCGCTGCCTCCGGTAATGATCGCAACCTTGCCCTTCAGTTTCAGATCCATCTTCTCTCTCCGTTCTCTTTGATCGAGCAGTCTACTCGGACGGACAATGGTTACCAATTTGTCATCAATTTGGTGCATAGTGCGCGGCACCCAACCCACGCTCATTTCCCCGTGAACTATCCTCGACCGACGCTAACCAACCTCCACTCTCATACCTATCGTTGTAAACACGCCAGCGGCGACGCTGTCGACTACGTGCGAGCCGCCCATGCGGGCGGTGCTGGGGTTTACGGCATCTCCGATCACGCACCCATGCCCGATGGTCGACACAGCGACGTTCGTATGGATATGGACGAACTTGACGGCTATGAACAGGCCGTCCGTGATGCACAGACTGCGTTTCCGGAGATAGCCGTGTTACTGGCCCTCGAATGTGAAGATTTTCCGGAAAACCGGACTTTCTACCGAGAGGAAATTCTAGGTCGCCGGGAATTTGACTACCTGGTGGGTGCCGCACACTACACCCCGTTCGAAGGTGCGTGGCACAACTCGTATATCGGCATGAACAACGTCCGCTTTCTTCGTGCCTACAGTGACCACCTGTGTGCAATGATGGAAACCGGCTTGTATGCTTTTATCGCCCATCCCGATATCTTTGGTTGCTCGGTCACGCAGTGGAACCAGAATCTGACCGAGTGCTCGCGCGATATCCTAGCGGCAGCAGCCATGACGGGAGTGCCACTGGAAATCAATGCCGGAGGCTTTCGCAAATCCCAACGCCAGACACCGCAAGGGTCGCGCCCGCAATACCCATGGTCCGCTTTCTGGGAACTGGCCAGCGACTATCGCGTAACGGTAGTGTGTAATTCCGATGCCCACCACCCCGAAGATGCGCTGGCTAACCTCGATCAGGCATATGACCTGGCTGCGTTCCACGGGCTGACCCTGGCCGAAGCCGATGACCTCGGACTGGATTCGACTCTGCTGGTGTAGATCGGTCGATCAGCTCAGCGCAGCGCCCACCAATCCTGCCCTTCGANCAGNTCGGGCCGTAACCGACTGATATCGGCTCGNATATCTGCCCGAGCACCACGAGTACCGACCGACACCAACAACCGATCGAAATCAAGGTGTTGGAGGGCCGATGGGGACATCACAGGGACCCCCGCCCGCACGGTCGATTGACTGATGTCAATAACCGCCGGCAGCGTGTGACCCTGTTGCTGCAGCCAGCGTAACCAGGGTCTCCCCCCCCG
>PAWW01000014.1 GCA_002714255.1 Acidiferrobacteraceae bacterium
GACGATGATGTCCCAGTTTTACCACTCGGCCTGCAGGTGATCGGGCGCCATTTTGACGAAGAAAGCGTTTACCGCGTGGCATCAGCTTACGAACACGCGACTAATTGGAGCGAAGTTCATCCCCCGCATTAACTCCGAACACCTCTCACCGGAACTCAACTCAATGAGCGAAGATGCTATTCCTCTTATCGGTTACACCGAGAAATTTTCAGCCACGCCTGGCGAAACCCTCTCCTTTCAGGTCAGTAGCCACTCAGCATCAGATTACCGTGCACAACTCGTCCGAGTGATCTCATGCGACCCAAACCCCGAGGGCCCAGGTGTCATCGAAAACTCGCTGGACTCACCGGTTAATGGGAACTATCCCTCTCGTGTTCAAGAGGTGCATCTGGGCTCGTATGTTCAAGTAAAGGAAGCCAAGGCCTTAGACGAACTCGGCAGTTTTACCATCGTTGCGACGATTTACCCCACGACCCCCGAGCAAGGACTACAGGGTGTGGTCTCTCGCTA
This sequence comes from Acidiferrobacteraceae bacterium, assembly GCA_002714255.1. Lineage (GTDB taxonomy): Bacteria > Pseudomonadota > Gammaproteobacteria > Arenicellales > UBA868 > UBA11791. The sequence goes on from PAWW01000014.1 coordinate 511, forward strand.
TGACTTAGACCAACAAACTGGCTATGCCTTGGCAATTGATCACACCGGTGCTGTCGCCTGCTTGGGGTCACATCGACTCTCAACTGGAAAACAGCTCGTGAGTCATCGCTGGTATCGCATCTGGATGTCTTATAGCGTCGATCAAAACATGCTATCGGTCGGGCAGATGCCACTTCAGGTACGAAAGGATGCGCACGATCAGGGCAGTGCCCATCTAAGCGATATCAGTACAAGTCCCGGCCATGGCACGCTGCTCATTGCGGCTATTCAGGGGNAGTCTGTNGAACNCCATTTCAACGGAAAAATTGAAAGCCCGATGCTNGTCGGAGCAGCATTATCAAATCCGCTTACAGANNAAAAAGACGAACAGCTCATTTTTCACTTTGATTTCTCGCGCGACATTGGAACGCCTAACGCAGTCGATGTTGGCCCCCACGCGCTTCATGGAGAAGTGATTAATCTGCCGACCCGTGCAGTCATGTCCTCCCAGTGGGACGGCAGCACCTTCGACTGGACCCAACATCCAGCACATTACGCCGCTATTCATTTCCACGACGATGACCTCTATGACTGTGACTGGCACACAGACTTCACTATCAAAATACCAGACGATTTCAGAAGCGGCGTCTATGGAGTACGTTTGAAAACCACAGAGGGTGACGAGGACATGATTCCTTTCTTCGTGACCGCGCCGCTCGGCGCCCCTCAATCACGCATTGCTGTCCTGATACCAACATTCACTTACACGGTTTATGCGAACATCGCCCGCGGCAACACCAACGATGAGTGGCGACAAACTGTACGCGAGTGGCAAGCCTGGCCGTGGAACGCCGACGATCATCCGGAATACGGCCTGTCTACCTATAACCTGCACAGTGACGGTTCAGGCATTGCTTATTCGTCCAGGCGTCGACCCATTATCACCATGCGCTCGGCCACCGTTTGTTATCCCGGCGTACCGGGCTCGGGACTGCGTCATTTCGCCGCCGACGCACACCTTTGGTATTGGCTAGAGAGCGNGGGTTACTCATTTGACGTCATCACTGACGACGACCTGCATTATCACGGCGGCCGCGCGATCGATGCTTATGACGTGGTAATGACCACGACACACCCGGAATATCACACACGAGAAACCTTAGACGCTCTATCCGCCTACACNGAAGGTGGTGGACGATTNATGTATCTCGGAGGAAATGGTTTTTACTGGAAAGTCGCTCTCAGTGACGCGTGGCCTGGAGCCATCGAAATCCGTCGCGGCGAAGGTGGCATTCGAGCCTGGGCCTCGGAGCCCGGCGAATACTACAACGCTTTGGACGGAACTTATGGTGGTCTATGGCGTCGCAACGGGAGACCCCCACAACAACTGNCCGGNNTCGGTTTTACCTCGCAAGGNGAACACAGAGGGGGAGGCTATCAACGCACTGCTGCATCGTACGATCCGGATTACCAATGGATGTTNGAAGGCATCGANGATGAGTTTCTTGGTGATTTTGGTCTTTCCGGGGGCGGCGCGGCCGGTTTCGAACTCGATCGAGCCGATACTCGCCTCGGCACGCCAAAAAATGCGGTCGTGCTCGCCAGTGCACACGGTGACAGTAACCACTTCGTCCTGGTACCNGAAGACATCCTTACNAATCTCCTATCCTGGAATGGCGAAGACTTTGAGGAACTTATTCGAAGCGACATGGTCTACTTTGAAACACAAAACACCGGAGCGGTGTTCTCTGTCGGCTCNATCACTTTTTGCGGATCACTGCCTGTTAACGATGGCGACAACAACATCTCACGCCTNGTAAAAAATGTNCTCAATCGATTTCTGGAANAATAAATNANATAGCCGCCTCAGGACGAGAAATCAGANACCGCTTAGCGCTGCTCCCAGCTGGCGCATATTCTGTTCAGGCGCATCTCCTAACATGGTNAGCGTAACTTGCGTTACACCCGATTTTTTCAACGACAACACCTGCTCTACACAATCATCCGTCGTGCCTGCNACTCCGTANGCNTCAACAAAAGTATCGTCTAATACACGCTCACCGGGTTCTCCGTTCGCTAACCGAGCGAGTGCTTTCTCAAAACGATCAGTTTCTATCTCGTTGCCATCTCGAATCGCTGACAATGCNGCCGGGGCCGCCTGATAGGCTTGCCAAAACGAACTCAGCGTTTTGCCAATGGCGTTACGGGCAATTTTCCTAGCCGCATTGCCATCNTGATGCACCACACACGGCAGATACTTGGTNATCTCCCGCGGAGGTTGACGTGNGACACGTGCAGCACCCTCACGTAACCTGTCGCTTGCCCGCTGCGTAAACGCGGGCGGGCACATGTTGCCAATCAATAATCCGTCTGCGAGTTCCCCACAAAGTANTAGCATTCGCTGNCCCATTGCTGCCACATGCACGGGCACCTGACTGCGTGTGAGATCGTACTCCAACCGCACACCGTTCGCTGAGTACATCTTTCCGCTGTAATTGACTTCTTGCCCGGAAAGCAAGCGGCGGGTAATCGACACCGCATCGCGAACTGCCTCGAGCGGCCGCCGATAGGGCGTAATACATTCAACCCAGGCAGGCACACCCGAACCAATGCCTAAAATGGCTCGCCCACTCGACAACTCATCGAGCGCACCCATCTCCATCGCCATCAAGGTNGGGTGACGGTTGTATGGATTAAACACCCCGACACCCAGGTCAATACGCCCCGTCGCCCCAGCACACGCGGCNACAGCGGGTAGCACGCCGCGCTGGTAAGGATTCTCTGCAAACCACACCGTACTGAACCCACTTTGCTCNGCGACTACAGCCAATCGCACACTAGCATCCGCNGACATAGCGCTGGATAAACGCAAGGCAAGTTTTGGTGCATCGGACATCAGAGNGTATGGGTCTCTCGCATTCGCATTCGCATTCGCATTGTCAATGGTGACTTAATCGAAGCGAAGCACAAACGCACGCAAGCCGCTAAGCCGAGTCAACATACATGCCTGTTGAAACGACAAGAGATCGTCATCTATCACTCCAAAGACTGATTCTCGCACTCGACCGCTNGCCATCGAGGGACTGGCATCACCATAAAACAAAGTCAATTCCGCGTGGCCGACCGTATAACAAAGGTCCCCGGGTACGGGAAAGAAGGTGCTGTTTTCATGTCCAGTCACGTCAGGGAGATCCATTGGTTCGAGCGCGCGCACTCCACTGCCTGACCACGCCGAATGGATCAAGTGTCCTTCGAATGGAAGTCTTGCCAACAACGCCTGAGTAATAGTTGGCGCCACGCCATCTAACAGTCGAACACAAAACGGGGTAAATCCGTGAATCTCCAGCGTCAATGTCAGCGTTGACGCATCCGCCCCCCGGCTGATGGGCTGCGGCCACACCGCTGCGTAAGCGGCCAGCAGATCGCGTTCCTTTTTTGTTACGGCCATCTAACTTTCCTCATGCCCTGATGCCCTGATGCCCTGATNCCGCCAGTGCGCTGCCCCCACCTGGGTCCTGTTGAATTGGCAGCATTCAGTCCACCCCATCATCGGGATGTGCATACGCACAGAACACCCCGCCCACATGAGCGATCGCTGAATCAGACGGATCGCCCGGCGCCGTTCCTGCCTCGACACGCTCTCGGTAGTCCTCGGCACTATCGACCGGCCGATAACCCAAATGCGCCACCTTGTGATTGGAGAAAAAGGCCTCCCGGTTATCAGAAATACCGTAGATCACCGCGTACCCCACTCGCTCCGCCACCAGACAGCGCTCGACCAATTGCACGAGATCTCGAAAACTCATCCAGGTCGCCAAGTGGCGCCGATCTGCCGGTTCTGGAAAACATGAATTAATTCGAAGACAAACGGATTCGATCCCAAATTTGTCGAAGTACAATTTAGCCAGNTCTTCGACGAAACANTTTGACAAGCCGTACAACGTATCGGGCCGGTGTGGCGTATCAGTATCTGCNCCCTCTTCNCGACGAACGAATCCCACTGCATGTATTGAGCTCGCGTAAACAATACGNCGAATCCCATGCCGGCGGGCTGCTTCGTAAACGTTATATCCCCCCTTTATTGATGAGTCGAGAATCTCGGCCCAGGGTCGCTCAACGGGTGCAGCGCCAAAATGTACAACACCGTCGCAACCCTCGACCAGGCNCATGACCGAGTCAAAATCNCCCAACTCACAGCGCACGACTTCTTCGTTCTCCCCCGCTGACTCCATGTCAGCACGATCACTCAAACGCAGTGTTTGGGCCAATGGTGCCAGTCCNCGCCTTAGCTCNCGNCCAAGATTGCCCGCTGCACCGGTAATNAATAGTCTGTTGAATCGTGTCATCTGTTTTCCTCCTGTTCTNTTGAAANTCCGGNNCCACATCAANNGNTGTGGNNCNGNATCAGTCAATGCCTGCCTGGTGAACTNCACCNTGGGCCAGCAACGCAGTAATCCGNTCTTCCTCAATCCCNCCCTCTCGTAACACTTCTATTGTGTGTTCNCCCAGNCGCGGCACCATTTTACGGATCGCTCCGGGGGAATCAGAAAATTGCGTCGGNATNCCCGCGAAACGCAACGTGCCAAGTTCAGGGTCAGTACGCGTATGCCAGAAATCGACCGCCTNCAGATGNGGATCNTTAACCAAGTCTCCGNGTGAAAGCACNGCCATCGACGGCACGTTCGCATTATCAAGCGCATCCAGCCAGTCAACTGTCGTTCGATCTTTCAGAAGCTCCGCCAAATCTGCGTAAAGCGCATCAATATTCGCCAAGCGCTCTGTCAGCGAGGTATAACGCGGATCGCTGGCCAAATCCGCTCGACCGGCGATGCGAAAAACCGACTGCCACTGTTCATCGGTATAGGGCACTACGCCTATGTATCCATCCAGCGTTTGATAGGGCCGGCGATCGCGCGAAAGCGCACGGGGGTATCCCGCCGCTCCCCGCGGCGGGTCGTACGCGGCACCATACAAGTGCTCAACCATATTAAACGCAGCCAGCGTCTCGAACATGGGCACCTCGACAAATTGCCCTCGACCGGTTCGCAAGCGATGGATCAGCGCCATACTGATGGCATAGACGACCGTCGTTGCCGTAATTTTGTCCGCGATCGCAGAGGTGACATAGCGCGGTGATCCCCCCTGCCCCTGCAAATCAGCCAAGCCAGACGCCGCCTGAATCATGTCATCAAACGCCGGTTTGTTTCGATACGGGCCGTTCTGGCGAAAGCCGTACGTTCCGCAGTAGACAATATCAGCCTTGTAACCGCGCAATGTCTGGTAATCGATACCCAGACGCTGCGCCGCCTGGGATCGCATATTGTGAACAACGATGTCTGCCACTTCGACCAGTCGATAAAAGATCTCTTTCGTATCCGTCTGTTTCAAATCCATAACAATACTTCGCTTGTTGCGGTTGGCCCCCAGAAAAACCGCGCCCATACCATCCGCTGGCGGCGGNCCCACGTGTCGAATCGGGTCACCGCCGGGCGCCTCGATCTTGATCACATCGGCACCCATGTCGCCTAAAATCTGCGTTGCAAACGGTCCCAGCAAAATAGTCGTCAGATCCAGCACCCGCAGTCCAGACAAAGGGCCCACAGCGGCACCTTTGGGTTTCGGTTCCTCTTGCACGCAATCGATGGCCATTCAGTAGGACCGNGGCAGATCCAGCACTCTTTCGGCCAGATAACACAGGACCATCTCCTGGCTGACCGGCGCGATCCTCGGAATTAATACTTCGCGAAGTAAACGCTCGACCTGGAATTCTTTGGCATAACCCATCCCCCCGTGTGTCATGACCGCTCGCTCACACGCCGTAAACGCANCTTCTGAGGCNAAGTATTTCGCCGCATTNGCCGCGGCACCGCTGGGTTGCCCCGCGTCATAAGCCCATGCCGCCTTCAACGCCAACAACCAACCCGCCTCAAGCTCCGCCCAGGATCTCGCCAAAGGGTGTTGTATGGCCTGGTTTTGTCCGATGGGNCGACCAAAAACCACTCGCTCTCGNGCGTAGCGTGCGGCCCGATCNACTGCGTTTCTTCCGATGCCCACNGCCTCGGCGGCAATCAAGATACGTTCAGGGTTNAGTCCGTCAAGGAGGTAACGAAACCCCTTACCCTCCTCGCCAATGCGATCCTCAACCGGGACAATGAGATCATCAATAAACAGCTCGTTTGAATCGACCGCCTTGCGGCCCATCTTGTCGATCTCGCGTACGCTGATGCGATCGCGATCAAGCCGCGTATAGAAGAGGGTCAACCCGTCAACAGAAGAGCCCTGCGCCTGGCGCGGGCCAGTTCGAGCAAGCAGCATGACTCGATCGGCCACCTGCGCGGTAGAAGTCCAGATCTTACGGCCTCGGACCACGTAATGATCTCCCTCCAGGCGGGCCTGCGTCGTGAGGCTACCAGTATCCGATCCCGCATCGGGTTCGGTAACGGCAAAGCAAGCAATTTCCCTGCCCGCAATCAATGGAGGTAACCAACGTTCCTTTTGGGCCTCGTCGCCGTAAACAACGATGGGGTGAGGTCCAAATATATTAATGTGCATGGTCGACGCCGCACTCATTGCGCCGCCCGAGTTAGTCACTGCATGCATCAAAACAGCCGCCTCGGTAATGCCGAGACCTGCCCCTCCATAGCGCTCTGGCATTGCGATGCCCAACCAGCCGCCTTCAGTCATCGCCTGGCGAAATTCAACCGGAAAATCACCGCTACGATCATGATCAAGCCAATAAGCATCCTCAAATTGTGCGCACACGCGCCGCACGGATTCGTCTATCGAACGCTGATGCTCAGTTAATGCAAAATCCATACCCGTAGTCCCTCAAGTTGCCGCCGGATAGACCCAATGCGAGCGCTCCTGCCAGGTGCCATTTGGTCTATTCATTAGAATCCATTTACTCCCTTGATTCGACTAATCGACCAAAGCACCAGTCGACCATCTGCCCTGACACCGCTAATAATGGCGCAATTCAACGACATGNCCGTCGGGNTCCAACACATACAAAGANGTCCCCTCACCGTGCGCCCCCCAGCGGGTGGCCGGGCCATCTTGAACCGNAACCCCGANGCCTTCAAATCGCGCCTTGAGTGCAGCCATATCCGTCGCTTCAATCACCAAACAATAATGATNCAGGTCTGACCCGGCCGACACACCTTCCATCAAATCGATCAACGTGTCGNGGTTTAACCGCACTGAGGGGAAAGGCACTTCGTTATCGCGCCACAGTTCAACTCGTTCTGTGGAAAGACCCAGAATGTCAGCATAAAACGATAACGAGGCTTCAACATCCTGAACCCGCAGGGCAATATGATCCAGCGCTTTAATGCAAACCAGAGCATTCATTGCACACATCCCCAGACATACNCCGTTGCGCTCTCAACGAAGCAACGNTCCGGANTCTTTGCCCCCCCATCAAAGGCAACTATCAGTTGCAATGTTTCGCTCACCGCCTTGCTCTCCTTAATGTCGCGTCATTTAAGATGAATGTGCCCCAAACCGGCCAGCTTCGCTACAATAACAGTCNCCATTCCTTTGCCAACTCAGCATCGACACCGAGACAACGATTCACTCACAGCGACTCGAAGTTGGCAAGCGCAAAGCAAAACACAACTCACGGACCGGAAACACCAGATCGCCCCTCCAGTGACCGATCAGCCAAAAACACTCTTTCCATTGAAGTATAGATAATGGCGCCTTGCGTCAGGACGCGACCTTGATTCGACGTTACCTGCCTTTTCTCCGATGGTGGCCTCGGGTCAACCGGGATTCGCTCAGACACGATCTGCTTGCCGGCTTGACGGGCGCCATTGTCGTTCTGCCACAAGGCGTCGCGTTTGCCACCATTGCAGGTATGCCACCGCAGTACGGGCTCTATGCCGGCATGATTCCGGCGATCGTCGCCGCGCTATTCGGCTCGTCCTGGCACCTGGTATCCGGGCCCACTACTGCAGCATCGATTGTGCTCTTTTCTACGCTCAGCCCGTACGCCCTGCCGGGCAGCGCCGAGTACGTCACACTTGCTTTAACCTTGACCTTAATGGTTGGAGTATTCCAACTGGCTTTGGGAATGCTTCGTCTTGGCACCCTGGTAGATTTCATCTCGCACACTGTCGTGGTTGGTTTTATCACAGGTGCCGCGATATTGATTTTTGCAAGCCAAATTCCAGGCTTTCTCGGCTTGGGTAGCAGCAATCGATGGGCTTTCCATGACATTCCCGTGCAACTCATCGCTCACATCAACGAAGTGAATCTATACAGCGTGACCGTCGGTGTACTGGCATTGGCCACCGGTATCGCCACATTGCGCAGGTTCCCCAAGCTACCCTANATGCTGGCTGCCATGCTGGCAGGTTCGGTCGCTGCGTTCCTATTGGATCTAGTGCTGGGTAATGAAACAACAGAACTTAGAACCATTGGCGCACTGCCCGCCGGATTACCACCGTTGACATTACCCGCGGTCTCCTTCGAGACCATCAGTCGCCTCGCGCCTGCGGCGGCAGCCATCACACTACTGGTACTGACAGAGTCAATCACGATTGGTCGAGCGCTGGCACTGAAATCGGGTCAGCAACTTGATAGCAATCAGGAATTCATTGGTCAGGGACTCTCGAACCTTGCGGCCAGTTGTTGTTCTGGCTACGTTGCCACCGGTTCGTTTAATCGCAGCGGCGTGAATTACGAGGCCGGGGCGCGGACGCCACTGTCGGCTGTTTTCGCCGGCCTGCTGCTCATGGCAATTGTCGTTTTNATCGCACCCGCCACAGCCTACCTACCTAACGCGGCCATGGCTGGAGTGCTGTTTCTGGTCGCCTGGCAGCTGATTGATTTCAATCGGATAATGAAGATCGTTCGAGCCAGCCGTACCGAAACGGCAATACTCATCCTGACGATCACCACTGCCCTGTTTGTCGGACTCGAATATGCCATTCTGCTTGGCGTCGTGTTCGGCTTACTTCTCTTTGTCATGGACACAGCGCGTCCACGGATATTTTCTCGAGTGCCCAACCCCGATACACCCAATCGGGACTTCGTCACTGATGCGAGCCTGCCTGAATGTCCACAAGTCAAATTTCTACGTATCGACGGCGATCTATACTTCGGCTCAACCCACCATGTTGAGCGTATGCTGGAAATTTACCGTCAACGCCAGACGGATCAATCCCATCTTTTGTTGATTTGTTCTGGTATTAATGAAATTGATATCTCCGGTGCCGAACTGCTTGCGGATGAGGCAAGAAAGCGTAATGCGGAGGGCGGCGGGCTTTATCTTTATCGTATCAAACCGGCTGTCGAAGAAATTCTGATTCGAGGCCGTTATATGACGGACATCGGGGAGGATCATCGTTTCTCTAAAAAATCGGAGGCCATCTCAAGCATTTTCGAACAACTCGACCGTAGCATCTGCGCCCGCTGTGAACATCGCATCTTCCTTGAGTGCGCTTCTGTTCCCGGCCCCTCAACACCGCAAGCGGATGAAGCTACAACAACGACTACCGAATAAGCAGTCACCCACGCGGTGGCACTCGAGCGAGTGGCATTAAGCGCACCGTCAATGCTTGTCAGNCAATTGCGGGATGATTTGTTCAGCGTAATTGGCGATCAATTCTTCTTCGTCCCCATTTTCTAAATAGATATTGAATTGGGTAACGCCTGCCGCCTCAAGCTGACGCAGTTTGGCTACGTGCTGCTCAACGGAACCGAGAACCCCGAANCTTTCCACCACGTCCGGTGTAATGAAATCGAGATAAGGGTTATCACTTTGCCCATGCTTGGAGTAATCATAGCCCCGCCTATTCTTGACATAAGCACTTAGGGATCTGGGTAAAGCATTCGAATCAGCGCCATAGCGCTCGACAATTTCGGCGATGTGATTTCCCACCATCGCCGGAAACCACCGTGTCTTCTCGATACACACATCCATAGGCCCGACAAAAGCAGGAGCCGCCGCCATCACGCGATAGTTAGACATATCACGCCCCCGTGCCTGTCCGGCCAGGCGAGCCTGCGTCGCCAACCAGCGGCAGATCTCAGGCTCCGCTATCTGAAGAATCAGGCCATCGCCGTATTCACCCGCACTTTTTAGCGCCTTCGGGCCATAAGCGGCAATCCACAGTGGCAGATCGTGCCCCGCCGCCCAGGAGAATTTCACCGATGATGGGCAATCCGGGTAGGTTACTTCCTCTCCGCGCACCATCGCTTTGACCTGCTGACCAAATTCGACCATCGACCTAAGATTGGCTGGGCGTTTACCCATCACCCGCAGAGAACTGTCGCCCCGCCCCAGACCGATGTCGAAACGACCCTCACTCTGTAACGCCAAGGCCGCAAATAAACTCGCTGCGACCGACCACTCCCGAACTCCTGGGTTGGTCACACACGGTCCAAAACGAATACGACTGGTGTGTTCGATACACATGGCCATGGCAACATAGCAATCGCGCCACAAAATGTGTGAATCGTAAAACCAGCAATAATCAAAGCCACCCGCCTCCAGTTGCTGGACCAGGCGGCGCAACCGCTTCGGGCTGAGTTCTCCTTTAAAACAAACACCAAACTCCATATGACCCCCAATCAAAAATTCTTGCGAAGTGCGATTACGGGCGCAAAGATGCTTCAAATGGAAAATTTGACAGCAATTCTGGCCCCGACGGCGTGACGAGCACCTGTTGCTCGAGTTTAACGCCTTCGCGCCCTCCCACTTCTCCAATATAACTCTCTACACACAGGGTCATACCGACCTCGATATGCCCGTCGTACCCGGCCGTGAGAAAATCGGCCCCGTGATAGAGGTAGGGATACTCGCCCGTCATACCTACCCCGTGCGCCGATAGATAATAGCGATTAACGAAGTACCTCTCAGGTATTTGCCATGCCCGTTGCGCGTATTCGCGAAACGAGAGGCCATGATGAAGTAATTCCATATTATGGTGAATCTGTTCATAAGCCGCNGCATAAAGNNGNCGTTGGTCGNCGTTCGGCTCGTCNGGACCNGAATGAAAGGTGCGGGANAAATCNGCGTAATAACCGTAACAACCCACCACATCNGTGTCCAACGCAACCAGTTCATTNTTGCCAATCACNCGGTNTCCNGACTCCTGNAACCATGGATTNGTCCTNNGNCCCGAAGANAGNAATCGCGTCTCAACGTAATCNCCGTTTTGCGCGATGACCGCCTGGTGGAGTATTGACCACAACGCATTTTCGCTCAGCCCCGGTCGCAGGCTTTGACGAAGCCGCGCCACTGCAATCTCGGTTGCGTGCAAAGACGCCTTGACACAGGCAACTTCTTCTTCCGACTTAATGGCGCGGGCTCGTTCGATCGGCTGCTGAGCGTCCACCAGCAAGAATCCATATTCGGACAGGGCCTGGACTGCCCCTGCATTGATGCGCTCGATCCCGACGGTGGCACCTTTGCCAACCAGCTCGGTTAAGGTCGATGCGATTTCCGCAGCCCAGTCCATCTCCCGCCGTTTTATTTCATCGCCGGCCGCCACAAAGCTAGCCGTGATCGCGGGACGCACCTCGCTGAGCGTCTCCAGGTCATCAGCCAAATGCATGCAGCCGGTAAACTCATACAAGATCACCGCACTTTGGTCCTGTGTGACGAGCAAGTAACGGGCAGGATTTCGAGCATTAAAAATCTGCATATTGCGGGCGCCACTCGCGTAACGGATATTGACCGGGTCGAACAACACACACGCTGCAATGTCATGTCTAGCCATTTCGGCACGGAAACGTTGAAGGCGATAGCGCCGCACCACCGCCATATCAATACTCGGGTCAACATCATTGACGTCGAGCAACAACCTATCTCGATAAGCTTGCGCGTCGCTGTGCCAGTCCAATTCCATACTGATACCACTCGAAAGACCATTTGAAAGGATGATAAAGAGATTCGAATGCAGCGTCACCACAGCTTCGATAGACAGAAAGCGTATGGATCAAGCCCGGCACGATCGGCAGCTATGCCAGCGCAACCGCCGACGGGCGTCTTAAATTTTAACGCCGCACTTGATCCCAGGTGGAAAGGTTTGGGATTCGTGGTGATGGGTCGAAGCCCCTTCACCGCCATGATCAATGGATTCCGCACTTAAAAGCCTGCTAGTGTAGAACCCTAACAACGTGGCTCCCTCGGCAGGGAACATAAGGAAACAATATGGATTTNGGCCTCAACGACGAACAACAGATGATCGTCGACACTGTTCGATCCTTCGTCGAAAACGAAATTTACCCCTTGGAAGACGACGTTGANCGCACCGGACAAGTCCCGCGGGANATCGGCGAGGAAATCAAAAGGAANGTACTCGAGCTTGGCTTCTTTGCACCCAATATGCCTGCCGATCTCGGCGGTGGCGGGCTAGATCAACTGGGATTTACGCTGCTTGAGCGGGAACTCGGCCGTGGCAGCCAAGGCTTAACCGTTTTTTGGGGTCGCCCGTCGAACATCCTATTGGCATGCCAAGGCGCCCAACGGGAACAATATCTCTTACCAACGATTAAGGGTGAGAAATACGATGCACTGGCCATGACCGAACCAGACGCAGGTTCGGATGTGCGCGGCATGAAATGCTTTGCTCGTCAGGACGGTGATGACTTTATTGCCAACGGCACAAAACACTTTATCTCCCACGCCAACATCGCTGACTTTGTCATCGTCTTTATGGCAACGGGAGAAGAAGACACACCCCGCGGCCCGAANAAACTGATCTCGTGCTTCCTGGTCGATCGAGGGACTCCAGGATTTACCATTCAATCCGGGTACCACTGTGTTTCACACCGCGGCTATCAAAATTGCATCTTAACCTTCGATGACTGTCGATTATCTCGACACCAACTGTTGGGGGAGTTGCATAAAGGGTTCGATGTGGCCAATGAGTGGTTGTACGCAACTCGCATCACCGTCGCCGCTATGTGCGTCGGGCGTGCACGAAGAACCCTGGACTACGCCCTGGAATGGGCGGCACAACGTGAGCAGTTCGGGCAAGTTATAGGAAAATTTCAGGGTGTTTCGTTCAAACTCGCAGACATGATCACACAGCTTGATGCGGCCGATTGGCTGACCTTATCCTCAGCCTGGCGCCTGGATCAGGGCCTATCCGCCAATCGGGAAATTGCGCAGGCCAAACTGTACGCCTCGGAAATGCTGGCCAAAGTCACCGATGAGACGATTCAGATCTACGGCGGCATGGGGCTCATGGAAGCCTTGCCATTGGAACGATTCTGGCGCGACGCTCGAGTCGAAAGAATCTACGACGGCACGAGCGAAATCCAGCGACACATCATCTCGCGCGAACTGCTGCGACCGCGCGGTGCCTGATTGGCTCAACTGGTTAGAGTTTAGACCTGATGTAAAAGGTTGCTTTTCAACCAGCTGTCTTAGCCACTGAACACTGTATAACCGATCCCCTGGACGCTGCATGAACACCAATCAATTTTTTCCATGACCACCACTGGACAGGCGGCACTGATCGGGGGCGGCGTTATTGGCGGAGGTTGGGCCGCCCGATTTCTCCTGAACGGCTGGGATGTCAACGTATTCGATCCCAGTTCCAAGGCCCAACGCAAAACTCTGGAGACACTGACCAATGCCCGCCGAACTCTACCTGCACTTTACGATACCAGCCTACCCTCAGAAGGCACCCTGCAGTTTTGTGACACGCTAAAAGAAGCTGTCACTGATGCTGATTGGGTTCAGGAAAGCGTTACCGAGCGCCTGGATCTAAAACAACAAGTCATCGCCGACATTCAAAAACACGCACTTGAAGGTGCAGTCATCGCATCATCTACCTCTGGCTTTAAGCCATCAGAGTTACAGGCAATGGCCACGCGGCCAGCGCAGGTCGTGGTCTGTCACCCTTTTAACCCGGTCTACCTCCTCCCACTGGTTGAGGTCGTGCCCTCCGCACTGACTGATTCGTCTATTGCAGACACCTGCCACCGAGTCTTGACCCATCTTGGAATGAAACCACTCCTGATACGACATGAGATTGACGCGCACATTGCGGACCGATTGATGGAGGCGCTGTGGCGCGAGGCGTTATGGCTGGTTAACGACGACATTGCCACGACCGAAGAGATCGATGATGCCATACGGTTTGGTTGCGGCCTGCGTTGGGCATTGATGGGGCATTTTCAGACCATGTGGTTAGCCGGTGGCGAAGGAGGTATGCGCAGCATGTTGGCCCAATTTGGACCNGCCCTGAAGTGGCCCTGGAGCAAATTGACGGATGTACCGGAATTAACCGACGAACTGATTAATACCATCGCCAACCAATGTGACGCTCAAGCCNACGGCCTCACGCCGAGGGACATGGAACGAGTCCGCGATGACAGCCTGGTNGCAGTCCTGCGCGCGCTTAAACAAACNGACCAGGGTGCCGGTTCANTACTGAAACAACACAATCAACAGCTCCNAAAAGCGGTGACNGTGCATGAGGGCCTGCTNCANACTGTACNGCGTCAGGTNCCGCCGAGTTGGATGGATCGAAACGGGCACATGCACGAGCCACACTACNTCGAACTCATGGCGCAGGCGAGCACCCGCTTTCTGGAGGAAGTGGGTGTGGACGATGCCTATCGAATCGCGGGGTTTACCTATTTCTCTGTTGAATCACGCCTGAAGTACCTCAGGGAAATACTGGCAGGGGAAAATATCAGNATCCTGACTGGAGTCCTGGGCGCGANNGAAAAGAAACTGCACTTGCTCCACCAGCTTCAGAGCGAAGATGGGACCATCGCCGCAACCTGTGAAGCCACACTCATTCACGTCGACCTCAACACCAGAGCCNCCTGTTTGCCNAGTGCNGACGTCGTAACTCGACTGGCAGCATACGCTGCTAGCCATGAANCACTCAAACAGACTTNNCNTTNAATGACACCCGTAGCTACCTCCTACTATTTCACTCCCGTACAGTTGATATTTCACTCCCGTACAGTTGACGCGTGCCCTACGCACCGACACAAGGGCTGGCCAACGCTAGGACCCGTGCTGGTGATGGGCTCCGTGCCGGAGACATCCACAACACCGG
>PAWW01000015.1 GCA_002714255.1 Acidiferrobacteraceae bacterium
CGAACCACTACCGAGATACACCCACACACCGACAGCTGTGACTACGTCGCTTTATTGTGTGTTCGACCNGCCAANTCTGNNGGTGAAAGTGCNGTCGTCAGTTCACTTGCCATCTACAATGAACTCATGGCCACACATCCAGAATACCTCNAGCCTCTGCNACGAGGATTTTTCCTGGACCTGGTGGGNAAAGGAACGTCAGNAAAACAACTCAGCTTCCACCGCATCCCCGTCTTCAGTTATTTCAGCGGGAAAATGTCTGCGCGATTTAATAAACGCCAGATCGAACTTGGCGCTGAAAAATCNATTGAAGGCCTGGATNCGCTCAGCCAAAAAGCAATCGACTACGTCGCCGAACTCTCGCTGCGTGATGAGTTTCAACTGCCTATGACGTTTCAGGCCGGTGATATACAAATTCTCAATAGTCGCGTGACATTTCATGCTCGAAAAGCCTTTGATGATCATGCTCAACCTGAGCGCAAGCGCTTGCTGTTGAGGGTGTGGCTAAACGCACTGGATCCCCGACCCATGGCGCCTGAATTTGCAAACCAACTCAACACGGGTGAACGAGGGGCGGTGACTCTCCGCCAGNAGCGGTAATNATTTTCAGCTCACGGAACACGAAACTGCAGTNNNCGATGTCGCCGCTTTAGCCCGTGTCGCGGGCGCCGCGAAAAAACCCNCCTCNAGATAGGTCNAATGTTNCCGGCAGNTCTCAGCCACCNTCATAGATACAGCACTTTCCACGGCACTATTNTCCGNTCGATTGACCATCAATCCNCCGAGACTNNCGGCCATGGGATGACCGATATTNCGCACTGNATTGGCCTAACTCCACTGCNGTCATCTGACTTTCCTCGCCCAAGACAGGTAACACACCGCCGACAATCCAGCCGCGCCAAACAGTACACACATCACCATGATTTGATATCGTGCGGCGATTAGCGGTGAAACGCCTGCCAATACTTGCCCTGTCATCATNCCCGGCAACGAAACCAAGCCGACNGCCATCAGTGAGTTAACCAACGGTATGAGCGCCGCCTGAAACGCAGTACGCCTTGCTGACTCTTCTTTTTGTCCATTATTCATCTCGGCAGCATACCGCTCTGCTGCAATACTGACGGAATTCATCGAATTTGAAAAAATCATCCCAGCCAGTGGAATCAGATAACGCGGGTCATACCAAGGAGTTACGTCGATAATCAACTGTGTGGTCAAAACAAGCGTTGGCACACCTCCAACAATAATTGCACCCAATGCCGCCCAGTAGAGACGAGGTCGATCGTGGCCCACCGGTCGCAGGGCGATCCAACTGGCGACCATAATCATCATGGCGAGCACCCCAAACACAACAAGAGAACTATCTGTATCAAACAAGAAGACCAACACATACCCAACCAGTAATAATTGGGCCAACATACGGGCCGCACCATAAATGGTTGGCCGGACAGGCAATGCCCAACGCTGTTGGACCAGGATAACCAACAACACTGGGATCAACGCTAGCGCTAACCTATGCAAAGGGATGATATCGACGGACACATTCATCAGTGCTTTCAACCCCCGAGTATTTGATACCTTAGAAGTGAAAGAAAATCATACCGCGTTTACGCATCTGCCGTGAATCACTGAAACACAACGACCTTGTGACCCCAACTTGATGACTCATTGTGGAGCCTTTACTGGGACGGCATCCCTCACCAGGGGTGCTACCGCTCCGTGTCACGGTAAGATCACTGAATAAGGAGGTGTGTCGATGGATTTTCAACTACAAGAGAAGGTTGCATTAGTGACAGGCGGTAGTCGGGGTATTGGGCGAGCGATAGCACTGACTCTGGCTTCGCAGGGAATGCACGTCGCCATTTGTGGCCGCACTCGGGAGACGCTCGATAATACCGCGACCGATATTGAAAAACACGATGTCAAGGCATGGGCATTCCAAACAGACGTCAGTCAGCTCGAGGAACTTGAACAATTGGTCAACAAAACTCTACGNGCTGCAGGCCGGATCGATGTCTTGGTAAACAATGCCGTCACATCCACCAGCGCCCCTTTCAATGAGTTAACCGACGATCTCTTTCGTTATCACATCGATGTCAAGCTGATGGCCTACATTCGCCTGGCACGGCTTGTACTGACACCCATGCGCGCGGCAGGCTGGGGACGAGTGATCAACATCGGCGGTATGACCGCCCGCATTGTGGCTCCCTTGCGCATTACCAATGGTGTCGTCAACGCGGGTATCGCCAACTTCAGTAAACAGTTTTCGAGTTACGCTGCGCAACATCAGATCACGGTGAATTGCATTCACCCCGGCTACACCGTGACAGAGCGAGTCATGCAACTCTTTTCACGTGAAGCCGAGGAGTCAAACACCACTATCGAAACCATCATCGCCAAGCGCACAAAAGAAATCCCCCTTGGCAAACTGGTGCAACCGGACGATATCGCCGCCGCTGTCTTGTTCTTCTGCTCACCCATGGCCCATATGATTACAGGTCAATCTATCGCGGTTGACGGTGGCTCGGGAGAAGCTGTCATGTACTGAGCACGATTCCCGATGGGCTTCTCATATCCCAAAAGACCGCATTCGACTGTATCAGTTACCTTTCATATTTGGATCAGGCCATGATGATCGTTACCGGCAGGATCGCATCAAGATTCACGTGCTTAACTCTGTAGCGCGGTATGGTGCTTTCGAAACCCTGTGTTGAAGTCCACTCCGCGACGCTATCATCAGCGCTATTGCCTACATCAAATTTATGATGATTTCGATAAAACTCAGGCTGGCGCCAACCCAGCCAGTAAGAAACGCTAGCGTTCTGAGAAAGGGAACACCCATAATAAATACGAGGGCATGCGCGGCACGGGCTTAGAAAAATAGGGCTGCGCTCAGCATAGTGTTAGCGCTATGCACATCGACTGCCTGCGCCACCATGACCAGCGCCGCAAACGGCGCAAGATTCTCAAGGAGATTAAGGTGCGCTCGTTGCCCTCGGCGGGCCCAGCCGGGGAGCTCCGGTGGATCTGTCGAATAGCCNGTGGCGTCTGCAATGCCCCAACAGAAAATCCTGGCTACAACCTAAGGGACCCACAGTATCGACGCCAAACCCGCTGTCAGTGCCNAGTAGAAAAGTTCCNTGGTTATCATGAATTCCTAGCGTAAAAGATTATTGATGGCAAACACACTCCGGAAGATGCCGTTAGATTGTGTAGGATTTAATCCTCCCTATATCAGTCAACACAGTGACAACAAACTCCTTTAATGGAGCTCAGTTGACTGCCAGTCGCGCATCATCGCGCAACAGTAAGGCGGCGACAAGCGCGACCAGCGCCGCGCCCAAAACTACGCCAATACCAATACGCACATCATCGGCCGCGCCTAGCAGTATGGTTGACGAAGCAATCAGCGACCCTAGCAGCATTTGAAGACTCCCGGCCAACCCTGACCCCACGCCCTGCGCAGAACGTTTCACTGAGTTGATGGCACCAATCGATGCGTTGGGCATGGTGAGCCCGTTTGATAATGAATAAATCATGGCCGGCAGCACCAACGCCAATCCTGATTGAACCCCTGAAAAAGCCACAATCGCCATCACGCTGATGGCAAACACCGTCAGTATGGAACCCCACCGGACCATTTTTATGATACCCAATGTAGCCGTCCATTTTCGACTGATGAGATTCCCCACCACAAAACCTGCCGGCAGTAACGATATGTGCACGCCGAATTCCGCTGNGGTATAACCCAACTCACGGAACGCAAAGGGCAAAAAATTTAAAAACGAAAAAAAGATGGATACATGCAGCCCTAGGTTACTCGCGAACAGCAAAAACTGCCGATTTGAGAATAACAAATAGTAATTCTCAATCACCGTAGAGACGCTGAGAGACCTTTGTCGTGCACTGTTAGTCTCTTGTAACAGTAATGCCGTCGGAAGCGTCGTGATCAGACCAACACACACAATTGCCGCCATGATGCCACGCCAACCTACCGCCTCGAACAGTACACCGCCGAAGGGAAATGACACCAACGGTGTGAGCGCCATGGCGGCGGTGACCGCAGCCAGACTTCCTGCCGCTGCCCGCGGCGCGTGCGTATCATTAATAATCAACCGCGGCAGAACCATTGCCGCCGAAGCGCCGAGCCCTTGAATACAACGAGCTGCTATCAGCATATTGAGATCCCTCGCAAGAAACGCCGTTACCGATCCCAGCAGAAAGCACGCAAGGCCCGCCAATAAAGGAAACCGCCGCCCAAACTTGTCTGATAGAGGGCCAAAAAATAGCTGCCCTACGGCAATCATCGCCAAGTATCCAGTTAGCACCCACTGTGCCTTATCGGGCTCAGCGGCAAACGCTTCCCCAATTCCCGGCAGTGACGGAGTGACNATGGCGGTACCAAAAATCCCGGTTGAAGTAATCAATACCANCAGCCAGGTCGCCTGCGGGTCCGACCTCTTTCCCTCTTCAGTCATGAACTGACCGTCTCCTTTATNGGTTGATCGCGATCATCCTCGACAGTGCATTGGCAAAGCCGGCGCGTTGTATCAGCGTCGCGGCTCTATCAGTGCCCTACAGCAGGCTCAGCCGTACTGTAGCNGGCAAAACCGAGCAGTAAAAATATTGAAGGACAATCTCTTTNCTAGGGAGAACAACAAGTGGCAACAACAAAGTGGCACGACGTCGCNGACCAGAATTCTAATCGTGTGGGGCGCTTAAAGATAGACCGATCACACAATTGTGGGGGGCAACAATGCCGGCGACAGGCAGTCACCCTAGATCAAGCTAACACGGAGAAACTCATGGACAACAAAGTCATAACCTTTTCTTAGTCACGAAAGTTAATGTACTGAAGAGGCAATCCCACCTCCTCATTTTTTAGAAGCGCAATTACCGACTGCAACTCATCGCGTTTCTTTCCTGAAATACGCAGTTGGTCACCCTGAATAGCCGTCTGCACTTTTAATTTTGATGCCTTGATCTTCTTGACCAGACTCTTGCTCAATGCGGTCTCTAGCCCGTGTCGCAACTTGATCTCTAGTTGAGCTTGGCCAGCCCCTCGCTCACGAATCTCTCCGATTTCCATACACGCGATGTCGACCCCTCGCTTGACCAGTTTGGTGTCCAGAATGTCACGGACCTGCCCAATCTTGAATTCATCNTCAGCATAGAGCGTCAGGGTCGCGTCACTGCGCTCAATGCGAGCNTCACTCCCCTTGA
The DNA here is from genome assembly GCA_002714255.1 of Acidiferrobacteraceae bacterium. GTDB lineage: Bacteria > Pseudomonadota > Gammaproteobacteria > Arenicellales > UBA868 > UBA11791. Next base: position 5,224 of record PAWW01000015.1, read on the forward strand.
AATCAAAACGATTGGTGATTTCACGATTGGCCTGGTCCATCCCATTAGTGACCTCATGCCAATCGAGCTCGCTAACCACATCAAATGACGGCACTTGCCTACCTCCACAAAGTCATTACAACACTCGTTTAATTGCCATTTGCGCCATCTCCAAAGACGACACAGCCACCAATTATCGCTGATACTAAGCAACAGCGATCCTACACACAGGCAAACAGCATGTCACCCACCCTAGACATTCTGCTAAAGCATGCCGCGATCCCGGAATCATCCTCAGAACCACGCGCTAATGGCTTATGCTGTCCCCCTTCATCTCCCGATCATTTCCCCACATGAGTNCAATGACTCACTGACATCACCCTTGCTGCTGTGTTCTTTCGCGACTCACCACACTCCCCGCACAACAAGGGACAGGTTAATTCAACTTTACTTCATCACCGTTCGCATCTTTTGTACCATTGCTTTTATTAAGATGTTCCCAGCTATGAATAAACACGCAGTACTGCAGTCAAACTGAGGAAGCACGCGAGAGGTATTGCAATGCCTGAGGGGCCCGAAATTCGACGGGCTGCGGACCAGATCGCAGCGGTATTGGAGAATGAAGTCATTGAAGACCTATTCTTGGGGCTCCAGCGCCTGAAGAAATTCCGGCGAACCTTAACGGGTACTCGAGTGCGATCGATTGAAACACGTGGCAAAGCACTGCTGACCCACTTCAGCACTGACTGGACGCTCTATTCTCATAACCAGCTGTACGGCGTGTGGCATGTCGTTGATCGGGGACAGTACCCAGCGACAAAACGAACGCTGCGAGTTGCATTACACACGGCTCGACACAGCGCGCTGCTCTACAGTGCATCTGATATTTGGGTTCTGACAAGCAAACAACTCACTACCCACCCTTTTCTGAGTCGTATTGGTCCTGACATACTCGACAAGTCGTTAACGTGGCGTGCGCTTCTTTCACGCCTTAGGGAACCTCGCTTTCAGAACCGGAAATTGGCGGCGCTCTACCTCGATCAGCAGTTCCTGGCAGGTATTGGGAATTATCTGCGCTCAGAAATCATTCATGATGCCGGTCTTGACCCAAGCCTGCGGCCAATCGACCTGAATCGAGGTCAACTGGGTCGACTGGCACGCAGCACGCTAACGCTTTGTCAGCGTTCGTATACCTCTAACGGCATCACCAATAAAGCTGGGATCGCAAGAAAGCTTAAAGCACAGGGAAAATCACGTAGCGCTTATCGATTTGCCATCTTTGATCGAGAAGGGGAATGCTGTTATCGATGCGGCGGATCAGTCATTCGATCAACCCTGAACTCGCGAAGGTTGTATTCATGCGCCCAGTGCCAAACCTCCCCGCTCGAAACTCAATCAGGCTAATTCAAACTAACTTGTGCATCTTCTCGAGCGCGGTTGAACCCAATTCTTTCAGGACGTGACCACGCAACCGCCGCATTCCCCCAAGCCAACGATCGTAGTCAGCCCCTTTGCGTTGTCGGTACTCCTCGACCTCGGGATGGGGGAGGATCAAGAAGCGCTCTTCTTCTAATCCCTTGATCACAGCTTCCGCAACCTGATTCGGACTGATCAGACCCGCCTGGCCGCTGATATCAGCGCCTTCGTCGTATCCCAACATCGGTGTTGCAACATACTGCGGACAAATTGCAGACACCTTGATACCGTCTCCACCATGGGTAATCGCCAGTGCTTCGGCAAATCCCAAGGCGGCATGCTTGGTCGTAGAATAAGCCGCATCACCAATCTGGTTGAGTATCCCGGCCGCGGACACCATCTGCAGAAAGTACCCGCCACCTCGGGCGATCATTCCCGGCAGGGCAGCTCTTGCGGCGTAGACATGCGCCATGACATGAATATTCCAACAGGTTTGCCATTGATCGTTAGTTGCCGAAGTCACCAAATCNGCCTCACCGAAACACACTCCCGCGTTGGAACAAAAAAGATCGATTGCTCCAAACTTGGCTTCCGCCTCGGTGACCAGCTGCTGAATATCCTGTTCATTTTCGACATCGCAAACTACCGCCAGGCCATTCACTTGGGCTGCNGTTTCGTTGGCCTCGTTTTGCAACCGATCGGCAACCACCACCCTGGCGCCTTCTTCTGCAAAACGTAAGGCCAATGCCTTACCGATCCCGCGTGCACCGCCAGTAACAACCACCGTCTTTTGATTAACGTTCATAACCTCACATTTGAGCGTATTCCTACCCGCCTTGCAAATCACCCTCACCTGCTCGCACAAGGCGCCCCTAGGTTGGTGCTTNAATCACCGTGGGTTACTCGCCACGCACCTTGGGGTGCCTGATGGAAAAACTGCCAAAGGCATCGCGCTCGAATAAACTAGCCCACGTTATCATTACCCAGACTCGGGCCTTAACCCATCAGGCCAAGCCGAGTTGGCCACAGGGAGAGAGGATTCAATGTCAGAATTAACCATTGCCAACCAAGAACAGCGTGAATTTTGGAGCGACATTAAAGGCGATCTCTGGGTTACGCTTCAGCCGCGGATTGACACGATGCTGGCTACCTTTGGGGACAAGGCACTCGACACGCTTAACCCCCAATCCGGAGAGCGGATTCTAGAGATTGGCTGCGGCACTGGAACGACAACGCTTGCGCTCGGCGAGCGGGTTGGCGCCTCGGGGGAAATACTTGCCGCCGATCTCTCACGGCCGATGCTCAATAAAGCCATCGAACGGGCCAACNTGTGTGCGGAGCATCCGATCACTTTTGTCGAAGCCGANGCCCAGGTGCACAACTTTCCGACAGCTNCATTTGACGCGGTCTATAGCCGTTTCGGGGTGATGTTTTTTGATAACCCCGTCGCCGCGTTTAGAAATATCAGGAAAGCCGTGCGTCCCGGGGGGCGGATGGCCTATGTGTGCTGGGCGGATCGCAAAGCCAATCCATGGATCCGCATTCCGGCCGGCGCCGCGAAAGCGTTTCTCGATTTACCGGCACCCCCGCCAGACGACGCACCCGGACAGTTTTCCATGGAAAACGAGCACCGCGTTCAACAGATTCTGCACGATGCCGGATGGTCTGACATTGGCCTCGAGCGCTTTACTGTCGATGGCTCTATTGGATCAAACGCCGCTGACGCGGCACGCTTTATCACCAAAATGGGCCCCATGTCGGAACCTTTTGCACTGGCAGATTCCGACACCCAAAACAAAACCCTGCAAGTCATCGAAGAGGCGCTGACGCCCTATTCAAATGACAGCGGCGTTACCCTCGGATTTAGCACCTGGATCGTGAGCGCAATGCAGGCCTGATTAGATATCAGNCAGCATTCGACAAANCAGACTCACTAACTGCCCCAGATGTCGCCGAGGGTAAATCCATTGGGAAACGGATCGTCCGGATCCAGCACGTACTGGGCCATGCCCGTGACCCAGGCCTGACCGGTGATGGTGGGGACTACTGCAGGGTAATTGCCAACCGTTGTCTCTTTAATCAGTCGGCCGGTAAAGATCGTGCCGAGAATACCTTCATGGTGGAAATCCTGGTCNAGGNCCAACANGCCTTTGGCATGCAATGTCGCCATCTTAGCGCTGGTGCCTGTCCCACAGGGAGAGCGATCCAGCGCCGCCTTCCAGGTCTCTGGGCGATTCCAGTCCAGAGAGCCGGTCGACACCACCGCCGCGTTCTTGAGTGTTGCCTTTGGGTTTGTGGCCGGACCAGAGAGTACCCCAATGGTGATATCTGAGACCGCCGGATTTTCCGGGTGCTGACAGGACAACTGTTCACGCGCTGCTGCTTTGATCATCTCGCCGGCCCGAGCTAATTCTCCTGCTCTATCGGGGGTCAATATCAATCCTAACGGCTCGGTTTCTGTAATCACGTAGAACATCCCGCCCCAGGCTACATCAACAACCACTGGACCGAATTCCGGTACTTCGATCGTAGCATCCAAATGGACCGCAAATGCCGGCACATTTTCGAAAGTGATGGAGTTTGCTTTCCCATCACGCACTTCTGCCGTTACTTTAATGAGCCCAGCGGGACTTTCCAGATTTAAAGTCGTGATGGGTTCAGTCACTTCGACCATCCCGCTTTCGATCAATGCCGTCGCGACACACATCGTGTTGGTACCAGACATTAGGGGGTATTCAACCTGCTCCATGATAATGAAGCCAGCGTCTGCGTCAGGGCGGGTAGGCGGCAAGACCAGATTGCAGTTTGACGCAGGATAGCCGCGCGGCTCGCGCAACATGCGAAGGCGAAGATCATCTGCCTTGGTCTCAAAATAACGCATCTTTTCAAACATACTGGCACCAGGCACATCCAGTACGCCACCNACAATCACACGGCCAGGTTCACCACCAGCGTGAAGGTCGATTGCATGAACCACCTTNTCGAATCTCATCGTCAACGCTCTCCCTAAANCNCTCGACACAACCGTACACGCNCTGGCTCACTACTTTGNGTCTTCGCTNTCCCCNAACGATTGATTCGACGTCCAATCGAAAGTCCCTTCGTCGCGTTCGCGAACGGCCTGCTTCCAGCCCACAGCTTCTGCGCGTTGTTTGAAATTCACCCCTTCCGGCGAGTGACGGGTGATGCCATCAAAAAAATTAGCCAGCGTCTGCGTCGNGGCAAGACCCATATTCTCTAATGCCTGATTGACCATCATTTTTTGCATGATCAACTGGTTGCGCGGAACCGTAGCCATGCGCTGCGCGATGCGTTCTACTTCATCATCAAGATCTGCCGCNGGCACAGCCTGCCCCAGACCCCAGGCTTCCGCCTGGCGCCCATCGATCAAATCGCCGCTGAATAGCAAGCGTTTCGCNCGCTCCGCACCCAGGCGATAGACCCACATCGCTGTTGTCGGACACCCCCANACCCTGGCAGGTGGATAGCCAAGCTGTGCATTGTCGGCCACCACAAGAAGATCAGCACACAGTGCAATATCNCTNCCNCCGGCAATCGCNTAGCCATGCACTTTGCAAATCACCGGCACCAAAGAGCGCCAAAGACTCATAAAACAATCCGTGTTCCGCTTCATAAAAGCGAAGTCTTTAACCGGATCCCACGGCATTTCCTGAATCCCTGGATTGGTACCGGNCGACTCGGCNAATACATTCAGATCATAGCCTGCGCAAAAGGCNCGCCCCGCACCCGACAGGATAATGACACGAATAGACTCATTGGCATTCGCCCGNATNACNGCNGCTTCAAGCGCTGATGGAAGCGCTTCATCAATCGCATTCAGTGCATCAGGGCGATTCAACGTGATGTGAGCAATGCGTCCGCTTTGCTCGTAAATAATCGGAGAGGTCGATTTCATCTTGATCAATCAGTATCGAGAACAAATNATTTAGCGAACAACCCTCAGGCCAACTCCTTAGTGGGTGTCGACACATCCATCGGCCCGTGGCAGGACTGTAGAGCGGGCAAGTGGGTTCCGCCAAAGCGGAACCCACTTGATGCGAATCACGCGCGCATCATCAGACATCTCGCCCNCATCCGATCAGNTCACTANTCTTCCTTAGCATAAGATGCCGCTGCACTCGCATCAAACTCAANCATCACGCATGGCTCATCACCGATGACCCAGGCATCATGCCCNGGCTCACAAACATAGGCATCGCCGGCACTGATTTCCATCTCACTTCCNTCGTTGTGTTTTATTCCCAAACGACCCGACACCACAGTGCCCACATGGTTCGCCTGGCAACTGTCGGTCCCCACCACCGGCTTGATGCAACTTGACCAGGTCCAACCTGGTTGAACGGTCAGTCGTGCAGCTTTTACGCTCCCCAGGTCTACCAGTTCCAATACCGTTTTATCGGGTGTACGTGTCTCATCTGGNTTCGAAAAACTCTTCCTTCTGGCTCCAGCCATCATCATCTCCTGTTATTAGATTATTCNNTTACTGCNTCAGCANAATCAGAATATAGCGTCTTTCAATACACAATCGNAACAACGGAAGGGCCTGATGATGCAGGAAGAGCAGCTTATTCAGGTTACAGACGGACAGCTTAAACNAGATCTGGTTATCAGCAANGCAGTGATACGACCACACTATCAGGCAACGCTATTCGTCTAACATGGAAAAACGGATAACAGACCAACTGCTGAGAATCTGCGCAGCCATCGCTGATTTGGCATTGATTCGATGCGAACGTTTAGCCGCCGCCTGGGCCCCGCTAATGGTAATGGAACGGGTCCCAACGCTAGTTACTGTCATCAATGACAATTNCCATCGGCTCACCCCCCATGCTCNAAAGCACCCGCACGCACAAACACTCGCCTAACGCCGGCGTGCCTGAACCGTAATCTCCACTCGACTGTCGCCGAATAGATGCTTTGATTCAATGGTTGTCCTTGCGGGAGTTGCGTTTGTGGGAAAACACTGGCGGTAGGCCTCGTCCATCGCATCAAAATCTGCCAGATCAGCCAAATGCACCTCCACCTTAACAATATCGCTCATTTCCAGCCCCAGCTCCTCGAGAACTTTCGAGATCACGTTCAACACTGCTGTCGTTTCGGCAGCCACATCACCAAGTACTGCCAGACCCTCAGGAAAATCGGCGGCAACCAGCCCGGAAAAGTAGGCATACAAATCATCGAGTACAACCTGACTAAACGGCGCCGTCGACTCAGGGATAGAAACAGGCTGAATTCGATCGATCATTGTCTCAGGGAGCCTCGAGTGAATGGAATACGGCGAAGCATCTGATCAATATTCTGGGAGGGCAAGGATGCCAAGTAAACAATTTTCATCGCACGAATGATCAGAACCTCTATAATGCGGCCTGCCCTCCTTGTTGTTCTGTGCCCCAGGTAACTTTTTGTGACGCTTACCATAAATGCTTTGCGCAATATCGCCATCATCGCACACGTCGACCACGGCAAAACAACACTGATTGATCAATTGCTTCACCAGTCCGGAACGCTTAGCGTTCATGCAAAGATGCCCGACCGAGTGATGGATTCCAATCAGCTGGAGCGCGAAAGAGGCATCACTATTCTGGCCAAGAATACGGCAATCCGTTGGCAGAGTTGGCGAATCAACATCATCGACACACCGGGACACGCGGACTTTGGCGGGGAGGTAGAACGCGTTCTGTCGATGGTGGACTCGGTCTTGCTACTGGTTGATGCCGTAGAAGGACCCATGCCACAGACTCGTTTTGTCACTCAAAAGTCGCTTGAACACGGTTTCAATCCTATCGTTGTCATCAATAAAGTCGATCGTCCCAGCGCCCGACCAGACTGGGTCCTCGGTGAGACATTGGAATTATTTGATCGCCTTGGCGCCACGGAGGAACAGCTCGATTTTCCGATCGTCTATGCATCGGCACTTCAAGGCTGGTCTAGCCTGAACCCTGTCGATGGTCGTGACTCAGGCATGGACCCCCTACTTCAGGTGATCACCTCTCATGTGCCGCCGCCAGCCGTTAACCCCAGCGGCCCGTTTCAGATGCAAATCAGCGCATTGGACTACTCCAGTTACGTTGGCGTGATCGGCATTGGACGCATTCAACGTGGCACCGTATTCAGAAATAGTCAGGTTAAAGTGGTGGGAACAAACGGGCCGGTTCGCAGCGGGCGTGTGCTGCAGATTCTCGGATTCCACGGGCTTGAACGTATTGAAGCCGAGACCGCCACTGCAGGTGACATCGTTGCTATCACCGGCCTGGATAATCTTCGCATCTCAGACACGTTATGTGATCCAGAAACGGTCCAGGCAATGCCTCCCCTGAGTGTAGAAGAACCGACTCTTAGCATGACTTTCCAAGTTAACGACTCACCGTTTGCAGGGCGCGAGGGCAAATTTGTTACCAGTCGCAACATAAAAGAACGCTTGGAAACAGAATTGATTCACAACGTGGCGTTACGTGTCGAACCATTAAACGACCCTGACAAGTTTCGCGTCTCCGGTCGTGGAGAGCTACACCTGTCGATACTGATTGAGAACATGCGCCGCGAAGGCTTTGAGTTGGCGATATCCCGACCGGAGGTCATCGTGCGAGAAGTTGACGGCAAAACTCTGGAGCCGTGGGAAACACTCACGATAGACACTGACGCTGCTTTTCAGGGCAAGATCATGGAACGACTGGGTGAACGTCGTGCGGCACTTCAAAATATCGTGCCCGACGGCGACAATCGAGTGCGCCTGGATTACATGGTCCCCAGCCGTGGCTTAATGGGGTTTCGATCCGAATTTCTCAGCATGAGCTCCGGCACGGGGCTAATGCACCACGCCTTCGACCATTACGGGCCGCAGCCTTCCACAGCACTGGGCAAGCGGAACAACGGGGTACTGGTCTCCATGGCCAAGGGTAAGGCCCTCGCTTATGCACTCTTCAATCTGCAGGAAAGGGGACGACTATTTATCGGTCATGGCGCAGAGGTCTACGAAGGCATGGTCATTGGCATACATTCCCGGGACAACGACCTCATTGTTAATCCGCTGAAGGGCAAACAGTTGACCAATATTCGTGCCGCCGGCACCGATGAAAATATCTTGCTCACGCCGCCCATCGACACCACGTTGGAATACGCACTCGAATTCATTCACGACGACGAACTGGTGGAGGTTACACCCAGTGCCATTCGGATTCGAAAGAAACTGCTGCGCGAAACCGAAAGAAAGCGCGCCAGTCGTGCTGCCTAAGGGTCAGCGACGCCGACACACCTAACCGCTTCTCGTCGACGCGGAATGGCACTCCACCCATAGGCCCCTCGCCGAACCCACTCTTCAGTCAACAATAAATAACTTTGCGCCGGTTGTTGTCGTTGATCGGTGTGGGGCATCTCCAAAATCTGACACCTGGTAACTCATGCCAGGGCCAAGTCGAAACGTCCGACCATCCTTGAGTTCGCTGATCAGTTCGCCCTCGAGCACATACAAAACGTGCCCTCGATCACACCAATGGTCTGCAACATAACCTGCCGAATATTCCACGCAACGAACGCGCAGTTCGCCCCTATTGAACTCGCGAATGGTTGCCGAACCGCGTTCGCCTGGTAACGTAACGGGCTCTACATCNGCCCACGCTGTTACCGTAAACGGCAGTGAAGGAAATTCCATAATCAGCTTACCCGTGAATGAGTTTAAAGATAACAAGCGCACGTCTTCCGCCCTCAAGATCACGCTTAGAGTGACTGTCGGTCAAGGCTCATTTACCTTATAACAATAGCGGAAATATTTGAGATCAACATAACAAAGAATGCGCGTTGACATCAATGGTGCGCGTAAACGGCTTCATCAAATGAAATGTNCCGAAGCAGNGNNGATCGGTCATTTNCCCGACATTCGATATACCTTTGGAAGTATGTGGTTACCTTTTCATTATATTATTTTTACTCATACTATAGAGGGCCAGTGAGACATCAATGGACAGACTAAGTAACACGTCCGATTGTCTTCGGGTAAGGACCACCATTAATTTCGGGAGGAACAAACTAATGACGTTACTAACAAGCAAGAAGGCATTGGCCACTCTAGTGGCCGGTGTTTTTTTGACGCTGTCGACTGGCATTGCATTGGCGGGGCCAATCACCCTCAACATGGTAGGTGCGTGGCCACCCAAAATATCGGCGGCCGCTGATGTCGGAATCCGTTTCATAGAGGAAGTCAATAAACGAGCCGAAGGCAAGCTTGTCATTAAATTCAAAGGCGGAAAAGAAATCGTGCCAACATTTGACCAGCCAGAAGCACTGGTCCGTGGAGTCTTTGATATCTGGTACGGTGCACCAAACTATTGGGCCGGCATTGTTCCAGGCGGATATGTCACTGAGATGTCTCCCTACGACATTCCGGACAACGGACCGGGTAGCGAGTTGTTTGACTTCATGGTCAACATGTACGAAAAGAAAGGCGTTCGATATCTCGGGCATTTTTCGGGTGATCTCGGCACAGGCAATCACTTCATGTACACGCAACAGAAGGTCTCCAGCATCGCAGACTTGAAAGGCTTGAAAATTCGCGTACCGCCGTTGACTCGTTTCTTTGTCGATGCGATTGGAGGCGAGCCCGTCACCCTACCCCCGTCAGAGGTCTATCTCGCTCTGGAAAGGGGGACCGTTGAAGGCTTTACCTGGCCCTACTACGACGGCTTTACCTCATTTGGGTGGCAGGAAGTGTCGAAATATGTGATTGGTCATCCGCTTTACCGGGACGGCATCAGCATAAAAATGAACCTGGCCAAGTGGAATAGTCTTTCGCCAGAGCTTCAAGGCATCATGCTGGAGTCTGTCGCTACCATTCAAGCCTGGTCTCGCGGTTGGATATCGGCCTACCAAAACACGCAATTGGCCGGCATGATCAAGGGCGGAATGAAAGTCATCCAATTTTCAGACGCTGATGCCAAACAGTGGGACGAAGTCTCCAATAAAGCCTTGTGGGCACACTTCAAAAAGGCGATGAGTGCGGATGATTATTCCCGCGCCAGAAAACTAATGGGGTATGACTGACCGTAAGTAAATAAGTCATAAACCAACGGGTCAGGCCTTAACAGTCTGACCCGTTGGATGCTCCTCGGACATGCTGTTAATCAATCAAGCTTACCGAGCCCCCTTACGACACCCTCAATATCGAAAACGCGAGCCATTCAGGTATCCCGTGGTCAAGAATCATTTATGGTCGCTCTAACCCGACTTTTTGACCGAATACTGCTGGCCGGGGGAATACTGTCAGGCTGTGTTCTGATCATCATTATGCTGATGATCACGGTCAAGGTCATCTTTCGATACGTCCTGCATGAGGGGTTGATCGGTGTTGACCTCTTGAGCGGCACGCTGCTTGTTTACATGACGTTTCTCGGTGCCGCCTGGGTGTTGAAGCACGAGAAACACGTGGTACTCGATGTCATATTAAATCAAGCGAGCCCCAGCAGTGCCCGTTGGATGCGTATAACGAGCTCTTTACTCGGTGCTGCGATTTGCTTTGTGGTGGTTGTGTTCGGGACATGGGAATCCATTAGCTCCTTCCAACGCGGCATTCTGATTCCTGCGGAAATCGAAATTCCACGGGTTATCAATCTCTGGATTATCCCAGCAGGTTGCTTATTGTTATGTTGCCAGTTTCTTCGNCGAGCGCTATGTCATTATTTGTCTGAATCAAAACTGACCCACGATCCAAACGAGGAAACTTGAGCCGATGGATTGGCCATTCCTGATGTTGTTCTTTTTCGGTGGATTGTCCGCTCTGCTGCTTCTCGGTCTACCGGTTGCCTTCGCGTTTTTATTCGTTAACGTCATTGGAGTCTATGTCTTCTGGGGAGGCGCAATAGGCCTGCAACAGTTAATCCTCAGCATAGACAGTTCCATTTCTACTTTTGTACTGGTACCCGTGCCCATGTTTATCCTTATGGGTACCGTAATTTTTCACTCAGGCATTGCATACCGAATGATCGATGTGTTGGATGAATGGCTGGGAAAAATTGCCGGACGTCTAGCGCTCTTATCGATCGGTGCCGGCTCCTTGTTTGCCACCCTGACCGGCGTCGCGATGGGTAGCGTCGCCATGCTCGGTTCAACACTGGTTCCGGACATGGAACGNCGCGGGTACAGCAAATCAATGTCCATCGGTCCGATACTGGCGAGTGGAAGCCTGGCGATTATGATCCCACCNAGCGCNCTCGGAGTNATACTCGCGAGCATGGGCCAGTTTTCAGTTGGCAAGCTGCTAATCGGNATTCTCCTACCAGGGCTGTTATTGGCAGTTGTTTATGCGACCTACGTCGTCATCCGTTGCCACATTCAACCCCATCTAGCACCGGCGTACGAAGTGGCACCGACTGCGATCNGGCCACGGATCATGAGAACGCTTCAATACGTTCTTCCACTCGTCATTATTATTGGCGTTGTGATCGGGACGATCTTCGCCGGTGTGGCCACACCCACCGAAGCAGCGGCTTTAGGGGCTTTGTTCTGCTTCTTGCTAGTGGCGTGCTATGGAAAGCTGACTTGGCAAGTGATCAAGAAATCCGTTGCAGCGGCGACCACCATCTCGGTGATGGTTTTTGTCATTCTGACAGGGTCAGCAGCATTCAGCCAGATACTGGCATTCACCGGCATTACGGTCGGTATTACCGAACTGGCACTTTCCTGGTCGGAACACCCTATCCTGATTCTGATCGCCATGCAGGTGATTCTGCTGCTGTTGGGCATGTTGATTGAGCAGACGTCAATCGTAATGATCACAACACCAATCTATTTCCCCATCGTTAGTGCGTTCGGTTGGGATCCAGTCTGGTTCGGCGCCATCATGCTGCTTAATCTCGAGATGGCGACCATTTCACCGCCCTTTGGATTATCACTGTTTGTGATGAAAGGCATTACATCAAAAACTACAACCATGAGTGACATCTATCGTGCGGCCCTGCCTTTCGTGGCCCTCAACCTAGTGGTCATGGGCATTATGATTGCCGTTCCCGGCACCGTCCTATGGCTGCCGGCACTGATGAGATAAGTGTTTCTCGAGTGAGCAGCCGCATCCTCGGCNCCCATTTAGAATCACTAATCGCCCGACTCCATTCCACCTCCGCCGAAGGTTGTCGGTATATACCGCGGCGCACCAATGGCTCGGCTAAAGCGAACTTTCGTCATCACCGGATTAAAGGGCTCTGGTGGTCGCACAACCTGTAGATCTACTTCCACACTCGCGGCGATAAATTCGGGGCCCGGTCGTTTCAACGCGCGGCGCAAAATCCCTCCAAATTCATCGGTATTGTCAACTGTCTGCGCTTGGGCAACACCCAGACTTTGCGCGAGCTTGGCAAAGTCGAGCTCCTTATTAGTCAAAGGCTGCCCCCCTGACGCCGCATGAACACCATTTTGAATCAGAATAATCGTTAGGTTTTGGGGCGCCACCGCGCCCACCGAAGCGAGCGCACCCATATGCATCAACAAACCCCCGTCTCCCTCAACCACCACCACTCGACGATCGGGCTGGACCGCGGCTAATCCCAGTGCAAATGGCAGCGCCAATCCCATTGCATCTTCAAAATAAAAATTTTTCGATCGATCATTCACCACCGCCCATAGATAAGATGAATTGCCAAGGCAAGTGACAACCAGCGCCTCTGATGGCAATTGCGCCGCCAGGACTTCGAAGTACGCTTTGCGACTTGGTAGTTGTGGATTCACCATTGCACGTCCTCGCGGCCCATCAACAGGACAAACGGCTGAGAGGCTTCTTCCGCATAAGTGGCCGCCTCCTTGAGCTGGCTATCGATGGGCGCATCAGGGCGAACCACCGCGTGATGGAGTCCCATTGCCCGTAACACCGGCAACGTCACGCGGCCTTTGGGAATGTGATAGAACACCGGATCGCGCGGCGACCCCCTAAACGAAGCCAAGATCAACAAAGGGATCTGATAGCGCATCGCCAGTGAGACCATGCCCGCGCCCATGGTCATAATTCCAACGTTCTGAACCAAAAGCACAGTCCGTGCACCACCAATTCGAGCGCCGCACGCAATCGCAAGCGCCTCTTCTTCGTGGGTCGCACGAATTAACTGCATATCAACATGGTTTTCTATCTGTACTAATAATTGTCCCAACCANCCATCAGGCACCGTCACCGCCATTCGAAAATCTAACTCGCAGAGCGTATCCAGCAGCTGAGACGGTCGATGTGGAAGAACCTCAGTCATTATTTTATGTTCACCTGCACCGGCAACAAGCGACCGGGAGAAGACTTCTTCGGACATTATTCACGGTTATAGTAGCATTAGCCCCAGTCACCAACGAGATTCTATCCAACTTTCCCTGAGGGCCAACATAGTGTGGTCCTGAAATAATTCATCAGCCCACCCGTGGAGACTTAGTTGAGAAACTTTGATTACAAGCTGCCAACATCTCTAGATGAATTAACCGACATGCTCAGCCATGGCGGGCATACAGCCCGGTTACTCGCCGGAGGAACAGANCTAGTTGTCGCCATGAGGGGGCGCCGCATTACTCCAGAATTCGTGATCGACACCAAGCACGTAGACGAGTTGAACGAATTGTCGTTCAACGATCACACAATGATACTGGGCGCTTCTGTGACCTGTCGCAACGTCTGTCGAGANCCNCAAGTTGTTAAAAACTTNCCAGCATTGATTGATTGCGCGACTTTGATTGGTGGAACTCAAATTCAGAACCGTGCGACGCTGGGGGGAAACCTATGCAATGCAGCGCCGAGTGCTGACACCATCCCCGCATTGATCGTCTTAAAGGCACAGGCGAATATTTGCGGCCCACACGGCAATCGACGGGTGCCCGTTGAGGAGTTCTGTACTGGACCGGGTCAGACCATACTCGAACCTAATGAAATACTGGTGAGTTTCAGCATTCCACTACCACGCAAGCATGAAGGTGCGTTCTTTATNCGATTCATTCCACGTAACGACATGGATATTGCTATTGCAAACGCGGCAGCAAGCATCGTCATCGACAGCAGCGGGGAAACCATCATTGAAGGCCGAGTCGCCATTGGCGCCGTAGCGCCAACCCCGCTGTACGTCTCCGACGTCGAACCGGTGTTATCCGGCCGGCCCATCGCTGATGACGTCATNGCGCAAGCGGCAGACATTGCTCGCCAGGCCGCTAGACCTATTACCGACATGCGAGGCACTGTCGACCAGAGGAAACACCTCACCGAGGTGTTGGTCAGACGCGCCTTAAACGGTGCAGTGAATCGCGCACGAGGAANCGACTGATGAATAGACAGCAGGTAACGGCAACGATCAACGGCGAACACAAGGAGTTTCTGTGTGAACCACGCCAGAGTCTATTGGAAGTCTTACGCGATGAACTTTTCCTGACGGGAACCAAAGAAGGTTGCAACGATGGTAACTGCGGGTCCTGCAACGTGATCCTGGACGGCACGTTGGTTAATGCATGTTGCATATTTGGTGTTGAAGCGAATGGTGGCCATATAACCACCATTGAGGGGCTATCGAATGGCAACGAACTTCACCCCCTACAACAGACCTTCCTCGAAGGAACGGGTATGCAGTGTGGGTTTTGCACACCCGGTTTTCTGATCGCGGCTAGCGCGTTACTTGACGAAAATTCAGAACCAACCGAGGAAGANATCCGCCATTGGNTAGTCGGCAATCTGTGTCGTTGCACCGGATACGACAAGATTGTCAAAGCCGTTCAAGATGCCGCCCTAATTCTACGGGAGCGAGCACTGTGAACGATTACGTCATTCCAGAAAAGCTCCGGGTTGTTGGCACGACACCAATACGCCCAGATGGGCACGACAAAGTCACCGGCAGAGCAAAGTTTGGCGATGACTTCCATCTGCCTGGCATGCTGCACGGCAAAGTGTTGCGTAGCCCACACGCCCATGCTCGAATCAAGTCGATCGATACCTCTCATGCCGANGCTTTTCCCGGTGTGCATGCCGTCGTCACGGCTGCCGATTTTCCCAAAATCTCCAGCAACGTTATCGATGCCGGTGAAGCAGGTCAGATCGATATGCAGGATGTCGCGGACAATTGTATAGCGCGAGAAAAGGTATTCTATGATGGCCACGCAGTGGCTGCGGTTGCTGCCGACAATGCCCACATTGCCGAGGAAGCGGCGAATCTAATACAGGTCGACTACGAACTACTGGACCCCGTGATGGATGTGCGCTCGGCTATGGCCGATAACGCACCAGTGCTACACGATGACTTTCTCCCAGGCGCGTTTCTTGCGCCCACTGAGAAAGCATTGCCAAACGCTAGCAAACTTGAACTGGCCATGGGTGATATCACCAACGGATTCGATGAAGCTGACATCGTNATCGAGCGAGAGTTTACGACCGAGACCGTTCATCAAGGCTATATAGAGACGCATATTGTCACCGCCCAATGGGGTGCCAACGGAATGGTCACAGTCTGGACAACCACTCAGGGCCAATTTGCTATACGAGACCAACTGGCATTGGTTCTTGAACTACCGATGAGTTCAATCATCGTCATCCCCCTGGAGATCGGTGGGGGATTTGGTGGCAAGGACTCTATCTATATTGACCCTCTCGCAGTGGTGCTATCAAAGCAATCAGGTCGGCCTGTAAAAATGGTGATGAATCGTGCCGAGACACTCCGCGCGACCGGCCCAAGTTCAGGCACGTATATCAAGGCCCGTTTAGGTGTAAAGACTGACGGAACATTAGTGGCGGCTGAGTTTCATGGAGCCTACGAAGCCGGCGCCTACTCTGGCGGTCCCGTAGCACCCGGCGTGTCGACCGCACTGACGCGCTACAACATCCCCAACATAAAGATTGAAGGCTACGATGTGCTGGTCAATAAGCCCAAGGTCAAGCCTTACCGCGCGCCGGGCGCAACGCCCTCCAATTTTGCCGTCGAAACCATGATTGATGAATTGTGCCGGGAATTGAAATTGGACCCTGTAGAATTTCGTCTGCGCAACGCACTCACAACGGGAGATCGGCTGGTACTTGGATTTCCCTGTCCTGAAATTGGTGGCGTCGAAATTCTAAAGGCAGTCCAAAATCACGCGCACTATCAGTCGGACATAGGCGGCCCCCATCGCGGTCGCGGCTTAGCCTACGGCTTTTGGTTTGGTGCGGGGCTTCCATCCAGCGCGGACCTGATGGTGAATTCCGACGGAACGGTCCAACTGTGCTCCGGCAGCCCAGACATGAGTGGCACTCGTATCACGTTGGCCATGCAGGCCGCCGAAGCACTAGGCATTGAGCCCAGCGATATCTTCCCCAGCGTGGGTGACACAACCTCGGTTGGATACTCGTTTCAGACGGTGGCGAGTCGCACCACTTTTGCCACGGGCATCGCGGTCTACCAGGCGGCCCAGGACATACTGGCCCAGATGGCCGAAAGAGCTGCCCTTATCTGGCAAATTGCCACTGACAACGTCCTGATCGATTGCGGCCGCTTTCTGAATGAAGCCAATATCCAGCAATGTTTTACCTTCAAGGAGTTGGCCGGAAAACTAGATGGCACAGGGGGTCCCATCGCAGCGCGGGCGTTGGCCTCACCTGAAGGCGTTGGATTCCAGATTACCGCCCACTTGGTCGATCTCGCCGTTGATCCTGAAACCGGGAAGATCGATATCCTGCGCTATACCGCTTTTCAGGATGCCGGCAAAGCCGTCCATCCCGATTTTGTAGAAGGCCAAATTCAAGGCGGCACGGTCCAGGGCATCGGCTGGGCATTGAATGAGGAGTATTTCTATGATGAGGCCGGGCACCTTAAGAACACCAGNCTGCTGGACTATCGAATGCCGACGATACTGGATGTCCCAAATATAGAGGCTGTCATTTTAGAAANCCCGAACCCNGGACACCCGTATGGCGTGCGCGGCGTGGGAGAAGTACCCATTGTCCCGCCTGCNGCCGCGATTGCCAATGCNCTATACGATGCGGCAGGCATTCGCATGAACACATTACCCATGACGCCCGCCAAGATNCTCGATAAGTTAAATTCCGTAACCCACTAGGAGCATCATCCTTGCCCATCGTCTGGATTCCACACTCGATGCGCGAATTGACTGATGGGACGGAAAAAGTAGCAGTAGACGGCGCCAACGTGCGCGAAGCTATACGGGCTCTTGAAAGCCTTTACCCCAACCTAGCGGGTTTATTAATACAAAACGACCAACTGGGNAAAGGGATTGCCGTCGCAGTGGATGGCAGAATCGTCCGTCGCGGGCTCTATGAACCCCTTCAAAGTAATAGCGAGATCCACTTTATACCGGCTCTCGGCGCNGGTTGATCGATCCCTCATAACGGCCATACTCCGAATAAACCCACAACTTCGGGCTCTTGCATCAAATCAGATGCGTTCATGGCCCCTCAAAGGCAGGCANCATCACCAACGCTTAAATCATTGACATTCTGAAATACGTCGCTAGGCTACGCGCGAACTTTAATCNACCCTAATAAAAAGGACTTACATTGTCTAAGACGAGTANAGAGAACGATAAACGAATTGCCGCTCGATTTTCCCGATTGTGGGCTAAGAAACGCTTAGAGATGTCCATGACGCAGGAGCAGCTTGCAGGCGCGCTCGGTATTTCCCAGAGCGCGGTATCACAAATGCTGTCTTGCAGAATGCTTATCTCGACCGAAATGGTGATGAAGATCGCCGTTGTCCTCGGTCAGTCACCGACCAGTATCGATCCTGCTTACTTCAAGAGATTTGACATGAATCGATCTGAAATGATCGGATTTCTTGCACTAGAATTAATGAAGTTAAAACCTTCCGAGCGAAACAAGATAATGCAGGAAACACGAAGAATGAACAAACGGGATAACAAACGACAAAGCAGAATCGTTACCTAGCAAAGGCTTGATCGGGCAACCATCTAATGAACCCTAGACTTGACGTAACTGAGCCTCAGGATTCGGGCCTGATGAGCCAATCATTACTGCGGCAGTTTGCCGACTTACTACACATGGACATAGCGATACATCATCGCGAACTTACTGGCCGGATGACCCAGCGTCACCCGGTGAATACCATCCGTCAAGTCCGCAGTCAGGGAAAGAACACCACATTCGCGTCATATTACGAATCAGATACCAACCGCGGATACGTCCAGCAACTCTACAACGAAGGCTACATCTTCGAGTCATTAGCCTATCTGATGGGAATTCAAACCACCACCTTATTGCCAGTTATAAGAACGCAGCAAACATCCAGCACAAAATACCGTGACTTCGAAGGTCATCTCAGGCACGCCCCATTCCTTGAGGCAATGATCATGCCGAATGCCTGGACTTATGAGAATCTAGGTCTCGCGACCGTTGTGGCAATCAGCCTCACCNTGCCCCGCCCAGCAAGAGACGCAAACTGGTATGTGCCCCCTAATATCTGTTTCTTNGGCACTGTCAATCGGTCCATTATCGTTACAAAAGAATATCTGGAGACGGTATATCACCTNGGCAAACTCCTCACCGAACTGCACGACGACGCATTCGATATACCGGTCCTTAGCGACAACGTCTCGAAACGGAAATTGGTTAGCGGTTGGACTATTGTCCGTTAACGAGACTGTCTGTCACTGAGTTCACCCATCCTGGCTTTCTCTTAATCTGACAACAGCCCGCACTGATTAACAATCACATAACGAGTTGAGCTAGGCTACACAGATCGTTTCGATTATAACTTCGTGTCGTTAATTGGTATCATTTCTACTTATACTTAATAGAAGTCGCTGCATGATATCACTTACCCCCACGAACGAAATTACATCTCAACATCTAGAGTGAGCATCAACCGCAGTAGCGCGACCCGCAATTCGCTGAAGGTGTAACCTCAAACGCAGTGCGAAACCACTTAATCTGCCAAGAACACTATGAGCCACTCACCTCCAAAACGTTTTTACCAAGAGGTTCACGATACGCTTCAAGCAATCAGAGCAGGCGGTTTTTATAAATCGGAGCAGATCATTTCCTCACCTCAAGGCGCCTGTATCGAAACCCAAAACAATCGACACTTCCTCAATTTTTGCGCAAATAACTATTTGGGGTTATCCAACCACCCCGAACTTATTCAGGCTGCAAAGACTGGACTTGAATCATATGGTTTTGGATTAGCATCGGCGCGTTTTATCTGTGGGACTCAAAACATCCACAGAGAACTCGAAATGCGATTAGCAGACTTTCTTGGCATGGATGATGCAATCCTCTATACCTCGTGCTTCGATGCAAACGGTGGACTTTTCGAGCCACTACTGGGCCCTAACGATGCGGTGATTTCAGACAGCTTAAATCATGCGTCGATTATTGATGGCATACGTTTGTGCAAAGCTATTCGGTTCCGCTATGAGAACAATGACATGGCTGATCTAGAACGACAATTACGGGCAGCCAATTCGGCTCACGCCACCACTAAACTCATTGCTACCGACGGAGTTTTCTCCATGGACGGTGTGATTGCAAACCTGAACGGAATTTGCGATCTCGCTGACCAGTACGATGCATTAGTCATGGTCGACGATTCTCATGCGGTAGGTTTCATGGGCGATTGTGGGCGCGGAACACACGAACATTGTGGCGTGATGGGTCGAATCGATCTCATTACTGGCACCCTTGGCAAGGCGCTTGGAGGAGCATCAGGGGGCTATACCTCAGGAAATCGCGCGATTATTGACCTACTTCGACAACGATCACGCCCTTACCTATTCTCCAATTCGTTAACACCCGCNATTGTGACCGCGGCTCTGCGCGCCCTAGAGATGGTCTCGGAAGACTCGGAACCGCGCCGTAAACTTATAGATAATTCAGCCTATTTCCGTGAATCGATGGCCTGCGCAGGCTTCGATCTGACTGGCGACAATCATCCGATCATTCCTGTCATGATCGGCGATGCCTCCCTCGCGCAAAATCTCGCCCAAATGCTACTGGAAAAGAACATCTACGTGACTGCGTTTTCATTCCCCGTCGTTCCCAATGGCCAAGCACGGATTCGCACTCAAATGTCATCTGCTCATACTCCTCAACAGATTGATGCTTGTATCCAGGCATTCACCGAAACTGGCAAAGCATTAAACATTATCTAGGCACTACCTTATGCAAAGCATTGGTTTTGACGTTGGAGGCACCTTCACCGACATTGTTGCGGTTGGCAATAACGGACGCCTTGCAGTGCGTAAAATTCTGTCGACACCGGTTGACTACAGTGACGCAATCTGTAGTGGAATTGCCGAAATGATCAAGAATGGTCAGGTGTCCACACAGGATGCACGACACCTGGTGCATGGGGCGACGGTTGCCACTAATACGGTTATCACCCGCACTGGCGCCAAGGTAGGCTTGATTACAACCGAGGGGTTTCGTGACGTTCTCGAAATAGGCCGCCTGCGTTACCCCCGTCTCTACGACATGGCTTTTGAAAAACCGCTACCTCTTGTGCCTCGTTATCTGCGCATGGGGGTAACTGAACGAGTGGACTATCGAGGCAATGTCGTTACTGAACTTGATTGGACGAACGTAAAAACGGCTGTGAATCATCTTTTGGAGCACAATGTTGAATCAATCGCAATTTGCCTTTTAAACTCCTACGCCAATCCTATACACGAACAACTGATTGCGGATTATTTATCGACATTTGCACCTCAAATTACGCTCTCCGTCTCCTACCAAGTACTGCCTGAGATAAAAGAATATGAGCGAACCAGTACGACAGTAATCAATGCATACATTAAGCCCGTTGTCGCCCGATATATTTCCAACTTAGAAAAACGACTAGATGGAATGGGGCTAGACGCGCCTATCACTGTCATGCAATCTAGCGGCGGCACTGTGCGAACCGCCTTCGTTAAGGAGCGACCCGTCTATGCTATTGAGTCAGGACCGGCGGCCGGAGCCGTCGGTGCCGCTGCCTTAGGGAGGCATCTTGGCATTGACAACATCATCGCGTTCGACATGGGTGGAACGACGGCTAAAACCTGTCTTATCGAGAACGGCATCCCCCGACTTGCCAGCGAATACGAAGTCGGTGGCGAACTCAATATTGGCCATCGTTTGCTTCGTGGCGGCGGTTATGTGCTACGGGTGCCTGCGATCGATCTTGCAGAAATCGGGGCCGGCGGCGGGAGTATCGCCTGGATAGACCNGGGCGGGGTTCTACGGGTTGGTCCNCAAAGTGCCGGCGCTGATCCTGGACCGGCGTGCTATCAGCGAGGGGGTACAGCGGCAACTGTCACCGATGCGAATGTTGTCCTGGGCTACCTCAACCCAGAGTATCTGGTAGGTGGCGCGCTCAAAATAGATCGCAATCTGGCTATGCGTGCTGTTTCAGACACCATTGGCGATCCCCTAGGNTTAAGCGCAGAAGATGCGGCGCTTGGAATTCATACCATTGTCAATTCAACCATGGTGCGGGCAGTCCGTGCCGTATCGAGCGAGATCGGGCGAGATCCAGGCGACTTTGTNCTTTTCGCGTTCGGTGGCAGTGGGCCGGTCCACGCTGCCACCCTTGCAAGAGAAGCAAGCATGGCAAACATTATCGTTCCCCCTTCGCCCGGCGTTTTTAGCGCCATAGGCCTACTCCTTTCCACCGTTGAACATCAATATGTCCAGACCTTTTGGCGTGATCTGACCAAAGTCGATACTGAACAACTGGAAAATACTTTTGGCGGTATGGAGGAGGAAGCTACGCAAACGTTGCTTGGCGAGGGATTCGATAAGCACCAGATCAAGCTAGATCGCTTTGTCGACATGCGCTATCCCGGTCAAACTTCCGAAATACTCGTGGCTATGCCGGGAGCCCGGCGAGATGACTCATTGTTGATCACACTCGAAAATACCTTTCACCTAGAGCACGAAAATAGTTATGGGTACCGCTCCTTGGAAGGAGAGTCTGTGGAGATTGTCAATGTGCGGTTACGTGCCCGCGGCCTCTCAGATGAGGCTTTCTCACCGGATGACCTGTTCCAGGCCGAGCAACAACGCGTAAAGCCTGTTGAAGCGATACATACAAACCGTCATACCTATTTCGGAAATGATCATGGGTGGCTCGACACGCCCGTATACTCACGAACTAACCTTGAATCCTCACCCATTACAGGCCCACTAATTATTGAGGAATACGACGCGACGATCGTCGTACCCCCGGAAGCCACTGCCCACGTCGATGCTGCAAACAATGTTCGCATTACGTTTGAAACACCCTGAGAGGAGAAGTTGTCGTGACCAACGCCAATCGTGATCCGATCAAAATTGAGTTACTTAAGAATGCTCTTACCGCAATCGCTGATGAAATGGCAGTCACGATGGTACGCACAGCNCGTTCATTACCTATCAAAGAAGCATTGGACTTTTCAACNGGACTTCTCAATGCCGANGGGGCCCTCATAGCACAAGGTCTATGCTTGCCACTTCACATGGGTTCCTTCCCCCCGACAATGACGAGCATTCTTACCGATTACAAGGACGATATTCGCCCCGGCGACGTCTTTGCGACGAATGACCCCTATCTCGGTGGCGGCACGCACCTACCCGACATTTACATCTTCGTACCTATTTTTATGAGCGACACATTAATCGGTTTCGCAGCCACCATTGGACACCACACGGACATTGGCGGCCGAGTAGCTGGCGGAAATGCATGCGACAACACAGAAATTTACCAAGAAGGTGTTCGCATTCCACCGCTGAGAATTGCTAAGGAAGGACAACTTGACGAGATGTTCCTGAAACTCATGAGAGCAAACGTTCGGGTTCCTCAAAAAGTGCTCGGAGATATCATGGCTAGCATCGCAGCATGCCGTCGCGGCGAGAGCGGATTGCAGGCCTTAGCTGATCGCTACGGCATTGCCGCCCTTCGGGCATCCACTCTCGATCTGATTGATTACGCAGAAGAACTCACTCGGGCTGAACTGCTTGAACTTCCCGACGGACAATGGGAATTCGAAGACTTCCTCGACGATGATGGGTTTCAAGAAAACCCGATAAGGATCGCTGCCACCCTGGTCAAAACAAATGATGAACTGACTGTCGATTTCAGAGGAACCGATCCCCAGGTAAAAGGCTCTATTAATATGCCTTTTTCATTTACTGTCTCTTCCGTTTACGCTTGCATCCGATCAGTGATGGATCCGAGTATTCCAAATAACGAAGGGTTTTTTCGACCNATTACGGTCATCGCTGAACCTGGAAGTTTTGTTCACTGCACCCATCCAGCGCCAGTGGCTGCCCGTGGATTAGGGGCCTCACGAGTGACTGACTGTGTGTGGGGCGCCCTAGCGCAAATGCTACCGGACAAAGTCTTTGCCTGCTGCGTACAGGGGGACTATGGCGTCACGATCGCAGGCTATACCGATGACGGCGCCCCTTTTGTGAGTCTCGAGTTTCTCTTTTCAGGCTGGGGTGGGCGCCCGGATAAGGATGGCATTGATGGCCTTTCATCCTTGGCTGTCAACTATTCAAATACACCAGCTGAAATACTCGAGGTCGAGCAACCCTTGCGCATTGAACGTTACCAGTTCCGGGCAGACACGGGAGGTGCTGGTAAATTCAGGGGAGCGGTTGGCTTAGAACGTGAATACCGCCTTGTAGAAGCAAACGATGCGATTTTACAGGTCCGCGGTGACCGGCAAAAANTTGGTCCGTTTGGCCTGCATGGTGGAAAAGCAGGAGCTAAGGCTGGTAACTTGCTCAATCCTGACAGCGATTCACCCTCAGTTCCGCCTGGGAAATTTATGATGACTTTGAAAAAAGGAGAGTCATTTCGCGCTCAACTTGCCGGTGCAGGTGGGTGGGGGAATCCGTTTGAACGCGACCCCGCTTTCGTGCTAGATGATGTCTTGAATGAAAAAGTCTCACTGGAATGTGCGCTTGAAGAATACGGCGTCGCTATCGACAGCATCCAGATGGCAGTTAATGAGGAAGAAACCATGCGCCTTCGAAAGGCAGCATGCGCTTAACCCCCCCCCGACTCACAGCACTGCATCAACAACCNGCACCTAATCCGATTGCATCCACAACGCACCTCTAATTATTGTAGCTTTCCTCTTCCGACAACTGGCCACACAACTTCCACGCGGCCAGCTCTAACGCCATAAAGGTAATCATGCAGGAAGACAGTTGCATCTGAATACCCTGGCACAAATTCAATCTGTTCACCTGGGCGAGGTGACGGATTGTCTTGGGCGAGAAAAATGGAACCATGTTCCGCGGAAAACTTGAATGACTCAACCACTCCACAGTCAAGAATTTCTGGCTCGCCAAATCCTCTACCACTCGACTTGAAACCTGAATCACAAATGATTCTGTTTGGATCAGGTCTACTTGTTACCGTTGTCAGAATAGTCAGCGCTGGCTCTAAGTCAACCCCAAAGTCGCGCCGATACCGGCCACATCCATAGATACCCCCCCCGGCTTCTACTTCGGTTATGCCGGGTGCAAAAGCACTGATCCAATATGTACCCGTGCCCCCGCAACTGATAATTTCTAGTGAAATCCCGGCTTGTCGAATCTGATCAGCACTCTCGGTTAAAAGCGACAAAGCGGCGAGAATTTGTCGCTTCTTTTCAGACTGGTCTACTATCGTCAAGGTATGCGATTCCCACGTCTGCAGCCCCGCCAGCTCAATATTTGAAAGCCCTGAAATCTCGTTAGCAAGCGCAACCGCCGGTTGTCCGGGTTTAACACCTGCCCTTCCCATACCCACATCAACTTCGATAAGAACGCGTGGTCGCACTCCCGTTGCTGCTGCAGCTCGATCAATTTGGCGAACGTTATCTATGCTATCCACACAGACCTTCACATCCGCTTTTTCACACAATTTAACAAGTCGAGATATCTTTGTAGCACCCACCACCTCATTGGCAACAAGAATATCCTTGATGCCTGCAGCCGCCATTACTTCTGCTTCTCCTAGNTTCGCGCACGTGATCCCGTGTGCACCCGCATCAAGACANAACTGGACGAGATCGGGGTTTTTCATCGACTTTGTATGAGGCCTCCAGCCAACTCTTGCTTCATTGATAATAGTCTTGCTCATCTTGGCTATNTTGCGTTCCAAAGCATCAAGATGGATCAGAGGCACGGGGGTATCGATCAATTCGATTGGCTGACCAACTAGGTTTTTCATCAATTCACACTCCTGCACACTCGGGAAAACTCAAATAGTTACTGCACCCGTTCTTAATGATTCTTCAACTTTGGGTACGCCAAGAAAATCCAATATATTCCCACCCAAAATGCGATCTTTCTCCGCAGAGGAAAGAAACTCACAATAATTTCTAATGTAGTCTATGGACTGTCTGTAGGTGCAAAACCGTTCTACATTTGGCATATCTGAGCCCCACACCAGTTTGCTTGTACCATAACGATCTCTCAGGTTACGNATCAAGCGCTGTATCGAGGGGAACGGGTAATCAACTCGCCCGCCCCACGTAATGGGATAACAAAGTTCAAGCAATATGTTGTCGCGGGTGAACAACTCATCAACTTCGGTGGGGAAATTCCAGGCATCACCCTCTGCAAAATACTGAATGGGGGGCGCCATAACAAGCAACCATCGTATCGATGGAAAACATTTCGAAAGAGTNGAGAATCGCTTGAGCACATCTAAATAGCCGGCTTTGTCGTAAGTCGGAATCGCCGAAAACTCAATAAACACGGGAATCCCGTGACTTTCTATCATCTCCCAGAATGAGTTAAACCGCGACTCGTTAAACCAAACATCAAAATCATAACGGCTGAATTGTTCCAGCGAATAATACAGACCACGCAATCCTAATTGCTTAAATGCTCGTTGAGCTTCATTCATCCATTGCTCTTCATTTGCCCTCGGTTCGTCAACATGGAAAAGACCAGAGAATCGCGTGNGAAATTGATGTTGAGCAAGCGCGTTATAGTCGTTCATAGCGCCGTAACCGAATCCTGCCTGCAGAATGCAATGATCGACCCCTGCAGCATTCATCTGCGTAATCATCAACTCAGGTGTCGATTCAATGTCGGCCATGGCAGGCGGCATGTACTGCACATAATAATCCTCCCCATCTACCGTAAAATCCAACCGGCCATAGGTTCCTACTCGAAATTGGACATCATCGCGAAGATCTGACCACGAATAACCATTCCCCGAGAACAAGGCAGAAGCATCACCCGGAGCGCCATCCCGAAACCGAATTACTTTTGCAGCTGGCCGAGTGACGACTTTTTGTATGTAACGCCAGTGAAGCGCGCGACTGGGTAACCCACAAGCACCGGACCACTTCTCGAAGATATGTGCGTGTGAGTCGACAATCATCGTAGTTCTCGTGTTGAGTTTCGATAACGAATGACGAGCATCTAGATCTCGTTCTCTGACTGAAGCATGTTCAGCGACTCCTCGAATGCTTCAATGGTAAGTATAAGATCTGTTTCGCTATGCGCGCCTGAGATCGTTCCTCCAGGAAATCCATTGAATTCGACACCATTTGCCAACATAGCCAATCGCAACTTAGTAACAGCGTTGAAGGAATTTCTCTTTAGCTCCTGCCAAGGAATTTTGAGTGGATCAAATGTCGATGGATCGATTACTCTGTTGTCTGGATTAGTAAATAGATGAACAACGGAGAATTCACCATATGCCACCCACGGAATCCGCATACGATGCAGAACCTGATTCATCCCCTGACGCAGAAATGCTCCTGACGCATTAGCCCTTTCATTAACATCCGATGCCTCAATAATAGATAGTGCTGTGGATCCTGCGACGGCACTAATCGGATTGGCATTGAATGTGCCCTGGTGCTGAATTTTCTCTTCTCCCGCCGCCACCATTGCATCAAAATCTAACGCAGCCAGTATTTCTCGAGACCCAACAACCGCCGCACCCGGTAACCCTCCCGCTAAAATTTTGGCCAATGTTGTCAGGTCAGGCATCACNCCGTAGTGTGCCTGTGCCCCCCCCTTGGCCACACGAAATCCAGTCACGACTTCGTCAAATATCAATAAAACACCATAACGTTCCGTCAACTCACGTAACGCGGAAAGATAGCCATCGACCAGTGGAACCATACCAAAAGTAGACCCGGTTGGCTCAAGAATCAACGCAGCAATATCGCTATCGCTCGACAGCCGTTCATGAATACAATCGACATCGTTAGGCGGGACTAAAATGATACTCTCCGCCACGCTAGGTAGAACGCCGCGAGTCGGAGTCCCATCGTGATGAGAATTAAAACCTGATGTCATGTGGTCATGCCATCCATGGAAATGGCCCTGCAATCTGATGACCTTATTCTTTCCGGTGTNGGCTCGGGCAAGACGAAGTGCCATGTGTGTTGCNTCCGTACCGGANGACGTAAACCGAATTTGATCGGCGCTAGGCACCATACGTTGAATGACTCTCGCCCAGGAAATTTCGTATTCATGGCTGTCACCAAAATGGGTCCCTGCCTGAAGCGCCACCTGTATGGCCGCACAAACCTCGGGATGTGAGTGCCCCAGCAACAGGGCGCCGTGCCCCCCCGAATAGTCGATATATTCGTTTCCGTCGACATCCCACTTATGCGCTCCCTGCGCCTTGGCAGCGTAAATGCCGTAGGGCTGCAGAAACCGTGAGTCGTGGGTGATACCACTTGGAAACATTGAACACGCCTCTTCAAATAACACAGCGGACCCAGGAGTTCGTTGACGATAAGTCTCTACAATCGAAGAGGACTCAAATCCTGTCTGACTCATGCGCTCTCCCTCAATCAGCGATCGGCTTCGATAACACTATTTTAGCGAAGACATCACCAGTGCAAAATCAACGACTACCATTGTTACCCGGTCATTAACAGGTACACCTTCCACACTATCATAATAATCGGAACTTATGTTGGAACAGAAATACCACTCCTTGAATGTAGAATTTTTCTAACGACTGGAGGATGCTGTTGATCTTTGCCCGAACCCATCACCTGCTCCAAGACAAACATTTCGTTCGAGTCTGGTTAACGGGCGCAATCTGCAATACCGTTCGATGGCTTGAATTTCTTGNCATGGGAATGTTTGTNTTTCAAATGACCGGGTCTGCCTTTGACGTATCTATAGTCGCCGCCGTGCGTTTACTTCCGTTGTTCTTTTTTGGACCTCTAACCGGCGCCATCGCTGACCGTGTCAATCGGTCCCGATTGCTCGCCGGTAGTCTGATATTCCTAATCGCAATCTTTTCCACACTGGGCATACTCGCTAGTTTGGGCGAGTTACGACTGACACATATCAACATCGCTGCATTTCTCAGTGGTCTGGTATTGTCCGGAGAACATTCTGTTCGCCGCGCCCTACTTGGTGAGATTTCCGGTGTGAAGTCCTTAGCCGCGGCCAACGGTTTAGACAGGTCGACCGACAATATCACCCTCATCGCCGGCCCATTGATCGGTGGACTGCTTTTCCAGACAATCGGTCTTATCGGAACATGCGCAGTGGCTTGCATTATGCTGGGGATCGCACTGGGCCTGATCGTCGGGGTCCCTTCCAAACCGCAAATGACCGACGCGCCCCCTGTCTCACTCTTCTTCGACATCCGCCAGGCACTTAAATTCGCTCTGGCGACACCCGCGATTCTACGAGTACTGATAACCACTATCATTTTCAACTTCTGTGTCTGGCCATTATGGGCCCTGATGCCAATTATCGCGGCAACACAATTACACCTTGATCCGTTGTGGACTGGCCTCTTGATGTCAACTACTGGTATCGGGTCCCTTGCAGGCGCACTGTGTGTAATTGGATATGTTAGACCGCGTCACTACCAATCAACTTTTTTTTTCAGCTCACTATTATTTCTTTTCGCAATCGCTTTATTTTCCGTATCGAACAGTCTGTGGGGAAGTTGTATTATTTTCTTTGCCGCTGGCTTAGGCCTTTCTGGATTCGCGATTTTGCAAACAACTATTATTCTATCAGTCAGTCCGCGGCATACCCGCAGCACGATAATGGGCGTTGTTGTCATGTGTATCGGGACCAGTCCTGCGGGAATCGCCTCGGGTGGATTTCTGGCGGACCAAATCGGCGTACCCAATGCCTTACTCCTGATTGCACTTACCGGATTGATTGGAATGTGTCTAACTCGGATCATCGTCAGATAATAATTTATAATTATAATGACATTTTACTATGCGCCCTATAATCTCATTCCTCACCTAACTCAAAAGAGTTAACTTGCGATTCTTTCATAAGCCTTCCCAACCAGGATTCTCTTACCATGGTTATGCCGACAAACACGTCTGATCGCAACGTAGTTGTAAAGGTTGTAGACCTCCACAAGACGTTTGGAACACTGGAGGTGCTAAGGGGCATCTCGTTAGACGTGCATGAGGGCGATGTACTGACACTGCTCGGCGCTAGCGGATCCGGGAAAACCACGTTGCTTAGGTGCATTAATCACCTCGAACAGCCCACTTCAGGTGAAACGTACATTGATGGACGCCCGCTGGGTTTTCAGATCGATGCTGCCGGGCGCCGGACCAATGCTTCCCAGACTTCCATTAATGCTTTGCGCATGGAAATAGGGATGGTCTTTCAACAATTTAATCTGTGGCCACATATGACGGCGTTCGAAAATATTATTGAGGCGCCGTTGAGGGTAAAAAAGCTTGCGCGTTCAGAAGTAGAGTCATTCGCAACAGAATTACTCAGGAGAGTTGAACTGCTTGACAAAAGGGATGAGTATCCGGCGCGCCTGTCTGGAGGACAGCAGCAACGAGTTGCAATCGCGCGGGCGCTTGCAATGCAACCCAAGGTCATGCTGTTCGACGAACCCACTTCATCACTAGATCCGGAACTTATTAGTGAGGTTCTTGGAGTAATGCGATCTCTCGCGAAAGAAGGAACCACCATGATCGTAGTCACCCACGAAATGGGCTTTGCTCGTGAAGTGTCTGATCGAGTCGTTCTACTACACGATGGAATGATTGAAGAAGATGGTCCCCCAGAAGAGGTCATAGACAACCCCAAAAGCTCCCGCAGCAAGCAATTCTTTTCAAGTATTTTGCATTAGTACCCAGGGCTTACCTTGATAGAACAACTCGCTTCAATCGTCTCCGGTTTTTCTCTTTTCTGGGAATACAAGGCGGTGATGCTACCGGGTCTCTGGTATAACTTTCTGGTATTTTTTTTAGTTGTTGTCTTTGGTGTGGTTCTTGGTCTTATTTTTGCGACAATCCGCCTAAACACAAATATCGCAGTACGGGCAATCGCCACCTTTTACATCGGGTTATTCAGAAACGCGCCTGAATACGTCACGCTGGTCTGGTTTCTTTATGTTCCCGCCTTACTCCTAAGCAAACTACTCGAAAGCAACGTGACATTTGATCCGCTCGTTGTGGCCGTCATGGCCCTATCACTCTCCGCTGGCGCCTTCTACGCTGAAATATTTCGCGCTGGAATCCTGTCTGTTCCTAAGGGTCATATAGAGGCGGCNCGCGCTACGGGTATGTCACGAACACTTACATTACGCCGTATCATTCTGCCTCAGGCCATTCGACAGATGCTCCCAGAATTTCTTAACGAGTGCGTATCAGTTTTTAAAGGAACCACACTGGTTTCTCTTGTAATGGTCCCTGACCTTGTCTACGGCGTGAATCTTGTGTCCAGTTACACCGGCCAGGCGCTGCCACTGTATACCGGAATCGCTCTGATTTACTTTNTCATTGTTTTTACAATGACCAGCATTGCTGANAAATTNAGCAATCCCTGGCGGGACAAAACAGGCTAACGGCCATGGCATCATTCCTGGAAACTGCCTGGGGCCGAGCAATGTGGAATGCTCGGGACAATCTACTCGATGGTCTGTCAATTACGTTACAGGTGACCGCATTGGGATTTACAGGTGCTGTCGTTATTGGGCTCGCGTTGTGTCTCATCACAATGTACATCAAACCCCTCTACTGGCCAGCCCGTTTTGTAGTCAATTTTTTTCGGGCAACGCCGATCATCTGCCAACTAATGTGGGTTAATTATGTTTGGCCACCATTATTTGGTTGGCCCACCTCACTATTTCAGGCCGGCTGCATCGCACTCGCCCTTCAATCAGCTGGATATCTTGCTGAAACCTTCCGTGCAGGCATTGAAGGAATAAATCGTGGACATATAGAGGCCGGGCGTTCACTGGGAATGCCCGCGCATCTGGTGATGAGACGTATCATTCTGCCCCAGGCTTTTCATACGATGGCGCCAGCAATAATGAACCAGTTTATGGTGGTCATCCGTTCTTCCACCCTCGTTTCTATCATCGGTGTAGCTGATTTAATGCACTGGGGGCATCATTTGAGCGCGGAATGGTTTGAACCAATTGGAATTATGAGCACTATTGCAGTGTTCTATATCGTCGTTATCGGGACTTTATCTTCACTATTTAAATGGTATTCAGAGCGCCTTCGAAATCGCTACGTTTGATACCTCCCGGACAACCATTGTGCGACTGAGCACTAATAACCTAAACTAATATTGTGAGGCACCCGTCAATCGTTTATCAGGAGGAAATACTATGAGCCGAGAACCAAAACATGATGACGACAGTAACCAACCCAAAGTCAATCGACGCAATTTTTTAAAATCAGCAATCGGCACTGGTGGAATTGCAGCCGCGGCGGGAGTGATTACAGCTAACCTGCCGATTAAGGATGCTTACGCCGCATTGCTGGAGTCAGGCATCAGAGATGACTCGGTACTCGCGAGAATTAAAAAAACTGGCAAGCTAAAAGTCGGCTATGCGCAAACCAAACCCAATTTCTATCTTGATCTCAAAAAAAATGAATTAAGAGGGATATTTCACGACGCCACCGAATTTCTAGGTGAACAGTGTGAAGTCGGCGTGGAATATCAAGAAGTGTCATGGAAGAATGCAACCGTCGGTCTACGTAAAGGTGATTACGATATGTTCGCGTCATCGCTAACCTATACGGTGCCACGAGCACTTGTGGTTGATTATGCCGGTCCGCTGCATCACAAAGGCTTTGGGATAATGGTGCATAAGGACGACGCGGGTAAATTCACGAAGGTTGAGGACTTTAATAATGCAGATGTCACCTTCTCTGCCAACCAAGGTTCGTCTATAGAAAATCAGATTAAGGTTAATTTTCCGAATGCCAAGGTGATATCGATTCCGGGTACCCTCGCGATGTCCTTCGAGCCCGTGAAAAACAAACAGGCCACCGCTGCTATCGACGGAGATTTCGACATCGAAGTCTTCGCGTCGAGTGCCAATTGGGCCAACTTCACCGGAATTGTTTTTGAGACCTTACCGAATACTTGGGCAGTCAGGTACGGAGATCCTGAATGGGTCGCGTTTCTCGATATGTTCTGTGACCGCATGCAAAGTACTGGCTGGATGAGAAGGCGCTTTGCGGCTTATCGGGAGGAACTTGTCGACGGTTAGTGGTGCGACGACGTTATATTCTCTTTGCAGTAAAGTCGTTAAAAAGGAGCGGCGCAACAGCGCCGCTCCTTTAAAATCCCACAATACAATATCAATCAATGTTCCACTAACATCTGCGGAGACCCTGGTTTTCGTGAATGCCTAATTCGAACTAGAGCGTCTAAATGCATGCTCAGCTCAATACTCATACCCCCTTGATATGCCGTTACTGTCGTGCCGCAGTGTTATTGGCCGTTTATTACGACCACCGCGCCAACTCCATCCGATCACGACGAAAGGGCAAATATACGACCCCACCCATGCACCTGATCGACCGGTACGCCGGCAAGCTGCAACGCTCGCAGGACAACCACACTCACTGAATCGTAAAGCGTTATACCAAGCTCCAACTCCAACGCAGTCGCGAGACCTGCTCCTTTTACATTGGTACAAATGACCGCGATTGATTGTGCCCCCTCATCGGCCAGTTCTCTGCAAAGCCTCCAAATGGTCGCGTCGTCTACATTAGCAAAACTGTAATTATCCGAAATGCCCAGATGTCTTTCCGCCAGGCAATGAAATCCGGCCGCACCAAAATTATCAACAATCTTTGTTTGCACATCACTGGTATAGGGTGTCAAGAGTCCAAACTCATTCACCCCATGCGCCTCAAATAGATCTCTCTGCGCCAAAACACTTGTTGTCGCGCTCACTCCATACTGAGCCTCAATCGCATCGCAGATCTCTTGATCATGTTTAAAGCCACGCCATCCGCCAGAAGTCCCGCTCCAGGCAATCACCTGACACTTTGCGTCAACAAGCAATGAGGCTGCCCCAAGAAACGGATCCAGATCGAACTGCGCTAGGGCCAGCTGGTTCAAGGCGATTTCCGTAACGCGCAACCGACTAAAGTGCATGGATAAACCCGGGACTTGCCGAGCGATTTCATGGGTCACAGGTTCCAACACGGTATTAGACGACGGCGTCAGCATGCCGATTCTCGTGCGCTCTTCGACGCCATCTGATATCACAGCATTCGCGCTAATGTTCTTAATCACAGTTCTAAAAAGATACTCAACGTTAGAGTTATATCAGGATTAAAACATTCCACTGAAGACGATATCAGTGTACTCTCACAGTGCGATATTAGTTTTAATTATGTATTAGTGAAAAAAGAATGGCCTAAGATGCAGAACGATTTTTCACATCAGCCTCTCTGCTGGACCGCCATTTTACGACAATTAATTAAATAACGAAGGCTACCTAATTAGAGGCATAACAATGACTGCCGAGAGAACCATTATCCTAGTAAGAACTAACTCGCCGGGAGCCGACGAAGCCGAATGGAATAACTGGTACGAAACGCAACACATTGCCGCACGTCTCGCAATCCCTGGCTTTTTATGCATCCGTCGTTTTAAGTTGAGCAACGGACTACCGACGGACTTCGCCATTCCAGGACCACAGTATCTCGCCTTATACGAGGTCGAGACTCAAGATGTGTTGTCTAGCAAACCTTATTTGGCTCTAGTACAACATGAGGCGTCGCTGCCCAGTGACAGTTTCGAAGCAAGAACACGTGCGCAACCCGATATTTCTCGAGGAATCTTTCGACAGATCTTTCCCGATAGTGATTCCTACAGCATACCAGCCGACTCAGACTATCTGCTTGCGGTGGGGCACGCCGACCTCCCTGCAGAGGTCCTAGATGAATATCACGCCTGGTACAACACCGAACACATTCCATCGTACCTACAAATACCCGGCGTGCTAAACGCGCGACGCTTTATGATCCAGCCAACTCCATCCGGAGAACCCAGCAAACTTGGGCCTTATGCACCGGATTATGCGGCGTTGTACGACCTTACCAGTGATGATTTATTTGACAGCGATGCCTTTCGCCAACGCAGCTCCACCCCATGGAGCACTCGCGTNCGTAACTGGACCTGGGAACGNCGGAAAATGAACAATTCCTANCAGTGTATTTATCGAAGCGACACATAACATCTAGCACAGTTCGTTCGGAGGCCATCTATGGATACCTTGTTTCGGTTAGACNGTAAAGTGGCTATCGTCACCGGTGGTAACAGCGGCATTGGTGAGGGTATTGCTCACGGATTTGCGATGGCCGGTGCNNCTGTTGTGGTCGCTGCGCGCGANCAGAAAAAAACCGCTCGNGTNACCGANGAAATCAAACAAAAATACGGCGTACCNACCTTAGGNATTCAGACCGATGTCAGCAATGAGTCGTCNATAAAGGCNATGTCANAGNAAACANTATCAGCATTCAGCCGCATCGATATACTCGTCAATAATGCCGGCGTTAACATCAGAAAACCCCCGCAGGATTTTAGCTCCGCGGAGTGGGATGAAGTAATGGACGTCAATCTAAAAGGTGCATTTCTCTGTTGCCAGTCAGTTTATGCAGAAATGTGCAAGCATGGTGGAAAAATTATCAATGTAGGCTCTATAACATCAATTTTTGGCTCTGCAAAAACCGCCGCGTATGCATCTAGCAAAGGCGGTATTGTGCAGCTCACACGAAGCTTAGCGGTCGCTTGGGCGCCTGATCAAATCCAGGTTAATGCGATTCTCCCCGGATGGATCGATACACCACTCACCCAAGGTTCGAGAAAGACGTTCCCAGGTCTGGATCACCACGTCGAACATCGCTGCCCAGCAGGTCGCTGGGGCACACCGGCCGACTTTGCGGGACCGGCCGTATTCCTTGCTAGCGGCGCATCCGCTTTTGTCACAGGCGAAACGCTCCTCGTCGACGGCGGTTACGCACAATCTGCGTTGATCGTCTGACCACAGACGAGACTACCCGCGTAACAGCAACGTATTGTCGACACTCTATCCATCATCTTTTGGCACACGCCGAACTTTAAAAGGTAAAACACAATGGCAATCAAATCCACTGCGGAACAGCTACTGGCATTGATCGACTCGGATCGTATCTTAGCTCTCGAGCAGTCACTTATTCGCATACCCAGTTCGCACTTCCAGGAACAGGCCATCGCTGACTATCTGGCAGATTACATGTCAGAACTCGGGCTCGATGTTGAAATGATGACGGTCNCCCATCCATACGATTCCTCGATTCCGAATTCGCGCCAGCCCATTGGTAGACTGACTGGCAAGGGTGGCGGGCAGTGCCTCATGCTCAACGCCCACATGGACCCGGGTGTTGAAATGACCGGGTGGAGTGTAGACCCTTACGCTGGGCTGTATGAGGATGGTTGGGTATGGGGCATGGGGTCCCATGACGACAAAGGCGGCATTGCCGTCGCCCTAGGGGCAGTCGAGGCGGTGATTAAATCCGGTATCGAACTGACTGGTGATGTACTCGTGTGTCCTGTAGTCGCGCATAAGTTAGGTGGAGCCGGAACCAGAGCATTGTTAGCACACGGTGTGACAGCAGACCTATGCATTAATCTCGAACACTCGGCAAATACAATCGCTAGTGTGGCAGTGGGCATGATCCGTGGAAAAATCAAGACGACCTCCGGAGATCTCTTCTTTCGCTACAGCGACGAAGCAAAATCGAATTACTTCAATCCGATCGAACAACAAGCGTTGATCATGCAAAAAATGGGGCCTAGCCTTGATGCAATAGAACCGGGCGGTTGGCTATCCTTCCAGCCGCATGTCGACTTACCTGGCTTTCCAAAAATCATGTTTGATGCGATTGTCAAGGACCACTATTACTATGCCAGCCGATCGGACCTCACAACTCGGGAATGCGAGTTGTACTTCCAAATTCGGACGGTACCCGGCATGACACTCGAGTCCGCCCGTGCCGATGTGGGGCGCCTTCTTGATGGAATTCGTGAACAATATCCGGCATTTCACTCGGAGCTAACAATGCCAGTCTTCGATACTGACGGTTGGCTTCAAGATCCTGTTGACCTGCGACCAGATGACCCACTAGTTAAGGCTCTAGCGTACGGCCATACACTGGCAGCCGGAACCGAACCCGATATTGGTGGTGTGCTCCGCATTGGTAATGTCGGAGATGGGAACATTCTCCACGCTGCAGGCATACCATCAATCCAATACGGCCCCGGCGACATCCGCCTCTATGACGAATGGCCCTCACCTGATGAGCGTGTACTGCTCGAAGACCTGGTGACAGCCGCGGGCGCTGTTAGCATTGCGATCACTGAGCTTTGCGCGTGATGAACCCCTAATAACCTTATCAATATACATTGTTAGAAAAATTGTCGTTCATCAACTAGAGCTGATCGCTACAGAAAACAGACAGGACAGTGCTAACAAATCTACGAATGGAGATCGGATATGAACGATACAACTAATGTAACAACCGAATTGAGAGCCATGGTGCGTCGTGAACTTCCTGAAGTCAGTGAAATACAAGACCCGGACCTTCGGGAAAAAGTGATTGAGGTGTGGGCACTCGCCATCGCAGAAAGCAGCTTTAATGCCATTAGCGANATCAAGGCCTCCGGCAATCCTGACACCCCACCCCTAAAACAAGGCACCCAGGCAGATCATCTACGTGGCGTTACGCGAATTGCCATGCGCATGGCAGATGAGCTCAGTGATATGTTTGACTTACTGACCGTACATAGAGATCACCTGATCGCCGGCGCTCTATGTCACGATGTCGGCAAGCCCTGGGAATTTGATCCAGAAAACCAGAAACGTTGGAAAAGTTCACCCAAATCTGCAGGTTTACCGTCAATTAGACATCCGGCTTACGGTGTNTACCTGTGCTTACGCGTTGGACTGCCTGAGGAAGTCGCTCATTGCGCCGGAGCACACTCAGGAGAAGGACAATTTCTCAAGCGTAGTCTTGAAAACACGATCGTCCACTTCGCCGACTATTCATTCTGGAACGTTCTCAAAGCTGGTGGAGTGCTCGAAGATGGCCAAGTGCACTAACACATTGAACAGGGTCCAAAATCACGCTCGCAACAAAGCGGCCGTCATTTCCTGAGCAGTTCAGGAAGCCACAACGCTATTTCCGGGAAAAGGATTAGCAAGACGATCATAACGACCAAGGATCCGACGAAAGGCAACGCGCCAATCATCACGTCATGCAGTTGTCCTCGCCCACGAACCCCTTGAACGATAAATAAATTAATCCCCACAGGCGGTGTAATCATGGCAGTCTCTATGAGCAACATG
The DNA here is from genome assembly GCA_002714255.1 of Acidiferrobacteraceae bacterium. Taxonomy (GTDB): domain Bacteria; phylum Pseudomonadota; class Gammaproteobacteria; order Arenicellales; family UBA868; genus UBA11791. The sequence goes on from PAWW01000015.1 coordinate 43,158, forward strand.
ATAAGAACCCCAAACCAGACCGGATCAAACCCTAGCGCGATAATCAGCGGAGTAATAATCGGCACCGTTGCTACCATCATGGACAACGTCTCCATGAACATGCCAAGAATCAGGTAGAACAACACCACAGCGATCAGCGTTTCCATGGGTGTTAGGCCCATTCCAAACACCCATGCATTGACCTTAGCAGTGAGCCCGATCGCGGTAATAATAAAGTTAAGGAAAAATGCCGCTACGAGGATCATCATCACCATACCGGTAGTTCGCATCGTACCTTCTATCGCATCACGCAACATTAGAATCGTCAGCCGTCGTCGCCAAGCTGCTAGAACAAGCGCAATAATCACACCGAGNGCTGCAGATTCAGTAGGAGTTGCCCAGCCCAGGTAAATGGTACCAATCACAACNNAAAANATAATCAACGGCGGGATCATNTCCGGCAATGTCTTCCAACGCGCTTGCCAGTCGGTTTTAATTTTTTTCCCACCCCATTGCGGACGAAACAAACAACCAATTAGAACTGTCACCATAAACAGCAACGCCAAAATCAGTCCCGGAGTAAATCCGGCAAGGTAAAGCTGCGGAATCGANGTTTCTGTGAGCACACCATAGACAATCATGTTGATCGACGGTGGAATAAGAATCCCTAACGTNCCACCCGCAGCGATGGTGCCAAGAAAAAATCGCTCGTTGTATTGATGGCGATCAATTTCCCCAACTGCCACCGTACCGATAGTGGCCGCAGTAGCGACACTGGACCCCGATACTGCAGCGAACATCGTGCAGGTACCAATATTTGAATGCATCAAGCCGCCGGGTAGCCAAGCCAACCAATGCGTCATAGCCCCATACATACGCTCAGCGATACCAGAGCGCAAGAGAATTTCGCCAAGAAGAATAAATAGCGGAACAGCAACCAAGATAAACGAAGTGGACGAAGACCACGCAAGTTCCCCGATGGCCGGCGTCAGGTTGAGAAACGAAAACCAATTCCCAAGAACCAGCGCCGTCGTCGCGAGGACAGCCGCCACCGGAATACTGATGGCGAGCAAACCCAGCAGCACCGTCATCATTACCGTTATCATTGTTTGCTCTCCCCGGACATCTCTCGATGTCTTGCCACTACAGCGAGTTCTTCGTCAAGCTCTTGTTTGGCACTGCGAGGTCCGATAAGACGGCGCACAGTATCCAAATCACCCACCACCAGCGCTAACACAGCCCGTGTCAACAACAGGCTTGAAACCAATAGAAAAAATATGAGTCCAGCTGCCCACAGAAACTGTGGAATGGCGAGGGGGGTTGCTAGGGGAGACAACGTTCGGGAACTCATCGACCACGAAGATGAAAACACCTGAAAACCATACCAGGCCATCAATGCGATGATAATAGTAAAAATTAANTGAGNNATTGCATCAATCAATGCACATAATCGTGTCGGCAACACAACATACAGCGACTCAATTCGCACATGGGCCCGTTCCAACATGGTGAAACTGAACGCCCACGCACTGCCAATTGCGAGCGCAAACGTTGACAACTCGTCCGCGCCGCCGATAGACATGATGAAAAACTTACGAATGATGATTTCAACACTGATAACAACCGCAGCGCCGAGTATCAGAATCCCACCAAACCAGGCACCGTAGCGGGCCAATCGGCGAGCAAGACCAATCAGATGATCCATCTGGGGCTTAGCA
>PAWW01000016.1 GCA_002714255.1 Acidiferrobacteraceae bacterium
TTGATGCCCCACTGACTTCCATCACCCAGTAATCGCTCATAGCTTGGCGTATCCAACGGCGTCGAAATAACAAGAATGTCTCGAATCCCTGTCAACATCAAAACTGATAAGGGGTAATAAATCATTGGCTTGTCGTAAACCGGCAACAACTGCTTTGAAACAACCTGTGTCAACGGTGACAGGCGCGTACCCGAACCACCGGCCAATAACAAGCCTCTCATCATGTCGCTCCAAGTCCGCGCCGAGCCTCATCTCCCTTACCGGCAAGTACCGTCTTAATCCAATTCGACTGCTGATCGACATACCATCTGACTGTCTTTCGAATACCGCTGCTAAAACTCTCCAGCGGTTTCCAGTTGAGTTCTGAAACAATCCTAGAGTTATCGATGGCATAACGGTAATCGTGCCCCGGTCGATCGGTGACAAATTCAATCAGGTCTGCATACCGACCACCTTTTTGTCGTGGTCGAATTTCGTCCAGAACAGCACACACCTCCTGAACNACNTCNAGATTGGATCGTTCGGCATTGCCGCCAACGTTATATGTTCGCCCGACCATGCCATTTTGAAGAATTTCAACCAACGCCCGCGCATGATCTTCAACGAACAACCAATCGCGAACATTATCCCCCTTTCCGTATACTGGAATTAGCTCTCCCCTTAGCGCGGTCTGCACGATCACGGGTATCAACTTTTCTGGGTATTGGTAAGGCCCGTAATTATTGGAACAATTTGATACCACGGTATTCAGTCGAAACGTTTCACCCCACGCTCGAACCAAGTGGTCAGAAGCCGCCTTACTGGCTGAGTAAGGCGAGTTGGGCAAATAGGGTGACTCCTCCGTGAACTCCCCGTCACGCCCCAATGATCCGAACACTTCATCCGTGGACACATGATGAAACCGAAACTGCGCTGCCGCCTCGCTGACTGACTCGGTCACATAACGACGTGCCTCTTCCAGTAAAGTGTAGGTGCCGACAATATTCGATGTAATAAACACGCCGGGCCCATCAATCGAGCGATCCACATGCGATTCCGCGGCAAGATGCACCAATGCCAACGGCTGGTTGTTTTCAAATAGTTGCCGCATTCGGGGCCCATCGATGATGTCCGCGTGAACAAACTCATGCCGTGGNCTTTGCATAACATCAGAAACGGTCGCCAGATTGCCCGCGTAGGTTAATGCATCGATATTAATGACTCGGTAATCTGTCAACTCAAGCAACTGACGGATAAACGCAGACCCAATAAATCCTGCACCACCCGTCACTAAGATACACCCCGTCTTAATCAAGTCATTCATTCCAAAACGGACCTGTCACGGCNATGCAGTTCGGTTACGTACTTTGTGACGCCTTCCTCCAGCGTCAAAAACGGTGTGGCGTATCCTTGCTTTCGAAGTCGACTGATATCTGCCTCGGTAAAACTCTGATAACGCGATGTCAAAGCATCGGGCATTGAGAAATACTCTAACCAGCCTTGACTCAGCGCCTGTTGCCGCTCAACCACGGGTTCCCCGTTCAACTGGGCCAACCCATTGATCACAGCCAATGCCAAGTCGTTAAATGAGCGACTGTGGCCAGTTCCCACGTTATAGATACCACTCATTTCTGTGTGATCTGAGAAAAACAAATTGACCTTGACGACGTCGTCAACAGAAACAAAATCTCTCAATTGCTCGCCATCACCATAACCACCGGTTCCGCGAAACAAACGCACCTTCCTATTCTCTACGAACTGTTGGTAGAAGTGCCATGCCATCGATGCCATCTGGCCNTTATGTGACTCACGCGGGCCATAAACATTGAAATAACGCAAGCCAACGATTGGACTTTGTGCACGAAGCATCGCCCGACGCACGTAGTTATCGAAAAGACTTTTCGAGTAGGCATAAACATTGATCGGATGCTCGACTCCGGGATTTTCAGAAAATTCCGCACCGCTACCATAAACAGCTGCCGACGACGCGTAGATCAAAGGTACCCGACGACCGACACACCACTCAAGGAGATCGCGCGAGAACGAATAATTATTCTCCAACATATAGCGACTATCAGTTGCCATTGTGTCGGAACAAGCTCCCTGGTGGTAGACCCCCTCTACCGCCCCAAACCCCATCGAGCGGTCCAGTTGTCGTCGGAATTCATCTTTATCCATGTAATCACTAATCGATAGATCTGCCAGGTTGCTGATTTGATCAACATTTTCAACGCAGTCCACCAGTAGAATGTCGGTACAACCCCGTTCATTGAGTGCGCGCACGAGATTGCTGCCAATAAATCCTGCGCCACCCGTGACAATAATCATGTTTTTACAGCCGGCCGAGAAACGTCCTGATTTCTTCACGCGTCGCGACAGCCGTACCTAACTTGCCGACCACAACGCCGGCAGCCGCGTTGGCAATGGACAGGACATCCGACCATGGCGCGGCCATGGCCAATCCCATAGCAACGACAGCAGCAACGGTATCGCCCGCACCGGTAACGTCATAAACCTCCTGTGTTCTAGCCGGAAGCGACAGGGGTGCCTCATCAAGCCTGAACAGAGTCATTCCACCGGCACCGCGCGTCACCAAGAGCTGGCTCAAATCATGCTCTACCAAGAGTGTTGCGGCCTTTTCACCCATTTCCTCCTCAGATCGCCACGCCCCCACCACCAATTCGTATTCCTTCAGATTAGGCGTCACAACGGTTGCGCCACGATAATTTCCGTACTCTGACCCTTTGGGATCAACCACCACAGGCAGGCCGCGACCACGCGCCAATTCAATCATTGCCTGCACCGGAGCCAAGCCCCCCTTACCATAATCTGATAACACCACCACATCAGCAGTGCTAATCAGCTGTTGGTAGTCCAGTGCACAACGCTCCAACACCTCTGTGCTTGGATTCTGCTCGAAGTCAACACGCAACAAGTGCTGTTGTCGAGAAATGATGCGCAGTTTCTCTGTCGTATTCATCGCCTGATCGAGATGCAAATGCCTATTGACACCAGCGCTACCAAGAAGATCCGTCGCAGTTCGCCCCGCGTCATCGTCACCAATCACTGACAACAAACTGGTATTAGCCCCTAACTCAGCTAGGTTCATTGCGACGTTAGCAGCGCCACCCGCTCGAACGTCCGTCCTTTCTGCCGAGAGGACGGGCACGGGCGCCTCGGGCGAAATTCGGTCAACCGCCCCAAACCAATAGCGGTCTAGCATTAAGTCCCCGACCACAAGGATATTCGGTATTTTGTCTAGTTGGTTCAAGAACATCTGTCTTTCCGCATCTAACCTGAATTCCTGCACCTACTGCTTGACGGAGTCGAACTGGGGTTCACCCCGGCCAATACCAAAGTACTCAAAACCGTCTCTGCGCATGTCGTCCGGATCGAAAACATTGCGCCCATCGATAATCACCTTCTCTTCCAGCAAGGCGGCCATTCGAGCCAAATCTGGACTGCGAAACATGGACCACTCCGTCAACAGGATCAATGCATGAGCGCCCCTTAACACGTCATACGGATCGTCTGAAAAACTGAGCCCTTCAAGACCCCTAAATTCAATCTCCGCAGTCCCCCGAGCGACCGGATCAAACGCGGTAATGGTGGCACCTGCCGCTATCAATTCATGGATTGCGAGAATACTGGGTGCTTCGCGCATATCATCGGTGTTCGGTTTAAATGCCAACCCCCAGATCGCAAAATGCCGCCCGGACAGGTCATCTCCAAAGCGCCGTTTGATCTTTCGTATCGGCACTGATTTCTGCCGTTTGTTCACCAGCTCGACCGCATCCAACAAAGGCGTGTCATAGCCCAACATTTTTGCGGTACTGGCCAACGCCGAAACATCTTTTGGAAAACACGAACCCCCATAGCCACATCCTGGATAAATAAAATGGTGTCCTATGCGGGGATCCGATCCGATACCTCGGCGAACATTTTCTATATCCGCACCCACTCGTTCAGCGATATTCGCCATTTCGTTCATGAAAGAAATCTTGGTAGCAAGCATGGAGTTGGCGGCATATTTAGTCAATTCCGCTGAGATAACATCCATCACAATCAAGCGATCTCGATTTCTATTAAATGGGGAATACAGCGCCTTCATCCTCTCTTTGACAGCTTCATCTTCCACTCCGATGACAATTCGATCCGGCTTCAGGAAATCTTCTACTGCCGACCCCTCTTTAAGAAACTCTGGATTCGACGCAACGTAAAATTGAATATCAAGGCTACGCAAAACCAATTGATCTGCAATGGCTTGTTTCACGCGATGTGCCGTTCCTACCGGCACCGTTGACTTGGTTACAATTATCTTTGGCTCGCTCATCACCTCGCCAATTGAACGCGCGGCGGCCAGTACATACTGTAAGTCAGCCGCCCCGCTTTCATCGGCCGGCGTGCCCACAGCAATAAAGATGATTTCGCTTACCTCAATCGCATCTTGTACCTCGGTAGTAAAGGATAGGCGCCCGGCTGCCCTATTGGCAGCGACAATCCTCTCCAGACCTGGCTCGAATATAGGTATTACGCCCGCATTCAATGCTTTGACTTTGTCNGAGTCCGAATCCACACACGCNACCGTATTTCCCACCTCAGCGAGACAAGCGCCAGTCACCAGACCGACATAACCGCTTCCAATCATTGCAATCTTCATTGAACCCGAGTCCCGGCTGAAAGAGCTGATCTTAGACCTATGTTGCGAATCAAGGCATAAAGAAAAGGGTGCCTATCATGGCACCCTTCCGTTTCCTTCAGACGTAGTTTATCAGTAGATTTCATGAATCGGAATCGGCATGGCCTCTCCTGAGAAGTCGGTGATGTCTTGTTCCTCAGGCTCCACCCACACCTCGATAATATCTCGGTTGTCATCAACAAGGCGGACTCCAATCCCTTTGACCTGAACCAGATCCTCGACAGCCCAATAGCGCCCATTGGCTTCTCGATAAGCAATAATCGACTCTGCCAGTCGTGGCCCGACACCCTTTAAGCCATCGGCCAGTGCCACTGAATCGGCTGTATTGATGTTGATTCCCGCTGACAAGACGGGAGACATCAGCGACAACAAAGCCAGGGCACCCATGCCTTTCAATATTTTCATAACAGGACTCCTTATTGTTCAAAAGGAAACGATTTTCCGATTGACTCACCATTCCATTGGGCAAGCGCGGACTATCATCATCCACCGTCCTGTTTCCGTCAGTGCCATTTGTCACAGTTTTGATTCGCGTTTAGGTTGAAAGTTGCCTCGGCAGGATCGAGTTCCAGTGACGGCAACCGGGGCATTGCCAGTGCATCGCGCGCCCCTGAAATCCACATTGGCGACATTCATAACCATCATCATGGTCCACTAACTCACCGGCCATACGTTCAATCACTTGGGAACTCCCAGTAGACCACTTTCCTGCGTCCGCAGGTCGGTGCTGCAACAGCAACACTAAAGCGACCATCGATGGGTTATTCTCGAACCAATCTTCGAGATAACGGTAAACCTCCCTCCCACTCCCTAAGGAAGACAACAAGTCGACCATCGACATGAGTGCGCGAGTGCTGGTGCGGTTTCGATCTAAATAACGTTCGAGAAAACCCTGGTAAGCCGTTTTGTCTTGAAGCATCGTACAACTCTGGTCGACCAACCCGATAACCTCATCAAGCAATTCAGGCCGTGACTGCACAACCCGTTCCCACATCGCCAATGCAGACCGGTGGTCATTGGTTAGAGCATCCAAACGTCCAGACTGGATCAAAGCCCTGACACAGTCCTGGTCGGCCAATAAAGCATCAGCAACCTTTGAACGCGCAGTCTGGTAGCGACCCGCCGCAATAGCCGCCTCAGCCACCTCGCATTGATACTGCGCAATCACACCATCTAATGCACCGTTATTGACGAAACCCTGTAAGGAGCGAGCAATACTGGACGCTCGTTCCCATTCTTTTTCTTGATCGTAAATCTGCAATAACAGTTGGTTTGCCGACTCCTCGATCTCACGTCCGCCCCTAACCTGAAGCAGAAGGTTTTCAGCCCTATCCAGAAGACCTGCCTTGTAGTAGTCCTGAGCTAACTCAAAAAGGGCCTGCAAACGGTAACTGGGCTCAAGACCTTCTCGTGCAACAAGATTCTGATGAACGGTCGTTGCCCGCTCCAACTCACCCCTGCGCCGAAAAAGCGTGCCCAATGCTAGCTGTACGTCAACGGTGTCGCCGTGGGATTCCAAGGCACCAACGAGAACATCAAGCGCTTTGTCATGCTGCTCATTAAGTAGAAAATTAAGTCCACGAAAATAGGCAGACGGTAACAAACTCGCCTCGTGATTCGCTGCCTGAATCACTTTACGGTGTCCGAAATACCATCCCGATCCAGCAGCGAGCGGTAAGAGAACTATCAACCAGATTGGATCCATGTCTGTTATTCGTTCACGTCATGCAAGTGACGAGACACATTACGTGGCGTGAGAGAGGCATCTCTCGAATCGCGGTCTATTCGCGACTGCTGATTCGCTTGTTTCTTCAGAATAAAACCCCTTAATCGCCCCGCTAACCAACCTATCAACAAGCCAACGGTTAACGTGAGAAATAACAATAAAGCAAGTGAACCCCGCCAGATCCAGTCAAAGTAGTAGTGGACCTCAACCTGTTGCGGATTATGTACTGCGAACGTCAGGCCCAATAGAGCTACCAGAAACGTAACGAGGATAAGGAAAAGTCGTTTCATCTTGCCTCACGCTGCGACAACTCAACACCGCGCCCTTAGCCTGACTGGCTCGCTAACTAACCGACGCCGACCCTGGACACAGCACAGCGGGCGCAATGCGTGCGCGGTGATTCGGGCGTGGTCGACGATAACCCTAATCAATATCTGTTGTGTCGCCCGTCACACCAAGCAGGCGATTAACCCGCTCTCGTAGAAACCGCCCCGGCTTGAAATGGGGGACGTACTTACCAGGAACGGACACCGGTTCACCGGTTTTGGGATTCCGCCCCAACCGCGGCTCACGGTACCTCAGACTAATACTGCCAAATCCACGAATCTCAATACGTTCACCGTTAATCAACGAACGACTGATTCGATCGAGAAGCGCGTCGACTGAAACTTGAACATCTTGCGGATCCAGATGCAACTGATCAATCGTCAACTGCTCAATCAGTTCAGACTTTGTAATTGTTGACCGACCAGTGTTATCCGTGTCGTCCATAATGCAAACTGCCTCAACTTGCCTCGGGGGATTTATCCAACTGTTCCTTTAACTTATCCCCGAGAGACGTCGTTCCAATAGCCTGGGTCCCGTAACCCTTAACCGCCTGACTCTCACGATCAAGCTCCATGGCTTTTATCGAGAGCGTTATCCGCCTGTCTTTTCGTTCGATGCTTGTCACTTTGACCTCGACAGCATCCCCTTCGTTAAGCGACATTCGCGCGTCTTCAACGTAATTGCGCGAAAGTTCTGTCGCCCGCAACATGCCTTCCACACCATCGGCCAATTTAATCGTTGCCGCCTTCGCGTCAACGCTCTCGACCGTACCTTTCACGAGCGAACCCTTTGGATTTTCCGAGACGAATGTTAGAAACGGATCAGACTGTGACTGCTTCAACCCAAGAGAGATGCGTTCTCTATCCGCGTCAACGGCGAGGACCACAGCCGTGACTTCATCACCCTTGTTGTGATTTCTGGCAACATCCTCGCCTGTCTCATCCCATGATAAATCGCTCAGGTGGATCAATCCATCAATTCCACCATCGAGGCCTATGAACACGCCAAAATCGGTAATTGACTTGATCTGTCCAGTGATTTGGTCACCTTTCTTGTGTATAGCTGCAAATTCTTCCCATGGATTGGCCTTGCATTGCTTAATACCGAGCGACACTCGACGGCGATCGGAATCAACGTCCAGCACCATTACCTCGATCTCATCACCGACGTGGCACACCTTGTTCGGATGCACATTTCGATTGGTCCAATCCATTTCTGAGACATGAACCAATCCTTCAATTCCTTCTTCAAGCTCCACAAACGCACCATAGTCAGTAACATTGGTAACCTTTCCAAACAATCGACTACTCTCCGGATAACGGCGACTGATATCCGTCCATGGATCATCGCCCAGCTGTTTCATTCCCAATGAAACACGATTGCGTCCCCGATCGAACTTCAACACTCGCACATCCACCTCGTCGCCAACATTGACCACTTCGGAAGGATGTTTGACGCGTTTCCATGAAATATCAGTGATATGAAGTAATCCATCGAGTCCACCAAGATTCACAAATGCACCGTAGTCCGTGAGATTCTTAACCACACCGCGAATAACCTGACCCTCCTCGATATTCTCGAGCAACTGTTTGCGCTCGGCTTCCATTTCTTTCTCAACCACCGCCCTGCGGGACACCACCACGTTATTTCTTACCTGATCAAGTTTAATCACCTTGAATTCGAGTTCTTTATTTTCGAGATAAGCCATGTCTGAGATCGGCCGGATGTCAACCAACGAGCCAGGCAGAAATGCCCTGACCCCCTCGATCGCTACGGTGAATCCCCCTTTGACCGTGCCTGTCATATTCCCGGTAACAATCGACTGTTCTTCAAATGCTTTTTCCAGCATCTCCCAAGACCGGGCTCGGCGGGCACGCTCGCGCGATAACCGCGTGTTGCCAAATCCGTCCTCAACAACTTCAATGGCTACTTCAACTTTGTCACCGACCGCTATATCTAGATTGCCTGCTGCATCCTTAAATTGATTGACTGGGATTTCGGCCTCGGACTTAAGGCCCGCATTTACAATAACAAAGTCTGCTGAGATATCGACCACTTCTGCTTCGATAACCGCACCAGGCTTCATGACCGAGTGACTAAGGGATTCTTCTAAGAGTTGTGCGAAATTTTCTGACATGGTGTGAATTTAAGAACGGCGACTGCCGTTGAACAATTAAGGGTTAATGGGGTGCCCATTGGTTGTCAAAAGGTCCAACAAATACCGCCCACGAAAGAAATACTTCGCGTAGCGGCTGCCTTTTAATAAACCTAGGTCACGTGTTTTTTGTGCACCTTCCTCACGAATAACTGATGCGATCCTTTGAGCGTGTCAAGGACACAACAGTAACGCTTTCACTTTGGTTACTACCTCCAAAATTCCTAGTTGCGTGGTATCGATCACCACAGCATCGGCGGCCGCTTTCATGGGCGCAATCTCTCGTTGTTCATCGCGTTGGTCTCGCGCCCGCATCGCCTCTTCGACTGCAACGAGGCTAGCATTAATTCCCTTTTCGTTCAACTGGTTATAGCGTCTTCTTGCACGGACCTCTGGTGCCGCAGTCAAAAAGATTTTGACTTTGGCATCGGGAAATACTCGAGTGCCCATGTCACGACCATCCGCGACAAGTCCCGGTAGGCGCCGATTGGAACGCTGCTGTTGAAGGAGCGCCTCCCGCACGGAAGGGCGTTCGGCGTAATACGAGGCCCGCTGTGCCACCGACTCAGTGCGGATCTGATCAGACAAAGTGACATCACCCCATAAAATCACGGCCGCGCCTCCTGGCCCCAAAGAACACTTTAAATCCAACTCATTTCCCAACAAACGTATCGCCGCATCATCGTGCACCGCAACGCCTTTTTGGTCCGCGATATAGGCAAATGCGCGGTACAGCGCACCACTATCGAGCAAACNCCAGCCGCAGTCCTTAGCGACTTGTGCCGCGACAGTTCCCTTGCCCGTCGCGCTGGGGCCGTCCAAGGTCAAAACCGGGGCCGACAGGTCACTCACGACCGCGGCTCTACTTCAAGACGCAAACCCGCCTTGCGCGCCACGTCGCTAAACTCGGGAAAGGAGGTTTGCACCAACCCGCAATCCATCACTCGGACTGGTCCTCGGCTGACACTGCCCGCCAGCGCAAATGCCATTGCGATACGATGATCGCCACAACTATCGACTTTTCCACCAGAAAATCGACCGCCAGTGATTGTCATGCCATCAGGATATTCCTCTACATCAATAGTCAACGCTCGTAACCCGTCCACAATAGAGCGGATGCGATCACTCTCCTTAACCCTGAGCTCGCCCACCCCGGTGATCGATGTTTTCCCATCGGCGCACGCGGCTGCGATTGCCAATGCCGGAAATTCATCAATCGCTAAAGCGACCAAAGTGCTGGGGACATCAATCCCCCTGAGTCTGCACGCGCATACCTTGAGATCAGCGATCGGCTCCCCCGCTACGTTTCGATGGTTCATGATTTGAATATCGGCTCCCATCAAGCGCAATATGTCCAACGCCCCTGTTCGAGTTGGATTAATTCCAACACTCGGCAAGGTCAACTCCGATTCAGACCCAATCAGCGCGCCAACAAGAAAGAAGGCAGCTGACGAGAAATCGCGGGGGATTGAAAACGTCCGCCCACTTAAACGAGCTCCTCCACAAAGTGATATGACACCGCCGCTCACCTCAACCGGACACCCAAACCCAGTCAACATGTTTTCAGTATGGTCGCGTGTCTGTGACGGCTCACGTACACGGGTCACACCATTCGCATTAAGACCTGCCAATAACACCGCTGACTTGGTCTGTGCACTAGCTATAGGCAATTCATACTCTATCGAGCTTAACGGGTAGTGCCCATAAATCTTAAGCGGAGGATAGCCCCCCTCGCTCGAGTGAATCGTTGCCCCCATGAGCATCAGCGGATCAATGATGCGTTTCATCGGGCGTTTACGTAAGGAATGATCTCCAGTTAATACCGACGCAAATGTCTGCCCAGCCAACACCGCGCTCAGCAACCGAAACCCGGTACCGGAATTGCCAAGGTCAAGCGGCGCGTCAGGAGCGGTTAAGCCAGTAAGTCCCAATCCTTGCACGCGGCACCGCTGGCCTTCGATCATGTCAATTTTGACACCCACCTGCCTTAACGCACTAGCAGTAGCCAGCACATCATCACCTTCCAGCAGCCCGGTGACCTCCGATGGCCCCTCCGCGAGCGCACTCAGAATCAATGCTCGATGACTTATTGACTTGTCACCCGGCACCTCCACTTCACCGCGTAGAGAGCCACCAGGTGTGACTAGAAAATTCATGCCAACACCAATCGTGGGGTCTTTAAACAACCCGCCCCGTTCGAATCCTGGCCCGCGTTTCTCGGGCGTGCTCAAAAATCGTTTCCAATTCTGTCCCGTTTCCCGATCGGATCAACTCTCTGATACGCTCAAAAACAGTGATGTAACCATCAATACCCGCGAGTACCGGCTCCCTGTTATTCAAGAAAATATCCCGCCACATCACAGGATCACTGGATGCAATCCGAGTGAGGTCATAGAACCCCCCCGCTGCCAGTGGGAAAAATTCCTCTGCATTTTGTTGTTCACCCAAGAGTGCAACCAGCGCAAACGCCACCGCATGCGGCAAGTGGCTGGTCATAGCGAGCAACCGATCATGCTCCACTGCATCCATCTCAACCACATCAGCACCCGCAATCTCCCATAGACGACGCACTCGTTGAGTCGCATGACGATTGGTTTCNTCNACCGGTGTCAAAACAACTCGATGATCAACAAACAAAGNTCCATCTGCCGCGGTCACACCAGTTTTTTCTTTACCGGCAATCGGGTGCCCCGGTATAAACATTGGAAAGTGCTCTTCGAGAGACTGCCGTGCGACCGCGATGATTTCCTGTTTCACACTGCCGGCGTCCGTGATAATCACCTCCGGCCCCACCAGCGACACAAGTGCCTTAAGAAGGCTCTTAGAAGCATCAATTGGCGCCGCGAGAAAGATCAGATCAGCCCCGGCCACTGCTTCAGTAAGATCGCAACTGAATCGGTCAATCACACCTAAATTCTGTGCTGTCTCTAGGCGTTCTCGACTGCGGCCATAACCCACTACTTCATCGACCACCCCCTTACCTTTGAGGGAAAGAGCAAATGAGCCGCCAATCATCCCGACCCCAATGATTGTAATTCGTGCTAGTCGCGGTAATACCTGAGAATCATCCAGAAAAGGTTTCTCTGCCATCACCTGCACAGCGCCTGCTCAAGCGCACGCAAGGCTTTTTCGTTTTCGAAAGCTAGCCCTACCGTAAACCGCAGATGATTAGGCATTCCGTAGTTGGCAACAGGCCGGACGATAACCCCCTGCAACAACATCTTATGAAATATATCCGCGGCGGGTTGCCCCACATCCACCGTGACAAAATTCCCCACAGATGGAATCCACTCTAATCCTAGGCGACTGAACCCGTCACACAGCTCTGCCATTTGCTCTCGGTTAAGCGTCCGACTGGTCTCGACAAACTCCTGGTCATCGAGTGCCCCCACAGCAGCGGCCAACGCAATGGAATTAACGTTAAATGGGTGCCGAATGCGATTCATAACATCGGTAATCTGTTCAGAAGCGATCGCATAGCCAACCCGCAAAGCTGCCAGACCGTAAATCTTTGAGAACGTCCGAGTCACAATCAGATTGGGATAAGTAGGCAGCATTTCAATGCAGTCTGGGTATTCGGCCTCTTCCACATACTCAAAGTACGCCTCATCGACAACAGCAATCACATGAGAAGGCAGCGCATCGAGGAATTGCCGTAACTTAGTTGAGCTCACCCAGGTACCTGTCGGATTGTTTGGATTGGCGATGAAAACCGCACGAGTCTCCCGATCGACCCTATCGAACATAGCATCCAGATCATGGCCCCAGTTTCGTGCAGGCGTCTCCTGTAATTTGGCACCTGCAGCCGATGCGCAAAGCACATAGACAGCAAAAGCATGGGCAGAGACGACAACACCCTCACCTGGCTGAACAAAAGCCCTGACGACCAACTCGAGCACATCATTAGATCCATTCCCGAGCGTAAGATTTAACGGCGTGACATTCAACAACTCACTCAAACGTTGTTTAAGTTGAAAGCCACTGCCATCAGGATAGCGAGAAATCTCCGAAACTGCGGCGGCCATCGCCCGTTGCACCGTAGCCACCGGCGAACGAGGGTTTTCGTTGGACGCCAACTTGACGATACCTTCGATACTCAACTCGCGCTCTAGTTCTTCTACCGGTTTTCCCGGCTGGTAGGGTTGTAGCGAACGTACACCCGGCACCACAAGGTCATTCAAATTCATGGATTGTCTCGATCTAAAGTGACCTGGGATAAGAACCAAGAACCTTAAACAGCGCCGACTCCTTCTGGATGTCAGCCAGTGCCCGACTGACCAATGTTTCCTCCTGATGTCCCTCAAAATCGAGGAAAAACACATACTCCCAAAGTCCGGTTTTTGATGGTCGTGACTGCAGGCTGGTCATATTAATTTCATGCGTCGCAAGCGGCGCCAGCAATCGTTGCAAAGAGCCCGGTGCATCACGTCCATGAGCGGATAAAATTAAAGAGGTTTTGTCATAACCACTGCCAGAGAGACATTGGCGACCTATGATGAGAAATCGAGTTGTGTTTCCGGTCTGATCTTCAATATTTCGATGCAATACCGCCAAACCATAATGTTCCGCCGCCTCCGGCGCTGCAATCGCAACGCTGCACGCATCTCGCGCCGCTTCATCCGCCGCAACAGCATTGCTTGCCATCGGTACCCGTTCGGCATTTGGCAGATGACGATCTAACCACTTGCGGCACTGCGCAAGTGCCTGGGGATGTGCTCGCACTACTTTGACCATGCCGAATGCCTCGGCTCCCTTGCCGATCAATGCGTGACGAATTCGAAGATCGATTTCTCCACAGATGCGCAGCGACGTAATGACGAGGCAATCCAGCGTGATAGCAATACCCCCTTCGGTAGAATTTTCCACCGGCACAACGCCGTAGTCTGTGTCTCCAGTCTCAACCGAACGGAAGACTTCTTCTATACCCGTCTCAAATTCGATTGCTACTTCCTGGCCAAAGTGCTTAACCGCCGCCATCTCGCTGTAGGTGCCTACCGGCCCGAGTACCGCAACTTTAGGCTTTTCTTCCCCACTTCTGCATGCCGAAATGATTTCCCTGTAGATACCGGTGATCTGTGTTGGAGTCAAAGGGCCGGCGCTCGCCTTTATCACTCGGCGCAATATCTGTGCCTCTCGCTCCGGGCGATAGACCACCGCTCCGGCCGTGGTTTCCTTTACGGCACCGATCGCGAGCGCACAATCCGCCCGTTCATTCAACAGCCCCAACAGTTGATCGTCGATTTTATCGATCCGATCACGCAGTTGTTTAAATTGTTCCTTCTGAGACATGTTTACTCAAACCGGGTCACCGTTAACCTTTGAATCTAACTCAAGCCCGTCAACGTCATCCACAACAAGATGCATACTCTCATCTATCCGCTCAATGCCCGCCAACGCCTCGCCTTCACTCAACGCAATCAGGCGAACGCCCTGCGTATTGCGTCCAAGCTGTGAAATCTCAGAGACCCCCGTTCTTACTAACCTACCACTGTCCGTAATCAATGCCACTTGGTCTCCCTCCTCCACCTGACGCGCCCCAATCGTTTCCCCATTACGAGCCCCATCCTTGATCGCGATTACCCCGACACCACCACGGCGTCGGACTGGGAAATCTTGCGTTCGCGTCCGTTTTCCATTGCCCATAGCAGAGGCAAGGAGAATATCCTTGTTCGCATCCTCAGCTTCGACCACTATCATTGAAACGACCCGCTGATTAGTGCGCAGGGACATCCCTCTGACACCGCGAGCCGTACGACCCATCTCACGAACATTGCTCTCCGGAAAGCGTATCGCTTTGCCGTTTGAACTCACCAGGACAATCTCTGCTTGCCCACTGGTAATGGCCACTTCAACCAACTCATCCTCAGGCGCTAACTGAATGGCGCGGAGTCCGGTCGATCGCGATCGACCGAAGCTGACGGCCGAGGTTTTCTTGACCGTTCCGTTACGCGTCGCCATAACAACAAAATGGCCCCCATCAGTGGTCCCGTTTTGACGCAAAAAAGCGGTGATTTTCTCATCGCCCTCCAACGGCAAAAGGTTAACAAGCGGTCGACCACGCGCCTGCCGACCGGCCTGCGGCAAGCGGTACGCCTTCAACCAATAGACTTTACCGAGATTTGAGAAACACAACAGGGTGTCGTGACTATTGGCGACGAACATCGAGCGAATAAAATCCTCTTCCTTCGTGCGTGCTGCCACACGCCCACGTCCTCCCCGACGTTGGGCCTGATAATCGGNTAGGGGTTGGCTTTTNACGTACTCGGCGTGAGACAGCGTGATCATCAAGTCCTCNGATGGGATAAGNTCTTCATCGGANAAATCAATCTGCGCGTCAAGAATTTCGGTTCGNCGCTCATCACCATAACGCTCACGGATATNGATCAACTCTGATTTGATCACCGCNATCAGNCGCGAACTNCTNCNCAGAATATCTAACAAATCNCGAATCTGATCGANCANNTTTCGATATTCCGTGTGAATTTTCTCTTGCTCCAGACTCGTTAAACGGTGGAGTCGTAGATCNAGTATCGCTTGTGCCTGAGCNTCTGTCAGACGATACNTNGTTNCATCGAGGCCAGTATCTGGNTCCGCATCNGCCGGNCGAAACNANGCNGCATCAACCTCGTCGAGCATCCCCATNACCGCGCCNGGCANCCACTGCTNAGAANNCAANTGGATTTTNGCTTCCTGNGGACTCGCGGCCGACTTGATCAGCGCGATNACNTCATCAATATTAGAAAGCGCTACNGCNAANCCCTCAAGAACATGGGCTCGTGATCGAGCCTTNGCTAATTCNTGCAACGTCCGACGGGTAATCACCTCACGCCGGTGCCGAACAAACTCNTCTAACAGCTCTGGCAANCTGAACAGTTTTGGCTGATTACCGGCCAACGCAACNAGATTAATGCCAAACACAGTCTCCATCTGTGTATGTCGNTAAAGATTNTTGAGCATGACATCGGGTGATTCNCCTCTCCGGAGNTCTATNACCANCCGCATTCCTTGCTTATCGGATTCGTCNCGCAACGCCGTAATNCCCTCAAGGCGCTTNCCTCTNACCAACAACGCAATCTTCTCNAGCAACCTCGCTTTGTTAACTTGATACGGNAATTCAGTNACAACAATNCGGGTTGGATTTCCATCAGACGCATCCTCTATACCAGCGCGGGCACGCACATAGATCTTNCCCCGTCCGGTCTGATAAGCATCAAGTATTCCACGACCGCCATTGATGAGGCCGGCAGTNGGGAAATCCGGCCCCGGCAAGAATTCCATTAACTCTCTGGCACTCATATTCTCATTATCNATGTAGGCCAGACACGCAGTCACGACTTCGCTGAGATTATGTGGGGGCATATTGGTGGCCATTCCCACTGCAATACCCGATGATCCATTAATAAGAAGATTGGGTACCCGAGTCGGCAATACCACCGGCTGTGTCTCGGTCTCATCATAATTAGGCACGAAATCAACCGTGTCCTTATCTAAATCCTCAAGAAGTTCGTGCGCTATTCGGGAGAGACGAATTTCTGTATAACGCATTGCCGCTGGAGCATCGCCATCAACTGAACCAAAATTACCNTGGCCATCAATCAAGGGATAACGAAGCGAGAACTGCTGCGCCATTCGCACGATCGTATCGTAGACGGCAGAGTCTCCGTGAGGATGGTACTTACCAATCACATCACCCACCACACGCGCTGATTTCTTATACGGTCGGTTCCACTCATTACCAAGTACCGTCATCGCATACAACACTCTTCGGTGCACGGGCTTGAGNCCGTCTCGAACATCCGGCAACGCCCGCCCCACGATCACGCTCATCGCGTAATCCAGATAGGATTTGCGCATTTCCTGCTCTAGATTAGCAGGCACTGTTTCCCTAGCGATGTCGTTCACATGAGTACTGAAATCGGGTGCGAAGCGTGGCGGAAGAGTCATCAACAAACCCACCTGATGACACTGCAATTCAAGTGAATTCCAGTAAGAAAAAGACTCCGATTTACAGGCGTTATTTTACCACAAGAAGGCCTCTTGAATCGGCCTAAAATACCCCTGCTGCGTCAATTCTTTTGGGGGGAAATGCACCCCCTCTAGGNCATCAGATAGGGACCACCCCCTCACCCAACAGCCGAGCGCACCACGTCTTGGCACAGATCAGCCAACANCCCCAGCCACGGCATGACCAAGACCATAGCCAATGCATTCACCGATAAGATAACCGGTACGGCTTTGTCGACATTCAGTATCGGCGAATTGTCTGCCGGTGCATCAAAATACATTAGCTTCACAATTCGAAGGTAGTAGAACGCTCCGANCACAGCAAACAAAACTGCGCCAACAGCGACCCAAACCAGGCCCACGTCAATCACGGCTTGCAACACGACCAGTTTGGCAAAAAACCCCAGAGTCGGCGGGAACCCCGCCAGCGAAACCATCAACAGCAACATGAGAAAGGCGAGCCAAGGGTGCACCCGCCCCAANCCTTTGTAGTCATTTAGGCGTTCGGCTTCGCGATTCGGGCCAGAAAGGCTCAAGACAACAGCGAATGTCGCCACCGTAATCAGCGCATAAATCAGTATGTAGGCCAAGCTCGCTGCATACCCATCTGCCGTACCGCTTAAGATCCCCAACAAGAAAAATCCCATATGGGAAATCCCCGAATACGCCAACATACGCTTGATATTTTGTTGCGCAATCGCGACCACATTGCCAAGACCAATGGACAACAAGGCCACCAAAATCAGNATATCCTGCCACAAGACCCCCACATCACCCATGGTCTCGATCAGGAGACGGAAAATAATAGCAAATCCAGCTACTTTCGGCGCGCTCGCCAAGTAAATTGTGGTCGANGTCGGCGCCCCTTCATAAACATCTGGCACCCACATGTGAAACGGCACCGCACCGATTTTGAACATCAAACCAGCAATAACAAGCACCACTGCCACCGCTAGCGTTTTATCAGTAGATGGAAGCTCCGTTATCGCGGCCCGCACCTCGGAGATCTGCAACGATCCGGTCAAGCCATAGAGCAGCGACATCCCATATAGCAACACACCAGAAGCCAGGGCCCCAAGGATAAAGAATTTCATCGCCGCCTCGGTCGCAGGCAAGGCGTCCCGACGAAATGCGACCATGCCATAAAGACATAAAGAGAGAAGTTCTAAACCGACATACAGCGTGATCAGGTGTGCCGCGGACACCATCACCATCATTCCCACAGTGCCAAACAATCCTAGAACAAGATATTCACTTCGAAGCAACTCTCGGTCTGCAGCATAGCGACGGCTGTAACAAAATGTCAGCAGTACTAATCCACACACTGCTGTTTTCATGACATCTCCAATCCCATCATCAACCACGAGACCGTTCATGGCGAATTCGCTGGACAGATCATAGCCGTCCACACATGCAACGATCGCCGCCAACAAGCCACCAACACACAAGAGGAATGACACCCTGGCCTTGAGCGCCAACGGCAGGTAGAGGTCGGCCAGCAGGACGACACAAGCCACAAAGGAAAGAATGATCTCCGGGGCAACAGAACCCAAATTTAAGGAGAGCAAAGTCATCAGAATTTAATCACCCTGGCCTGCTCCAGCAACTGGTCTACCGATGCGTGCATCAACTCCAGCAACGGGAAAGGCCATAACCCNACCAATAAAACTGCTGCGCCGAGCAACGCCAGCATCCATGTTTCGCGGGGATCGATATCCGATAGCGCTGCCACCTGGTCATTAGCAACAGGNCCAAACACTACACGTTTCACCATCCAAAGCGTATAAGCAGCCCCCAGCACCAGTGTCGTTGCTGCGATCGCTGCAATCCAGCCATTGACCGCATAGGTGCCTAGAATGACGAGGAATTCACCAACAAAGCCCGAAGTTCCTGGCAACCCCACATTGGCCATTGCGAAAAACACAAAGAAAAATGCGAACGACGGCATGCTATTGACCACACCNCCATAACTAGAGATTTCTCTTGAATGCATTCGGTCGTAAAGGACACCAACACAAAGAAACAAGGCCCCGGAAATAAAGCCATGCGAAATCATCTGGGCAATGGCACCCTCCATGGCCTGTGTGTTGAAAACAAAAAACCCGAGTGTTACGAACCCCATATGCGATATCGATGAGTAGGCAATCAACTTCTTCATGTCNCGCTGGACCAGGGCCACGAAGGCGATGTAAACGATCGCCACTAGCGACAGTGCGATCATCAACCCAGCCAATTCACGTGCCGCGTCTGGCGCAATGGGAATACTGAAACGCAGCAATCCATAGGCACCCATCTTCAACAAAACTGCCGCAAGGATAACTGACCCACCCGTTGGCGCCTCGACATGCGCGTCCGGTAACCAAGTGTGCACAGGCACCATGGGGACCTTAACGGAAAACGCAGCCAGGAACGCCAGAAAAATAAGTATCTGTGGCGTCATGCCAAGTGGTGTTTTGTGAAACTCAAGCACACTGAAGGAGCCGGACTGACTNTAGAGATAAATAATCGCCACCAACATCAACAATGATCCGAGTANCGTATAAAGAAAAAACTTAATTGCCGCGTAAACTCGGTTCTGCCCACCCCACACCCCAATAATTAAAAACATTGGGATTAACATCGCTTCCCAGAAAAGATAAAAAAGAACGCCATCGAGAGCGCTNAAAACCCCCACCATAAACCCTTCCATAAAAAGAAACGCAGCAAAATACTGTGCCGTACGTTCTTGAACCACTTCCCAACCCGCGACAACAACAATCACCGTCAGAAAAGTGGTCAGGAGGATCAGTGGGACCGAGATGCCGTCAACGCCAAGGAAATATTGAATATCAAAGATATTGATCCAGGGCATTTGTTCAACAAACTGCATGTCCGCAGTCGTTAGGTCGAAATTTCTGTAAAGAGAGAGACTCGCCAATAACGTGGCAACAGAGAATCCAAAACTCATTTTCCGAGCCAAAGCGGCGTTTCGGTCATCACCTGTCGCCAACACCAAAACGCCGCCAAGAATTGGCAACCAGATAAGGATACTTAACAAATGACTATCAAGAAAAGACATTCGCTGACACCTATACCCAAAGATGCCAAGACATCGCCGCAACCAAACCAATGATCATCGCAAACGCGTAGTGATAAATGTAACCGGACTGGAGGTGTCGAATAATCTCCGCGAGCCGCCCCACAAGATTGGCGGTGCCATTGACCATCATCCCGTCGATCAATTTAACATCGCCTGTCTGCCACAGGCGTTCGCCGAGATAGCGACTGCCCCGCATAAAGACACATTGATAGAGCTCGTCGAAACCATATTTTCTTTGGAGGACTCGGTAAATCGGCGCGAATCCGCTCGCAATTTCTGAGGGCCACCTGGGTTTCGCGCAATACAGTACCCAGGCTGCAATAACCCCGGCTACCGCCAGCCAGAAAGGCAACCCACTAACTCCATGGAGCAACATGGTTCCGGCCGTCGTATGACTGCCTGTGGCGATCGCGGGTTCTGTAATCGCATTAGCAAAAAGACGCCCTGAAAGCACCGGCTCTACCAGTATCGCGCCCGCGACCACCGAGGGTATCGCCAGAGCAATGAGCGGAAACGTAACCACCCAACCCGGCTCGTTCACGTCATGGGCTTCATTCAAGTTTTCCGCCCGTTCCCCGTGAAAGACCATAAAAATCAACCGAAAGGAGTACAACGCCGTGACGAACACGCCAATCAGGACGGCAACATAAGTCAACCCAGCACCTGGAATCGTCGCATGGGCTACGGCTTCGATAATCGCATCCTTGGAAAAGAATCCGGCAAAAGGTGGAATGCCCGCCAAAGCCAAACTGCCAACGATGCAGGTGCCATAGGTAATTGGTAGCGCGCGCCGCAACCCACCCATTTTGCGCATGTCTTGTTCGTGATGAAGCGCAATAATGACGGCCCCTGCACCGAGGAATAACAATGCCTTGAAAAACGCGTGTGTTGTCAGGTGAAAAATTGCGATGGAGTAGGCAGAGGCACCGAGCGCCACCGTCATATAACCGAGCTGCGACAGAGTTGAATAAGCAACCACCCGTTTAATGTCAGTCTGGACCAAACCAACCAATGCCATCAAAAGTGCCGTTAAAGCACCGATCACCAAGACGACTGAACGTGCGGTCTCTGAAAGTTCAAACAACGGCGACATGCGGGCAACCATAAAGATTCCCGCGGTCACCATAGTGGCTGCGTGAATCAAGGCAGAAATGGGCGTTGGCCCCTCCATCGAATCAGGCAGCCAGACATGTAGTGGCACCTGAGCTGATTTGCCCATCGCTCCTACAAAAAGCAACAAGCAAATCAGCGTGATCCACTGCCACTCATGCCCCATTGGTGACATCAACGTGGCTGCTTCTTTTTGAGGCGCTGCCGCGAAGACTGTGGCGTAATCCAGGCTACCGAACAGAAAGAGCACGGCAGCAATGCCAAGAAGAAACCCCAGATCACCCACTCGATTGACCAGAAACGCTTTGAGATTCGCAAAAATTGCAGATTCCCGCTCGTACCAGAATCCAATTAACAAGTAGGAAACAAGACCAACCGCTTCCCAGCCGAAGAACAACTGCAGGAAATTGTTTGCCATCACCAGCATCAACATGGCAAAAGTAAAGAGTCCAATGTAACTAAAGAATCGTGTGTAACCGGGATCCTCGGCCATGTAACCAATGGTGTAAACATGCACCATGAGGGAAACAAAGGTGACCACGACCATCATGACGGCAGTCAATTCATCAATCAGAAACCCCACCGTGAACACAACGCCTCCACTTTGACCCCAGGTATAAATAGCACCGTTAAAGTGATGTCCCTGAGACACATCCACCGCGACGATGATCGATAACAAAAATGAAATCGCTACGCCAGCAATCGCTATGGTGTGAGCGGCCACGCGACCGACAACACTGCCGAGGAACCCAACCGCGACAGCAGCGCCCAGGCAGGCGAGCGGAATTAAAAGATAAACAAGTTCCATGTCAATCGATCTTAGCCGCGCAGGCTGTCTAGATCCTCAACATTGATGCTTTGACGGTTCCTGAAGACAATGATCAGAATCGCCAGCCCGATAGACGCCTCGGCCGCGGCCACGGTGAGAATGAAGAAGACGAATACTTGCCCAGACATATTGCCAAGGTAGTGGGAAAACGCCACAAAGTTCATATTCGCTGACAGCAGCAACAATTCAATCGCCATCAACAGAATCACAATATTTTTCCGATTGAGGAAAATCCCAATCACGCTCAGCGCGAACAGAATGCCGCTCAGCACGAGGTAATGGGATAAAGGAATCACTGGCTCTTTTCTCCATCAGTTATTTCGCTGCTCATTTTCACGATCCGCAGTCGATCTGCCTTAGTCACCCGCAGTTGCTCTGCAATGACCTGCACTTTAGTGCCGCCACGCCGCCTGAAAGTGAGCGAAATGGCAGCGATAATCGCGACCAGCAGAATCAGNNCAGCAATTTCAAATGCGTAAACATAATCGGTGTAAAGAACCAACCCCAACTCTCGTGTATTGCTGTAGTCGACCCCTCGCGCGACGGGTCGAGGTATGGCATCAAGACCAAAGCGCCGTGAAAGCATAACCANCGAAAGCTCAGCAACCATCACACCCGCAATCACCAAACCAGCCGGCAGATATTGCGTAAATCCTTCTCTCAAGCGCGCAACATCAATATCCAACATCATGACCACAAACAGAAACAATACCATCACGGCTCCGACATAAACCAGCACCAATACAATAGCCAGAAACTCAGCTTCTAGCGTCAACCAGATACACGCCGCGCTGAAAAATACCAACACGAGATACAGCGCCGCCTTCACTGGGTTTCGCACAGTAACGACCAGGGAGGCGGCCACAATTAGGATGGCTGAGAAAAGGTAGAAACTGAACTGTAAGAAATTCATGGGACGACTCGCGCTGAACGACTATCGGTACGGTGCATCATGTTCCCTAGCTGCTGCAATGCTTGACTCGCATCGATCACCAATCGCGAGTAAACCCGCCTTATCAATCACCGTTCCTTCGCGTCCTTCAAAATGAAACTCGTGTATATCGGTCAGAACGATCGCATCGACCGGACACGACTCCTCACAGAAGCCACAGTAGACACACTTAAACAAATCAATATCGTATCGCGTCGTCCGTCGAGTACCATCCTCTCTTTCTTCCGACTCGATGGTGATGGCCAATGCCGGGCAAACCGCTTCGCAAAGTTTGCAAGCAATGCAGCGCTCCTCTCCGTTAGGGTACCGTCGAAGCGCATGCAGCCCCCGAAATCGAGGTGATTTCGGTGTTTTTTCGTCTGGATACTGAACTGTAAACTTGCGCCGGAACAATCGACTCCCCGTCAGCGCAAGGCCGCGCAACAACTCCCAGAGAAAGTACGTCTTGATGAACCGTATCAAAATCCGTAGCACGGTATCTCCCTAGCTGAAAAGAAAACCAAATGGAGTGAAGAATTTAGCCGTACCAATNACTCCGATCCACACGAGGGTTACCGGTATAAATACCTTCCATCCCAGACGCATGATCTGGTCATAGCGATAGCGTGGAAATGTCGCCCGAAACCAAAGAAACACAAAGGCGACTAGNGCCAGTTTTCCAAAAAACCAGGCAATCCCCGGCACCCAAGTAAACGGAACCATATCCAAGGGGGGTTGCCACCCGCCCAGGAACATAATCACCGTTAGGGCTGAAATCAGGATCATGTTGGCGTACTCCGCAAGAAAAAANACGGCAAACGCCATTCCCGAATATTCCACGTGGAATCCCGCAACAATCTCAGATTCGCCTTCCGCAACGTCGAACGGGGCGCGATTGGTCTCGGCCACGCCTGACACCAGATACACCACGAAAAGCGGGAATAAGGGAATGAAATACCACTGAAAAAAACCACCTGCCTGAGCCAAAACAATCTCACGCAAATTCAAACTACCGGCTGCCATCAACACACCAACCAATGCAAAACCCATGGCAATCTCATAAGCAACAATCTGGGCGGCCGAACGCATAGCGCCGAGGAACGCATACTTCGAATTGGACGCCCACCCCGCGATGATTACGCCATAAACACCCAGTGATGTCAGCGCCAACACAAACAATAGACTGGCATCGATGTCCGCGAGTACTAACGTATCTGTGAAAGGCACCACGGCCCACGCTGCTAACGCCGGCGCGAGCGCAAGCACTGGGGCAATCAAGAACAATTGCCGTTCGGCATTGGTCGGAATGATAATTTCCTTAAACATCAATTTGATCGCATCAGCAATGGGTTGCAACCAACCCCGTGGACCGACCCGATTGGGCCCGACCCGCAACTGCATATACGCGATGACCTTTCTTTCCGCGAACGTGTAATACGCCACCATGCCGAGCAGAGGAAAAAGAATGGCTGCAATCTTAAACCCTACCTGTAATACCAACGGTAGCGAGTGCCAAAGCGCGGCGAAGGCCTCCAACATCACCGAACCAACTTAAGTTCGATGTAATCAGCCCCGCCAAGTGGTGCTGTGGCCACACTGCCCATGGGGATGTAAACGCACCCATCGAGCACTCGATCATCCGGCGCAATCGTGAGTCTCACTTCTTCGGTATTAGCGACCACCCGAACGGAATCACCAGCCTTAACATTAAGCGCGCGCAGCTGTTCTACATTCATATGAACAGCAGCCAATGAGTGATCCCGCGTTCGCTGTAGCGATGAGGCACGCCGAACGATAGGATCTACGTCATAGATGGGCACATCCACCACCCGCTCAAACCGCTGACTCTCAATGGACCAAGGGACGCTCTTCGACGCCGCTCCGGGCAACGGGCACCCTTCTTCTAGGCGACAAACGACCTCGGGCAGGGACAGATTCACCCGTGACCTCACGTCATCAGCGGTGATGTAATCGAATCCCGGCAGTGCGAGATAATTACCCAGTACTCGAAGAATTTTCCAGCCCGGTCGCGCCATCCCTCGTGGGTCCATAGCCGCTTCGACCGACTGTGCCCGTCCGTCGCAATTGACATAAGTACCGGCACTTTCGGTAAACGGTGCTAACGGAAATACCACGTCGGCCTGCGCTGGGACTGCTGAACGAAAGGTGGAGAAACTCAACACAAACGATGCATCTGATAACGCAGAAACAAGATTCCCGGCCGCGGCCAGATCCATCGTCGGCTCGAGTCCGAAAAGTAGGTAAGCACTCAGCCGAGCCGTCAGCATCTGACTGACATTCAGGCCAGGTTCTTGCACTCCATCACCGTTCGCCTGTCTATGGGGCACGCACCCTGCGATCCAGGCCGCCGCGCTGTTTGCTTCAGGCAGGAAAGCCAGTCTGATACCAGTATGCTGCGCGAGCCAACTCGCTATTGCCCTGAGCGCCGACGCTTCACGATGCTGGGCTGCAATCTGCCCCAAGACCACCACCACTTCCCCTTCCACATCGCTCAGCATCTTTGCTGTACGTGCAAACTCCTCACTGTCCGCAATCAACTCAGCCCATTGCCTTAACGCCTCCGGCACCTCGACCTGACCGACCCGAGCAATGGCAATGCGCGCCAGCGCTGCCGGCAACGCACTCGGTGCAACCACCAACGCCTCAGTCAATGGGAAATTCTGCTCGTAATCCATCGGGTTCAATGCCGCAACTTGCCCACCCATGCGACACAATTCACGCACTCGAAGCGCGACCAGCGGGAGTTCTTTTCTTAGATGACANCCCACCAGCAGTATGCAGGCAGCGTCTTGAATCCTCTCAACTGGCAATTCAGTGCCCGGAAACAAAGCCGCAAAAGAGTCATCTCGAAAATCTCTCTGACGCANCCGGTGATCAACGTTGNCCGATCCAAGGCCACGCATCAATTGCTGCAGNAAGAAAAACTCTTCCAANGTTGCCGTCGGCGACGCCAGGGCACCAATCGCGCCCGGGCC
>PAWW01000017.1 GCA_002714255.1 Acidiferrobacteraceae bacterium
CAGTGACATTCATGCGCTCAGCATCAGCGCTTACGCCCCAGAGGAACTCTGACAGCCTTAGCTGCCACTAACGCACTTCTAAAACCCGGTGACGCAGGTCAAACCGATCGCATCACCGGCGGCGTTGTAAAGCGTCGGCTGACCCAAGGCCAATAATTTCGCGGCACCGTGTTCTTCAAGCCCCGCGAAACGAGCCAATAATTCTGACATCAGCGCCTCCGCCGCCCGGGCAGCGCCATCATCAATTTTTAGCGCCATTCCAAGACCTAACGACGGCACAATGGCACAGCATACGCCCTCCGCACCGGTCTTCACCACAAATTGACCCTCGCCAATTTCGATAGCGGCCGTGGTCCAGCGTCCCGTCCCCGCGACCATGAAAGGCTCACGCACCATGGCCTGGTAAAGGCGCTGGGCGCCCCGCGATCGCGCCGCTCCCAGTCCGGAGCCCGTTCCAAAACGCGCCATACTGAGGGCCAATGCGTGTAGCGGTAATCCGATCACCGGGATTCCGCAGCCGTCCACCCCAATGGGCGCCCGGACAAGCTCCGCGCTGCTCACCTGTGAAAGCACACTGCCCACACGCCGTTGCACAGGGTGCTCTCGATGAAGGTAACCGCGCGTCAACTCCGCACGATAAACCGCTGTCGATAACAGCCCAGCATGCTTACCAGAACAGTTATTGTGAATGCGACGCGGCGATGCTGCGTTCTCGCGTAACCGTGACGCGGCGATATCAGAAATAGGAAAATGTGGCCCGCACTCCAGATTCTCTTCGCTAAGCCCTACTTTCGCCAACCACTCACGAATCACCTTGAGGTGGCGCTCTTCACCGCTGTGTGAGCCACACGCCACCGCCAGTTCAGCGTCACCTAGATGCCAGTGGTCCGCCGCACCCGTTTCCACCAAGGGCAGTGCCTGCAGCGGCTTGACTGCTGAACGGGGATAAATAGGTCGCAGCACATCACCAACGGCCAGGCGTGTCTTACCACTGTCATCAACCAAGGCGAACGCACCCCGGTGAACTGATTCGGTTATTGCGCCACGAGTCAACGTGACCAGTATCGGGTTATGTGTGTATAGCATGACGAATACCCTCTTTTTCCTGTCGTTGGCCCCAATCCCAGCCTACCGGTATTATCAACTCATCGTTAGCACCGTGGGCAACCGGAGGCGTCTTCTATTGGACGACCCAGCAGCGCAGTTACAACAAACTGTCTTTTACGAATTGCATCAGTCATTGGGCGCCCGAATAGTGCCCTTTGCCGGTTACCAAATGCCGCTCAATTACTCCCCCGGCATCATCAAAGAACACCTACATACTCGGACGTCAGTGAGTCTGTTCGACGTCTCGCACATGGGACAAATCCGCATCTATGGTGCGGGAGCCATTGAAACACTCGAATCACTGATGCCGATCGATCTATCCACCCTGAAACCCGGACAACAGCGTTACAACTTCCTGACCAACAATAACGGCGGCATTGTTGATGATCTGATGATCTCGAGATTTGAAAATCACTGGCAACTCATTGTCAACGCCGCCAACAAGATGAAAGATCTTGAGNTNNTCACCACCGCCTGCGGATCGCGAACAACTGTTGACTACCAACACGACGNTGCGTTGATTGCCTTNCAAGGTCCCGCAGCGAGCACAATACTCTCCCGCCACTCGACCGAGACCGCATCGCTACCGTTCATGCACCAGGGACAATTCGAAATTGGTGGCATCCCGTGCTTGATATCGCGCAGCGGATACACCGGCGAAGACGGGTTTGAGATTTCAGTTTCCAACTCGCATGCGATAACACTGGCGGAAAGTCTGCTCGCCCATCCCGAGGTCGAAGCGGCGGGTCTCGGCTGCCGGGATTCGCTGCGGCTCGAGGCCGGACTGTGCCTGCATGGTAACGACATCAATGAACAAACAACCCCACTCGAAGCCAACCTGCTGTGGGCGATCTCCCCTGACCGACGAGCCGATGGGAAACGAGCTGGAAACTTTCCCGGTGACGCCAGAATTCTCGAGGAAATGAGAAGCCCCCCCGCTCAATGCCGAGTTGGCCTGCGCCCTGACGGAAAGATTCCTGTGCGTCCGCCAGCTGCACTGTTTACCGAAACGGGTGTTGAAAGCGGCCTGGTGACCAGCGGCAGCTTTGGNCCCTCAGTTGNGGGGCCCATTGCAATGGGCTACGTCAATCGNGCCTTNTCTGCGCTCGGTNCCCNTCACCACACGANAGTACGCGGTAAACCCATCACTCTCACAGTGGTCGAACTGCCATTNGTTGCNCATAACTANCACCGACGGCGATAACACAAGGAGAAACTCATGAGTGAAACGAGATTTACCGATGACCATGAATGGGCTCGGCTCGAGGGGGACCTGATCGTGGTCGGCATCACGGACTATGCACAGGAACAACTCGGTGACATCGTTTTCATCGAACTCCCCAGTGTCGGCAGCGCCGTCGAGCAAGGCCAGGAAGCTGCCGTGATCGAATCAGTCAAAGCCGCTGGAGATGTAAAATCACCCGTGACCGGCAGCATTGCACAGGTTAATGAAGCATTGGTGGACCATCCCGAAATGGTTAATCAAGATCCTGCCGGCGAAGGCTGGTTTTACAAAGTCACGCCTGCAGATCCTGCCGAGATGGATGACCTCCTCGATGCGGCTGCCTATGACAACATGCTGGCCGGTCTCGAGTGATTGATGTACTGGCTTAGAACCTGGAAACCCTCATGAGTGAACCGAAGCGGTCTTTAGCCCAACTTGAAATGAACGAAGATTTCGTTCGGCGCCACATCGGACCCGATGACAAAAGCCTTGAAAAGATGCTGGCGACCCTGAACCTTAGCTCTCTGGATGACTTGGTGAATAAAACAGTTCCCGCGTCGATCCTGAGCAAACGACCGCTCGACCTAGCACCCCCACGGGGCGAACGGGCGACCAGCACCTACCTTCGCCACATGCGCCATCGAAACCAGGTATTCACCTCAATGATCGGCTGTGGATACCACGGAACGGTGATGCCACCGGTGATTAAACGCAACGTGTTCGAAAATCCCGACTGGTATACCGCCTATACCCCCTACCAGGCCGAAGTCAGCCAGGGGCGGCTTGAGGTGCTATTGGCATTTCAACAGCTGATTGTCGATCTCACCGGCATGGATATCGCTAATGCGTCGTTACTTGATGAGGCGACCGCCGCAGCCGAAGCGGTCGCCATGTCTAAGCGCATTGCCAAGACCGAATCGAATCGATATTTCGTTGACCATAACGTACATCCCCAAACGCTCGCCGTTGTGCAAACCCGTGCGACATCCGCGGGCTATGAGATATTGGTCGGTGATCCGTGGACGGAATTCACCGGGCAGGATTGCTTTGGTTTGCTTCTCGCCTACCCCGCAAGCACTGGCGCCGTCTGCGACCCCACCTCGCCAATTGAAGCCGCTCATCGGCACGGAGCTTTAGTAACGGTGACCACAGACCCCTTAGCGCTGTTGCTGCTGAAAGCCCCGGCACAGTTCGGTGCGGACATTGTTATCGGCAGTGCGCAACGATTCGGCGTCCCCATGGGTTACGGCGGGCCCCACGCAGCATTTTTTGCCACCCGTGACGCCTACAAACGATCGATGCCAGGCCGCATCATCGGGGTTTCTGTGGATGCCCAAAACCGTCCGGCACTGCGTATGGCGCTCCAGACTAGGGAGCAACACATTCGGCGTGAGAAAGCGACCAGTAACATCTGCACAGCGCAGGTACTGTTGGCCAACATCGCGGCGCTCTACGCTATGTATCACGGCCCCCAGGGGCTTAACACGATCGCTCAGCGGGTTCACCGATTCAGTCAAATTCTCGCATCGAGTCTCGCGGCATTCGGCTACACCATCATCGATGAGGTCTACTTCGATACCTTAAAGATTTATGCCCCTGGCGTTGCCGGAAAACTCGCGGCGCGAGCGCGCGAATCGCGGATCAATCTTCGCCTGATAGATTCCGACCACCTCGGCATCACACTCGATGAAACCACCAAGCGCGAAGACATCGAGGCGCTATGGCAGGTATTCCGCCCGCATACGGCCGCGCGAATAGATATTGAGCATCTCGATCAATCCGTAACCGAAAACATTCCCCCCGCGTTACGCCGCAATTCCCCTTTACTCGAACACGCAAACTTTCACCGCTACCATTCGGAAACAGAAATGATGCGTTACCTGCGACGCACCGCAGGAAAAGATGTGAGTCTCGGTCGATCAATGATCCCGTTGGGTTCATGCACCATGAAACTGAACGCCACGTCTGAACTATTGCCGGTTTCTATTCGCGATTTCGCAAACCTTCATCCTTTTGCGCCGCTGGACCAGACACAGGGCTATCAGCAACTGTTTGAAGAACTCGAAGCCATGTTGTGCGAGATCACAGGTTTTAACGCGATTTCACTGCAGCCAAACGCCGGCTCACAAGGCGAATATGCCGGCCTTCTTTGCATTCGCCGATACCACCAAGAAAACGACCAGGCCCATCGTGATATCTGCCTTATTCCGTCTTCCGCACATGGAACCAATCCAGCGAGCGCCATTATGGCTGGCTTCTCTGTCGTCATTGTTGGCTGTGATGACAACGGNAATGTCGACCTCGTTGACCTTACCCAAAAAGNCGAACAACATNGTGATCNCCTAGCGGCCCTGATGATCACCTACCCTTCAACCCATGGNGTGTTCGAAGANNGCATTCGAGACATCTGCACTGTCGTCCATGAACACGGCGGCCAAGTCTATATGGATGGCGCCAACCTGAANGCNATGGTGGGTCTGTGCCGNCCGGGCGAGATNGGTGCCGATGTCGCACACCTTAATCTGCATAAAACCTTTGCCATTCCACACGGCGGTGGTGGACCGGGCATGGGCCCCATCGGCGTGCTCTCGCATCTGGCCCCATTTCTCCCCGGTCATCCACTGGTTGAGGGNGTCAACCCNGCCGGNGGCGGGAAATCNAGTATCGGGCCTGTTTCCGCNGCGCCGTGGGGTTCCGCCAGCATCCTACCCATCTCATGGGCTTANATTTCNATGCTGGGTCCGGCCGGCCTTCGCCGGGCTACGCAAGTNGCCATCTTGAACGCGAANTATGTAGCCAAACGATTGGGNCAGGATTACCCNGTCGTTTACACNGGCAANAATGGNTTGGTCGCGCANGANTGCATCGTTAATCTGGCNGANATCCGCCAAGAAACGGGNATTACGGCGGAGGACATTGCCAAGCGACTGATTGACTACGGCTTTCATGCCCCGACCATGTCCTGGCCAGTTCCGGATACCTTCATGATCGAGCCGACAGAAAGNGAATCCAAGGAGGAACTTGATCGTTTTTGCGATGCTATGCTGTCAATCCGTGATGAAATACGAGAAATCCAGGCAGGNAAGGTGAGCGTTGANNAAAGTGTCGTCAGAAACGCGCCGCATGGCTATCACCTGCTAACGGATGAATCGTGGCCTTTTGACTATGGCCGTGATCGTGCGTTCTTTCCCTCGGCGGCAACCCGCCGGGACAAGTACTGGCCACCGGTCGGTCGAGTCGATAATGTTCACGGAGATCGCCATCTCGTGTGTACCTGTCCACCGATCGACGCGTACATCGACGACGCCGCCTGACCTATATCAGTCATCGCTCACCCAATATGAACCCGCCAACCAAGTTAACCCCGGGCGTTAAACAGACGGCNGCCGAAAAGATGGCCCGCGTGCCTGTCCGTTTCCCGGTGACCACTNCTACAACNCGGACGCGCAAGCCCGCCTGGATTCGTGCCAAATTTCCTGGCGGCCCGGAAGTCGAGCGACTTAAACGCATCTTACGGGAAAATGACCTGCACACCGTGTGCGAAGAAGCCAGCTGCCCTAACCTGGGTGAGTGCTTTGGGCAAGGTACGGCAACATTTATGATTCTCGGCGATATATGCACCCGTCGTTGCCCGTTCTGTGATGTCGCTCATGGACGCCCGCAGGCAATCGACTCGAGTGAACCTGGCAATTTGGCCAACACCATTGCGCGAATGCAGCTTCGCTATGTGGTCATCACTTCCGTTGACCGGGATGATCTGCGTGATGGGGGAGCCAGCCACTTTGCTGACTGCATCAGCGCCGTGCGCGAAAAGAGCCCGGACATTCGAATCGAAACACTAACCCCGGATTTCAGGGGTCGACTGGACAGGGCTGTTGCATTGTTGTCTGCCTGCCCACCAGATATCCTCAATCACAATCTAGAAACCGTTCCCCGCCTCTACCGACGCGTGCGTCCCGGTGCAGATTACCGTCATTCGCTGCAGTTGCTCGAACGCTTTTCCAAGACCTGTCCCAACGTCCCCACCAAATCCGGTCTGATGCTGGGGCTGGGCGAAACCCTTGAGGAAGTAGAAACGGTCATGCGTGACCTGCGAAGTCATGGAGTGCGCATGCTGACGCTAGGCCAATACCTCCAACCCACCGTCCACCACCTCCCTGTAGAGCGTTACGCAACTCCGAAAGAGTTCGACATGCTTAAGGATCGGGGCGAAGCGCTCGGATTCGATCAGGTCGCTTCTGGGCCACTGGTTCGATCCTCGTACCATGCCGACCAGCAGGCGGTCAGCTTATTGCCCATAGAACCAGTACCCCGTTCCCTTTGAATGGTGGCAATGCGCCTACCGTTGGGAGTACTATCTGCTAGTTAAGCGGAATAGCGCCGATTTTCGTATGGTTTTTCGCTGTTTCGAGACAACTTCTATAATTCACACCAATGAGAGGAAAAGTCATGAGACTTAAATCTACTTTGATTGCGTCAGNCGCCGTCGTGGCGATGGGCGTAGTCAGCGGTGCCCAGGCGGGCACCTTAGAAGACGTACAGAACCGCGGGACACTCCGTTGCGTGGTCAGCACCGGTATCGCCGGCTTTGCGTATACTGACTCCAGCGGCACATGGAAAGGCTTTGACATCGACTTCTGTCGTGCGACCGCTGCCGCAGTTGTTGGCAATGCGGACAAGTTTTCCACTGTTAAATCCACCGGTAAGACCCGCTTCACTCTGCTGAATGCTGGTGAAGGTGACGTTCTCTGGCGCAACACAACAATTACGTTCTCCCGAGACGTTGGCGTCAAGCTTCGTTTCCACGGCGTCAACTATTATGATGGACAAGGCTTCATGGTGAAGAAAGGTCTTGGCGTTAAGAGTGCCACGGAACTCGACGGCGCATCAGTGTGCATTCAAACCGGTACCACGACCGAACTCAACCTCGCGGATTACTTTCACGCGAACGGCATGAAGTACGAAGCGGTCACGATCGAGACCAACGACGAAGCGAGACAGAACTACATCTCTGACCGTTGTGACGTCTATACCACTGATGCCTCTGGCCTTGCCGCAACGCGATCGACACTTCCTGACCCAGACGGTCATGTCGTGTTGCCCGAAATCATCTCCAAAGAGCCCCTCGGCCCCGCCACACGGCATGGGGATGATCAATGGTCGGACATCGTCACTTGGGTGCTTAACGCGACGATCACCGCTGAAGAAAAAGGCGTAACCAGTGCGAACGTAGATCAAATGAAAAGCTCTAAAGACCCCGAAATCCTGCGCCTGCTGGGTGTTGAAGGCAACCAAGGTGGGGAACTCGGCCTGNAAAAGGACTGGGCTTACCAGATCATCAAACAGGTCGGTAACTACGGTGAGATTTTCGAACGCAATATCGGCGTCGATACGCCCATCGGCTTNGCNCGNGGCCTTAATGCNCTGTGGACCAACGGTGGACTTCAGTACTCGCCGCCGTTCCGCTAGTCAATCATGNCAACCTAAATTGACTATNTAGGTCAATCACTGCAAGAAGCGTGCCGGCGTCCGCAAGGTCACGGCACGCTTTTTTTTTCAGGTTTTGATATCTGTAATTTAAAGCTTTAGTCGTTTTTCGACGAATACCGAAACAGTGAACAGCGAAAATATATTAATCAAGTTGTGGCGCCATCNGGAAACGCGCTCGGTCATTATTCAGGTCGTAACCATGGTGGTTCTGTTCGCCGTGCTGGCCATGATGGCGCGCAACGTGGTGATCAATCTTGCGGCCATCGGAAAAGAATTCAGTTTCGGTTTTTTGTTTACTCCGGCGGGATATGACATCACTTTCTCGCCATTTATTGAATACACCTCAAGATCAACCCATCTAAGGGCCGCTGCTGTTGGAGTTTTCAACACCTTACTGGTTGCCGCCTCCGGCATTGTGCTTGCCACCATCATGGGTTTCATTCTTGGCATTGTGCGACTGTCGAGTAACTGGATTGCGAATCGCATCGTGTATGTCTTCATTGAATTCGCTCGCAACGTGCCCGTATTACTGCATATTTTCTTTGTTTACGGGCTGGTAGTGATCTTGCTGCCAGCGCCGAAGAAAGCACCCAGTATCTGGGACCTGTTTTACTTATCTAACCGAGGGTTTTTCGTGCCCTCGCCCGTATTTGAATCAGCGATGTGGATCGTCGCCGTTGTTTTGGCCGCCGCGATTATTTTTACCATTTTCTTTAAACGCTGGGCCAAGCAGGTTCAGAACAGAACCGGACACAGATATCCGGTTTTCTGGATTTCCTCTGGGGTAATCATCGGAGCTACGGCGATTGCGTTTATAGCAGCCGGAATGCCCCTCACCTGGGAGATTCCCGTGTTAAAAGGGTTTAACTACAAAGGCGGNATGTCCATTAAACCGGAATTCATTGCCTTGTGGTTCGCGCTCTCCTATTACACCTCCTGCTTTATTGCCGAAATCGTGCGTGGNGGTATTCTTGCGGTCAGCAAGGGNCAAACTGAGGCGGCTTACGCGGTTGGCATGCGGCCTAACCGCACCCTGCAACTGATCATTATTCCTCAAGCACTGCGAGTGATCGTGCCCCCGCTCGCCAGCCAGTACCTGAACCTAACAAAGAATTCATCCCTGGCCATTGCGATCGGCTACATGGACATCACGGCCACGATCGGCGGCATTACGCTCATGCAAACCGGTAAAGAGATGGAAACCATGCTCATCGTGATGTGCTGCTACCTGGTTTTCTCACTCACGATCTCAGCTTTGATGAACTGGTTCAACCGCAGCATCAAACTGAAAGAACGCTAGTTCACGAACGCCATGGCTAACACTACTCCATCGCAACAAACCTACTTACCGGGTACCCACCCTGATCTACCACCNCCGGTCAGTACTTCGGGCGCAATCGGCTGGGCGCGCAACAATCTGTTCTCGTCGCCGCTCAACATTGTCCTGACGGTGCTTTCAGCCTGGTTCTTATGGACCATGATACCCCCCCTACTGACCTGGGGTCTGTTCGACGCAGTTTGGCAAGCAAGTTCCCGCAAGGATTGCTGGGCTCAGATGGATGTTGCTGAAGGCGCTGCCTGCTGGGCTTTCATTGCCGACCGTCTACAAGTATTCATTTATGGCTTCTATCCTGAAGGCGAACGCTGGCGGGTNAANCTNTCTTTTGTTCTTTTNGTCATNGCGGTCGCTNTACGCGNTGTACGACCGCATGCCCGCGCGCCGCTATGGANTNTGGTATTGCNTNGCCTTCCCTTTTNTCGTCGGCTGGTTACTTTTNGGAGGCCTTTTCGGTCTCNNNNCNGTNGAAACAAACGACTTCGGCGGCATCATGCTGACCATGGTGCTAGGCGTTACCGCGATNGCGTTTTCGCTGCCTATCGGCATCGTACTGGCGCTCGGTCGACGCTCGACCATGCCAGTCCTGCGTATTGTCTGCGTATTGTTCATTGAATTTATTCGTGGCGTCCCGTTGATCGCACTTTTATTCGTAGCATCGACGATGCTCAACTACTTTTTGCCGCCGGGTACATTCTTTGATTTGTTGTTTCGTGTGCTTATCATCATGACACTCTTTGCTTCAGCCTATGCGGCAGAAGTCGTGCGTGGTGGACTCCAAGGTATTCCCCAAGGCCAATTCGAAGCCGCCGATGCGATGGGGCTGACCTATTGGAAAACCCATCGCCTGATCATCCTGCCCCAAGCGCTCAAGATATCGATTCCAGGATTCATCAATACCTTTATAGGTACCTTTAAAGACACCACCCTAGTGTTAATTATCGGAATGATGGACCCACTGGGCATTGGTCGTTCCGCCTTGGCCGATGCTGAATGGGCCGGGCTTGCNCGCGAGATGTACTTGTTTATCGCCCTGTTTTTCTTCATCTGCTGCTTCAGCATGTCACGCTACTCGTTGCACCTTGAAAAGAAACTCGATACCGGGCACTGAAACCCCCAATACGCACAGACGACTACCGGACCCAACCGTTATGAATGAGCCAAACACCTATACGCCCTCGATTGATTCTAAGGATTCCATCATTTCGATCACCGGCATGCATAAATGGTTCGGCGATTTTCATGTATTGAAAAATATCGAGCTTGAGGTTGGTCGCAGCGAACGCATCGTCATTTGTGGGCCTTCGGGATCCGGCAAATCGACACTGATNCGATGTATTAACCGATTGGAGGAACACCAGCGCGGCAAAATCGTGGTCGACGGGACTGAACTGACCAACGATCTCAAACATATTGAAGTGGTTCGCTCGGAAGTTGGCATGGTGTTCCAGCAATTCAATCTATTCCCCCACCTGACAGTCCTTGAAAACCTGACATTAGCCCAAATATGGGTACGTAAAACACCCAAAGCAGAGGCTGAAGAAGCTGCCATGCGCTACCTAGAACGGGTAAAAATTCCCGAACAGTCGGCCAAGTTTCCCAGTCAACTGTCGGGTGGACAGCAACAAAGAGTGGCCATCGCCCGAGCCCTCTGCATGAATCCCAAAATCATGCTGTTTGATGAACCGACCTCTGCGCTCGACCCNGAAATGATCAAGGAAGTACTCGATGTCATGATTGAACTGGCNGAGAGCGGCATGACCATGCTGGTAGTAACCCATGAGATGGGGTTCGCAACAGCGGTCGCGCACCGCGTCATTTTCATGGATGGCGGTGAAATCATTGAGCAAAACTCCCCCGTTGACTTCTTTGAGAATCCGAAACACGATCGAACGAAGTTATTCCTGAGCCAGATTCTGCATCACTGAAACGGCTACCCGACGTAGTGAACAAGAGGAAGAGCGCCACTGTCTTTCTTAAAGTCACCTTATCGCTGGCGGCTCTGTGCCTCGGGCTGTGGCTCGGTCTCAACATCGACAGCAAGCCGAGCGCCAGCCCCCCGACGGCCAATGGCGCGGTGTTTGAATCGCCACGACAATTAACAGCATTTTCCCTGCTTGATCACCGTGGGGCTTCTTTTGACCTGCCGCGGTTAACCGACCACTGGACCTTTCTCTACTTCGGATACGCACATTGCCCCGATCTTTGCCCGACGACCCTGGCGGCATTAAGTGTTGCCAAACGCGTGCTCACCCAGGAGTCCCCACAGACCCCTGTCCAATTTGTTTTCGTTTCTGTCGACCCCGACCGCGATACGCAGGAGCGCTTGAAAAGCTATGTCGCTTTTTTCGACCCCTCGTTGATCGGAGTCACTGGAAAACCTGACAGTCTGAAAGCCTTGAGTCGGCAGTTCGGGGCGTCCTACCACGTGCCAAAGGATCGCGCAGAAGGCTATGCTGTTGATCACACGGATGTGATTCTTATCGTCTCACCGAAACCCGCCTTTGCTGCAGTGCTCACACCACCTCACGACGGCGCTCGTATTGCCAAAGATTTCAGAGGCGTCGTCGCATGGAATGAAGCCAAAAACTGACAGTGTTGAATGCGCCTTGGTGCCATGTGTCAATGACAAAAGAAAATAATCTGATTACGCAAGACAAATCGAACGAACGGCATGTCCCGCAATAATCGATAAGCGCGCTCGTTACCTTTCGCCGCACGCACATACGCCACGTTTGAGAACCCACTTTTGCTGACATCAAGGAGGCTAGGCGTATTTTTTACCAACGCCAACAATGCCTGCTCATCATTGTGCATGACAGTCAATCGCACCTCACCTGGCCCGGCAAGCAGGCTGTCATGCATCTTAAGATACGATTTAACCCATACGGTTCGAAAGAATGAGCCCTCCTGGCCTACCACACCAAAGCCTGTCCCCAACAGGAAGAGGGCCAGCAGCCACACGCTTGTTTTCCCATGAGCAATCAGACGCGGTGAGGCACCCATCGGCTTAGGCAAACTACCCGGACAACACCTGGTCCAGATCTGCGCACAAATCGTCGGCATCCTCGAGTCCAATCGAGAGCCTGAACACTCCATCACCCGCCCATGCACGGTAATCCGCCAATGCCTTACCTTCAAGCTTGAAAG
Source organism: Acidiferrobacteraceae bacterium (assembly GCA_002714255.1). Lineage (GTDB taxonomy): Bacteria > Pseudomonadota > Gammaproteobacteria > Arenicellales > UBA868 > UBA11791. The sequence goes on from PAWW01000017.1 coordinate 12,309, forward strand.
AGTTCCTCACTAAGTCATCCGTCCCAATCCAGAAAATCAGACTTCGATGATGGCCAAGTGACACGGCGTAATGAAAGATACTCAGTTTTTGCATCATCCTTGAAGCGACAGCCTGCCCCCCTGGCACCTGAACAGAAATCATGCCCGAGAAGTTGTCCATCTGCCGGCGCGCCAGTTCGTGCTGTGGATGACTCGCCAGGCCCGGATATCGGACCGATGACACCTTCGAGTGCCGTTCTAAAAACTCCGCAACCTGCATTGCATTTTTCTCGTGGGCCTGCATTCTGATCGGCAACGTCGCGGCACCGCGCAGGATAAGCCACGCGTTGAACGGGCTGATAATCCCACCGAGATGCACCTGGCCTTCAAGGTCGATTTTTTCAAGACCGGCCTTGCTGCCAATAATTGCCCCGCCCATCGCATCACCATGNCCACCGATATATTTGGTTAACGAATGAACCACATAATCAGCACCCAGCGTGATCGGGCGAGTAGCAATAGGTGAAGCGAAGGTGGAATCGACCGCGAGTTCTGCGCCAACCGAATGCGCGAGTTCCCCGATGGCCTGTATATCCGTCAGACGAAGGATCGGGTTGGCTGGCGTCTCGATCCACACCAGTCGCGTATTGGGTTTCAGCACCTCCGCCACCCGCTCGCTCTGCCCGCTGTTAACCGTCGTGACTTCAATGCCAAAACGGGGCAATGAATTGCGCGCCAGTTCCGCTGTGCCGGGGTAATTCACGTCACTCATAATTACGTGATCACCGTGTTTAAGAAGACTTAGCAATAGCGCNGAAGTAGCCGCCATNCCGGAGGCAAAACACACNCAAGCCTCCCCCTCTTCGAGCAACGTCAGCTTGTCCTCTAACTGGCGAACGGTAGGATTACCCCATCGCCCATAAACATAAGGTGCATCATGCTCACGGCTCTCCGCTGAGAAACTCAAAGGCGCATCGACCACAAAAGTGCTTGACATCACGATACTGGGAGAGGACGCACCTGTTTCTTTATCCGGACGTTCTCCTCCATGCACTGCACGAGTACTTATGCCTCGGAGCAAACTATCGTCACGGGCCATGCACCTNCGCTCCTTTGTTTGTCTCAGATAGTTGGTCAATGCGCAAATGTAACGGACTATTACGGGGGAAATGCCCCAACAAGAAAGTCATCTGGTCTGACAGAATTTTTCGTCCTGAGAGGTAAACATATTCCGCGTGGGTCGGCACAAAGGGAACTGCCAACAGTTGCATACCGGCATCTTCCGGTGTNCGACCCCCTTTATGGTGATTGCATCGACGACAAGCGCTCACCACATTCTGCCATGCATCACAGCCCCCAAGACTCAAGGGTTTAACGTGATCTCGGGATAGTTGGGAAACATTGAACTCGCCACCACAGTACAAACACAAGTATGCGTCACGCCGAAACAGGGCCAAATTGGCTAAGGGCGGCTGATAATGAGGATGGCGTTTAAGATGACCGCGAGATTGGCCCGAGGTGCAAATAATCGAATGAATATCAAGAGCGCTCTGCAAACCCGTACGCGCATTAACCCCCCCCCTTAACGTCAACAAACTTTGCCCCATTGGATAAAGAACACGATCAAGATAATACAACTTAACNGCCTCTTCATAACCAATCCACTCGATCGGCATACCCGATACGTCAGCACGGAGAACGCGCAACTCAGAGGCAGTCATGGCNCTCATAACCTGAGTCGGTTGGCCGAGTGNCCCGCCACCGCGAACACTTCATTTTGGGTCATGCGCCGTGACACCCGCTAAGACATCCTCAGGCAACCGCACTCGCGGCCACGACTCTAGGCAACGGTTTCTCACTGATCGGCAGATGAATCAGAGCCGCCAGTACCCCGACGACAATNCCNGCCCACCACATACCATCATAAGANCCATACCGTTCATAAAAGACACCACCGAGGTAAACTCCGATGAAGCTGCCAACCTGGTGTCCGAAAAANACCAACCCGTAAAGTGTTGCTACATAGCGCACCCCAAAAACGTTAGCGATCACNCCNGTNGTCAGTGGGATNGTNGACAACCAGAGCAGCCCCATCAAAGCCGAGAAGACGTACAACGTCAGTGCCGTTTTAGGCGCAACGAGTAATCCGAGAATAACCAGCGCCCGCCCGAGATAAATCCAACTCAATCCATAGGTTTTACTCCAACGNCTACCNNNCATNCCCGANAGAAAAGAACCCGCAATGTTAAATAACCCGATCAAGGCCAGGCAGTACGCACCAACCTCCGGCGCAAGCCCCAGGTCAGTTACATAGGCTGGCAAATGGATTCCGATAAACGCAACGTGAAAGCCACAGGCGAAAAAGCCAATCATCAGCAGAATAAAACCCCGCTGAGCAAACGCTTCCCGGACCGCCTCGCCAAGGCCCTGACCTGTTGATTCTTCATCTCGAACCTCCGGGTTTGAGGGCAACAGAACGGCAAAAGAGATCATCAAAAGCGATATAAAACTGAGATAAACCAGGGCATCACTCCAACCGAAGCTACTGATCATGCCTTGAGCCATGGGAGAAAAAATCAGCTGCCCCGTTGAGGTTGCCGCTGTACCTACGCCCATCACCAATAGTCTGCGCTCCGCACCTACCACTTTAACCATCGCGGCAATGGCAAGGTTAAACGCCGCGAAGGCACTACCAAGCCCCATTAAAATACCGCCGCTGATATGCAGCATCAACACCGAGTCTGCGCTGGACATGCCCCACAGTCCCAAGGCATAGAAAACGGCCCCCGCACTGATGACCCATGATGCTCCATAGCGATCAGTCAGAGCACCCGCAAACGGCAATAAGATACCCCACAACAAATTCTGAATGGCCATCGCTAGCGCGTAAGTCTCTCGTGACCATGATAGAGACGAAGACATGGGTTCCAGGAAGAGCCCCAGCGTACCTCGAGTCCCCATTCCGACGATCGCAATCATGCACCCAGCAACCATTACCACCGCAGGTGTGCGCCATTTTCTTTCGTCTATTGCCATTAGAAATTAGATCTGCTTTTCAATAGGTCGTGCTAACGCTCTGTCAAACATTAAAATTCCCGCGACACGCGAACCCGAGAGGTATTATAGGTCGCTGCCTTAAGGACAATGAAACTAGAGGTTATTCAACACTAAATATTGAGCGGGATTCACAAGAGGCGTGCACCGTTAGCGTTGATTAACGACTACTGAGCTCACTCGTCCCTGGGATGGGCTGCCTTCGAAGAGGACTCGACCCTCCTTCGGGTCATCAAGGTATCTAACCAATCGGGATCCATCTCTGGAACAGAAGAAAGCAATAGTTCCGTGTAAGGCGCATGCGGGGGGGAAAGAATATCAGCCTTTGGTCCCTTTTCTACAATCACTCCCTGATGCATCACGACAACATGGTCGGCAATCGCCTTAACGGTTGCTAAATCGTGGGTAATAAATAGATAGGACACAGCAAGATCAGACTGCAACTGTTCAAGCAGTTTGAGAATATCTTCTGCTACCAATTGATCTAACGCTGACGTGACCTCGTCACAAATGATGAGATCAGGCTCCGCAGCTAATGCACGGGCAATGCACACGCGCTGTTTCTCGCCACCGGACAACTGCTCGGGAAAGCGATCCATATACTCCGTTGGCAATTCGATTTGCTCAAGGAGTTCCCCAATACGTGACTTTAGTGCTTGGCCTTTCAACTCAAGGTAAAACTGTAGCGGCCGGCCAATGACTTCACTCACCCGTTGCCGTGGATTGAGCGCGACATCAGGCATCTGGTAAATCATCTGAATCCGTTGCAGTTCATCCTTGTTTCGCTTAGACAACGACGCAGACAACTGACGCCCTGCAAAAGATACTCGGCCCTGTATGGGCGGAAGCAACCCTGTTATGACACGCGCAAGTGTACTTTTCCCGCTGCCTGATTCGCCAACGACCGCCACGGTTCGGCCGCGCTCGACCTGCAAATCGATGTCACACAACACGTCGACCTGCGTGCCTGGATAACGTGCCGTTACTCCTTCCACATTCAAAACCAAATCCATCTCTTCTGCCACAACACGTTTACTACGGCTAGACCGCACAGACAGCAGACGTCGCGTGTAATTCTCCTGTGGATCAGCCAATAATGTTCGAGTGTTACCCTCCTCGACCAAATCCCCGTCCCGCAACACCATGATGCGATCTGACACCTGGGCTACCACCGCGAGATCGTGAGTAATATAAATTGCGGCAGATGCTCGGGCTCGAACCGCCCCCTTGATCG
>PAWW01000018.1 GCA_002714255.1 Acidiferrobacteraceae bacterium
GTCAGGAGTTCGTCAACATCAACTCATCAATGGTCACGATGACACGGCTTCAATCGGCTCCCCCTTAATTGCTCGAGAGATTGAACCACCTATCCCTGTAGGAACCTCTCCCAGTAGCGTGACACGGTAGAACTGCCGGTCAAAATCTGTTTGGTAAATATCATTGGGTGCTAGGTGCGCCGTTGCACGATTGTCCCAGAAAGCAATGTCGCCTTTTCCCCATCTGAATCGTACTGTGAACTCGGGGCGTACCGCATGTTCCCAGAGTAGCTCCATGATTTGTTGACTCTCACGGGGATTCAATCCGCTAATGGATTTGATATAACTNGGGCTACAGTACAGCACGCGCTCGCCAGTTTCGGGATGAACAGTCACCANAGGATGTTCGCTGACTATCAATCGCTCTTTTACACGCGCCTCAAATNCTTTAACACTCTCCCCGTCAGCGCTGGCTTTAACTTCAAATCGATGAACGGCGCGTAACTTATCAAGCAACTNGCGGAANGTCGGTGACAAACTNANGTAGGCCGTGACTAGATTGGTCCACTGAGTATCGCCACCATAGGGCGGCACGACATCGCCACGAAGAATGGATGCCGCCGGTGGGTTGATTGCGGCAGTAANGTCAGTATGCCAACCTGACCATGGTCGGNTCGCCGGTGGAGCGGTATTTAGGGTTGCTGTTCTGAATTTCCCCACCGAATAGATTTCAGGATAGGTCTCGTCATGGCCGAAGACGACGTGGCCCGGTGTTAAAGCGCCAAAATGCCGCGCGAACTGAACATGCTGGGCATGATCAAGATGCTGGTCTCGAAAAAACACGACCTTCCATTTCAGAAGTGCCTGGCGGATATCGCTGACTATTTCCGTTGAGAGCGGCTGGGCAAGGTCAACGCCTTCGATCTCGGCACCAATGTGTACAGACAGCGGTTGAACAGTAATCTTCGAATGGGTTGCTGGCATAGAATGCACCTTGGATCGATCGTGATCCGTCAGGGGCTCACCCAATCGCTACCAACATCCAGTGTGGCACCGGTCATACCAGGGCTCTGACGAGCATTCGATAATTTGCATCGGTAAACGGCATGGACTGTCCTGTTTCGGTGTCAAAAAGCTCACGTGAAACGGTGCTCAATCGTCCCAGGTAAATATGCAGCCCAAGGCTTGGCATGAGATGCTCAGTATGCACCGCGTGTATGCCATCACCACCGATTGACATCGTATCTCCAGGATTCAGAACCCGGCGTTTGGCCAGTTTCAACCGGCCTGATTCCACCTGCTGGTAAAGCAGATTAACCTCGCTCCCTTCATAGACGCCGAGAAATGCCGGCATTCGATGATTGTGGGGAGGCACCAGCTCGTGGGGTGCGAAACGCACCGTGTAAACCGAGACCTCGTCATCCTCGTACAGACATTCATCTGCCGCAATAAAAGAACCGACCGCCTTGGCGATGGCCTGAGGATCTGCGAATGTCTGCGACATAAGCGTTTTAACAGCGGCCACAGGCCGAGCGTCAGCTGCCGCAGAGCGTGCGGATCGCACAAACCCAGTCAAAGAAAAAGACATGTCGATCTCTTGAATCCCAAGCTACGATGACGTTGTCATGGTATAGCATTCGCCGATGGCACAAGCGCCAGTATGATAACAATGAACCACAGGCGAATGAACGTTATGATACTTCGCGCGATAGACTGTGCTTTTCNTGAGCATCTTGCGAGGTGATCTGACTACGGCAACCACTGGTTTAGGCAGTATTGCTGCTTCGAAGTTTACCGACCATGAGCCTAGTGGAANGGAAAACCCTCCATTAAGGTTTGCTGAAGCGCTGAAATGCTGAAGGGCTTGAGCCAGTCTATGGGTATCGTTATTTTTCGACTCGAATGTGTGCGGTCGACGGTTTTTTNCATGAGTAAATGAACCTTCATCTATCTGGCGCAGATAAGCGTTCGGTTGGGCGGTTGCACTCGAACGAGAAAGGATATTATGGTGGGAGTCGAGAATGCTGCAAATTGAAATAACGTCGGAGCGGGTGCCTGAGCTGCATAAAATACGGCCTTGTCGAATAACGATCGCAGATGGTTCTGGCAATGATTCCGGTTGTGGGTAATGATGCCAAATGGGGTTCCGATGCCTATTGGATGGGTGAGGCGTTGGCCCAGGCGAGGATGGCCTCGGCAATAGAAGAGGTGCCGGTAGGNGCAATCGTCGTCAGCGCGGTTGAGGTTATTTCGCGGGCTTGTAATCGAAATCGAACCGACAATGATCCGTGCGCCCATGCCGAGATTCTGGCGTTGCGCCAGGCGGCGCAACAGATCGGTAATTACCGGTTAACCGATACCACTTTATTTGTCACGCTTGAGCCTTGTTTCATGTGTGCCGGTGCCATCATTCATGCGCGGGTAAAGAGAGTGGTCTTTGCTGCCTATGATCATCGGGCGGGCGCGGTAGGTTCTCTTGCCAACATTCTTCAAACGCCGATGCTGAATCATGCCTGCGAGGTCACAGCGGGAGTGCGAGAGGAGGAATCGGTTGCTTTGCTCCAGTCCTATTTCCAACAGCGAAGGACAGGTGGCTTACTTTAACCTAAGCGGTTTTCGCGCTCTGTTCAGTAGTTGGAGCAACGNTTGGTTCAGATTGTAAGAGTCGCCGACGTTCTTCCCTTGGTGGCACACCAAAACAGTCGCGATAACATTTGCTGAAATGTGGGGCGGACACGAAGCCGCAAGAAAACGCGATATCGACAACTGTTTTTGAGCTGTTTAACAGCAATGCACGAGCGCGTCGTAGCCGAAGTTCGAGATAATAACGAGTAGGTACGCACTGCAGGTGTTTCTGAAAGATTCGCTCCAGTTGGCGGCGTGATATGCCGACGTGCCCCGAGAGTTCGTCGAGGCTCATCGGTTCTTCAATATTGGCCTCCATCAGTTCAACGGCCTCCACCAGCTTCGGTTGATTGGCCCCAAATTGGTGCCGCAGAGGAATGCGTTGTCGATCGTGTTGCCCGCGAATTCGCTCACAGATGAATTGTTCCGAGATCGCGTTAGCGAGTGGCACGCCATGTTCGCGGCCAATCAGGGTCAACATCATGTCCATCGGCGCGGTGCCGCCGCTACACGTGAATCGGTCCCGATCCAGTTCGAAGAGTTCAGATGAGATGATGAGTTCAGGAAACTCATCCCGCATATCGCCGATATTTTCCCAGTGCACAGTGCAACGGTAACCATCGAGCATTCCGGCTCGAGCGAGAAGGTAGCTGCCCGTGCAGACACCGCCAATGGGGACTTTTTTTCGGCGAAGCTGGTGTAACTCCTGTGTCAGGGCGCCGCTCCAGGCGGGATCGAATCGCGTGCCGGCGCACACAAAAAGCGCATCCAGGGGCATAGGGGAAGCATCGATCTTTGCGGCTGGGCCCACCGTAAGACCATTGCTGGCCTGGGCCGATTGTCCATCGAGTGTGAAGACTGGATGACTGTAGAGAAGCTGACCGCTGATCCGATTGGCCATTCGCAGTGGCTCAATGGCGTTTGCGAAGGCGACCAGTGTGAAATCGGGTACCGGCAAAAAGCCATAGCGAATGACTTGCTGTTTGTTCTGGCGCCTGATGCCAGCGTACGCGACTGGGGACAGTTCGACCATTGACATGGTGAAGTCAATATAGCACACGAAATGTGTCGTTTATGTGGATGAGACACATTAGGGAGGTGTTAGCGTTTAACCGGTTTGGTCATGCCGCGATGGCACTACTTGCCCACGGGTAGGAAAGCTTCTGATAGCATCATGCGCCACGTCGTAGGTGGGTTGATGGTGTGAGTCAACCCGTGCGGGAGTCTAAACGTAACCAAGGATTGGCTCATGAGTGAACTAAGAGCGGTTTCCCTCAGTGACAAGTATTTGTTGGACACCGGGCAGGTCTATCTGACGGGTATTCAGGCGTTGGTTCGCCTGCCGATGATTCAGTCGCGGCGCGATCGTGCCGATGGTTTAAATACCGCGGGTTACGTCAGTGGTTATCGCGGCTCGCCGTTGGGTGGGTTGGACCAGCAATTGGTGGCAGCCAAGTCGCATCTCGAGGCACACGACGTGGTATTTCAGCCGGCCGTCAACGAGGATCTTGCGGCCACTGCCATTGGCGGGACCCAACAATCAGGCCTTAGCGGGGACGGTCGGTACGACGGAGTATTCGCGATGTGGTACGGAAAGGGTCCTGGTGTTGATCGTTCGGGTGATGCCCTGCGCCACGGTAACCTGGCAGGGTCGTCACGCTACGGTGGCGTGCTGGTGCTGATGGGCGATGACCACGCGTGTGAATCCTCGACCACTGCACACCAGAGCGAATACGCGATGGTCGACGCCATGATTCCAATCGTCAACCCGGCGGGTGTTCAGGATATTGTCGACTATGGTTTGTGGGGTTGGGCCCTGTCACGCTTCAGCGGTTGTTGGGTTGGTGTGAAAAGCGTACATGACACGGTTGAAGCGTCCGCATCAGTATCGATTGAACCCAATCGCCTGAAGCTTGCGATGCCGGAGGATTTTCTGATGCCGGAGGGCGCGTTGAATATTCGTCGGCCGGATCCGTTTCTTGATCAGGAGCGTAGGCTGCATGAAGAAAAACTGGCCGCTGTCGCGGCATTCGCTCGCGCGAATCCTCTGGATCGTCGAGTGCTTGGCCAGCGGGGTGCGCGTGTGGGGATCGTGACCACCGGCAAATCTTATCTGGATGTTCGNCGGGCGTTGATGGAGCTGGGTATCGACCAGAAAGAGTGTGAACGACTGGGGCTGTCGCTATATAAAGTGGGCATGCCCTGGCCGCTGGAGGTCACTGGCCTCAAGGCATTTGCCGCTGGCCTTGAGGAGTTGATTGTCGTGGAGGAAAAGCGGGGACTGATCGAGGATCAGGTTAAAGCNATACTGTATGGGTCGCCCGCGGCACCAACGGTGGTAGGAAAGCGCAACGAAAAGGGTGAGGCGCTCTTCCCCTCGACCGGTCGACTGGAGGCNACCCAGATTGCCCAAGCGATAGGCCAGCGACTGCTGGGACGCGGGTCCGACACAGCACTGAGTCAACGCGTGGCACGGTTAGACGAGCTGCTGATGACTCAGGATATCGAGCCCGCGGTGATGACCCGCACGCCGTACTTCTGCGCGGGTTGCCCGCATAATTCTTCAACGGTGGTTCCCGAAGGTAGCCGCGCTTTGTCGGGTATCGGCTGNCATTTTATGGCGCAATGGATGGACCGCAACACGGCTGGCTTTACGCAGATGGGCGGAGAGGGCGCGAGTTGGCTTGGAGAAAGCCGTTTCAGCACGACTGAGCACGTTTTTCAGAATATTGGAGATGGCACCTATTTCCATTCAGGGCTCCTGGCCATTCGGGCCTGCGTGGCAGGTGACGTCACCATGACTTTCAAGATCCTTTACAACGATGCGGTTGCGATGACCGGTGGACAGCCGATGGATGGGCCGTTGGACCCGGCATCGATCTCGCGCCAAGTTCGTGCTGAGGGTGTGGGCCGGATTGTGGTGGTCACTGATCAGCCGGACAAATACCCCGTGTCCACCGAATGGGCGTCAGGGGTCACGGTGCATCACCGTCGAGAATTGATTGCTGTACAGGAATCCTTGCGTGAAGAGAAAGGTGTCACTGCGTTGATTTATGATCAAACCTGTGCCGCTGAAAAACGCCGGCGGCGTCGTCGTGGCACGATGGAGGATCCCGCGCGGCGCCTGTTTATCAATGAGCGAGTGTGCGAGGGCTGCGGTGACTGTAGCGCGAAGTCCAATTGTGTTGGCGTTGTGCCCAAAGTGACGCCACTTGGACGCAAGCGAGAAATCGATCAGTCGGCCTGTAACAAAGATTACTCCTGTCTTGATGGGTTTTGTCCGAGTTTTGTTTCAGTCGAAGGGGGCAGCCTTCGCAGTGGTTCTACTAGCGCCGTGCCACCAGGACTCCTCGGTCGGCCGATGGTGGAACCCGACCGTCCGGTGATTGATGGCAACTACAGCATTGTTTTGACCGGTGTGGGCGGTACCGGCGTGGTCACTGTCGGCGCGATCCTCGGTATGGCCGCCCATATGGCACGGATGGGTTGCTCTGTCCTTGATATGGCTGGGCTGGCACAGAAAGGGGGGGCGGTCACCAGTTACATCATTCTGGCAGAGTCACCCGAGGGGATTAACGCAACGCATGTCGCGGATGGCGGAGCGCATTTGATGGTGGGGTGTGATGTGGTCACCTCGGCTGCGGCGGGCACGTTGCGAAAATTGCGTCAAGGGACGGCCACCGTCCTAAATACGCATGAAATGATGACCGGTGATTTTGTGGCGCAACCGGACATTGCTTTTCCCATGGATGAGCTGGTGCAAACACTGCAGGATCGCTGTGGCGCGGAGAATGTTTATCGTGTTGCGGCCACCGACATTGCAAGAGTTGTATTCGGTGATTCCATTGCAGCGAATCTATTTCTACTTGGATACGCCTATCAATTGGGTCGCTTACCCATTCCGGCGAGCGCGATTGAATCAGCCATTGAATTAAATGGTCGCGCGGCGCGAATGAATTGCGATGCATTTCGATTGGGCCGGCAGGTCGCTGTGCGTCCTGAATTAGGCGATGAGTTGCGCCACTCGCAGGAGATGAGTGAGAGCATGGCGGATCTCGACACAACTGACCTGAATTCAGTCATTGAATACCGGCGCGCCTTCTTGATTGACTATCAAGACGCACCCTACGCTGATCGGTACATGGATTTAGTGAACAAAGTGAGAGACAAAGACCGCGCTCTGTCAGGTGAGCGGAGTGAGTTGACGATGGGGGTGGCACAAGCCTACTTTAAATTACTGGCGCGAAAGGATGAGTACGAAGTCGCCCGGCTGCACACAGACCCCCTTTTCCACGAGAAAGTAGCAGCCACCTTTGAGGGAAATTACCGCCTTCGTTTCCATCTCGCACCGCCTTTCCTGGCAAAAAAGGATGCAACCACGGGTTTGCCGATGAAGCGCGAGTTTGGTGCGTGGATACTGGTGTTATTCAAATGGTTGGCTGCAGCGCGCGGGTTACGGGATAGCGTATTTGACCCCTTTCGATTTTTTTCTGAAAGGCGTTTTGATCGTCAAATGATCAATGAGTATGAGCAGTTAGTAGACCAGTTGATTGAAGTCGTTGGCGATCATAACTATGCCGATGCGGTGGAGCTTTCCAGATTGCCGCTGCAGGTGAGAGGTTATGGCCATGTCAAACAACGTTCAGCCAAGGCGATCGAGGCCCGACATGCAGATTTGATGACCCGTGTTCATGCGCCGGGCGTGAAAGCGCGGGCAGTGGGTTGACTTCGGTTTTTAATTTACAGGGTGCTGAGTAAAGTATGTCTCGAATGTCGAGATAACGTGACGAATGCCTTCGTCGGTGACATCCAGATGGGTTACCAGGCGAACGGGGTTGTATTCGACGCTGATGAGGATGCCGTTGTCGCGAAGAAAAGGACTGAGCGTGGTGGCAGCAGCTTCGGGTAGATTAATGAAGACCATGTTGGTCTGGACCGCTGCCTGATCGACTTCAATTTCATCGATGTTAGCCAGGCCTTCCGCCAGTTGACTCGCTTTGTCGTGGTCCTCAACCAGTCGATCAACGTTGTNCTTTAACGCGTAAACNCCNGCAGCGGCCAATATGCCGGCCTGGCGCCAGCCGCCGCCCACGACCTTGCGCCAGCGTCTTGCCGCGTCGATGAACTCACGGGACCCGCACAGTACNGTACCCACGGGTGCACCAAGGCCTTTGGACAGNCAGGCTGAGACCGAGTCGAAACAGCCGCCGATTGTCGCGGGTGTCACGGATTGTTTGACCGCTGCATTAAAAACTCGTGCACCGTCGAGATGGATGGCAAGGCCATGTTGCCGAGCAAGGTGAATGGCCTGCTCGATGTAGTCAAGCGGCAGGGGGCGGCCAAAAAATGTGTTCTCGAGACACAGTAGGCGAGTGCGTGCGAAATGAAAATCATCAGGTTTGATGGCTTTNCGTATGGCCTCAAGGTCAATTGTTCCGTCAGGTTGATTGGGCAGGGGTTGTGGTTGAATGCTGGCGAGTACCGCACCGCCGCCACCTTCTTCAAGGTAACTGTGTGCCTGGTTACCGGCGATGTATTCGTCGCCACGTTGGCAGTGCGTCAGCAGGGCAATTAAATTGCTTTGAGTGCCGCTACCGACGAAAAGAGCGGCCTCGTGTCCAAGTTGTTCAGCGGCAGTTCGCTCCAATGCCAGAACGGTGGGATCCTCACCGTAGACATCGTCNCCGACCTCGGCCTCGAACATGGCCTGCCGCATGCCTGCACTTGGCTGCGTAGTCGTGTCGCTTCGAAGATCAACTAATGAATTCATGTGGAGTGAGAAGTGTCGTTTTTAGTTAAATGTCAATCGAGTCTGGTGTTTTGCGTTATGNGTATAACAGTGCTCGATGGTGGCGACCTTTGGGGTGAGAGGCGTTTATTAATGTCTGTCAAGGTTTGCTTGGCNCCGCTCTTGCGTTATCGTTGTTCATCGTGATTCTAACGTCTAATGAGGAGAGGGTCTGGTGACGATCAAGATAGGTGAGGGTATCCCCGAAGTTACCCTACAAGTGATGGGTGAGTCGGGTCCCGAAGGGGTAACGAGCGGAGACTTTTTCTCGAATAAACGCGTGGTGTTGTTTGCNCTTCCGGGTGCTTTCACACCGACATGCTCCGCCCGCCATTTGCCTGGCTTCATTGCGGCCGCCGACGACATGAAGGCAAAAGGGGTCGACGCCATCGCGTGTTTGTCGGTTAACGATGCCTGGGTCATGGATGCCTGGGGCAAGGACCAGGGGGTCGGTGACAAGATCGTGATGCTGGCGGATGGTAGCGGTCACCTGACTCGGGCGCTTGGATTGGAGCTGGATAGGACGAGCGGTGGGATGGGAGTGCGATCGCGGCGTTACGCGATGGTGGTAGACGATGGCCGAGTGTCGCAATTGAATATTGAAGCTGACGGTAAGTTTGAAGTCAGTGATGCGCAGACGATGTTGTCTGTTCTCTAGGCGCCCGTAGTCGCGNGGTGGGGGGCTTAGTCGCGCACGCCGCCTTGCGCTTTGCGTCGAGCAACATAGTCCGCCAGCTCGTCGCGGATGGCCGAGTCCATGGGGGGCTGGGTGTATTGTGAGAGGGCGGTCTTGTACAGGGCGTTGGCGTGTTGTAAGGCGCCTGGGCTACCGGCTTCTTGCCACGACTCAAAATTTCGCCAGTCAGAAATCATCGGCTGGTAAAACGCGTTTTCAAACCGTTCCTGCGTATGGGCCGTGCCAAAAAAATGACCACCGGGTCCGACTTCTCTAATGGCATCGAGCGCGAGAGATTCGCTATCGGTTCGAATCGGCTCAAGATAAGCCGCAACCATCTGCAGCAGGTCAGCATCAAGGACCACTTTCTCGTAGGAAGCGCTCAGGCCACCTTCCAGCCAGCCCGCGCCATGTTTAATCAAGTGTGCTTTACCGCTGATAGCCCCCCATAGTGAGAAGACCGACTCGTATGCTGCCTGGGCATCGACGCTATTAGCGGCATTAACGTTGGATGAGCGGTAAGGAATGCGATAGCGTCGTGCCAGTTGTCCGCTGATCTGGGCGGCTTTTAGATACTCCGGCGTGCCGAAGGCCGGGGCGCCCGAACGCATATCTGCGTTTGACGTAAAGCCGCCATACATGACCGGACTTCCGGGCCTGACAATCTGGCACAGCGCAATACCCGCTAATGCCTCCGCATTTTGTTGTGCCAGCGAGCCTGCCACGGTGATAGGCGACATGGCACCGGCCAGAGTAAATGGCGTGACCACGACNAGTTGGTTGCGTTTGGCCATCTCGATGATGCCCCACAGCATGGGTCGATCGTAACGCAGCGGCGAGTTGGTATTGACGACGGTGAACAGACTGGGTTCTCGATCAAAGGTGGCGTGATCGATTCCGCGGGCAATCCGCGCCATCTCCATACCATCTAGAATGCGTTCGCGCCCGAGCGAATAGGCATGAATGGCTTTGTCTGTCAGTAGCAACATGTCAGAGATTGCATCCAGGTGTCGAGTGGGCGGGGGTAGATCAACCGGTTCAACCGGGTAGCCGCCGATGACATGGATGATGTTGAAGGTCTGCCCGAGTTTCAGCAGTTGACAAAAATCATGTCGATTGCCGGTACGGCGACCTTTGTCGCTGTCCGTTACATTCGGTGCGCTAGCAACCAGTCCGAAGGCGACGCAATCCCCGCCCAGTCGAACATGACGTTCTGGGTTTCTCGCATGTACGGTGATCTGTGACGGCGCCTGAGCCACCAGGGCTTCAATTAATTCCGGTTCGAAGGTCACTCGCGCAGGTGTGCCGGTAACGTGGGCGCCGGCCCGGCGAAAGTACTCCGCTGCCTCGGGTAAGAGGATTTCAATACCGATTTGTTCGAGGATGGTCAGTGATGCGTGGTGAATGTCTTCGAGGGCGTCCGGACTCAGAATCTGGGCCGGTGGATAGGGATTACGGATCGATTGCCAGGGCGGTTGTTGAATGCCGCTGGGTAGCGCTCGGCGGCGGGTGTGGCGTCGTCTTTTCGGTTTTGGTGTTGTCGTCATCGAATCACGGCACTGCCGTTGCTGTGGTCCAGCTAACTTTAGAAAGGGCGGATTGTCGGTATTGGTTGGCACTTAACCATGAACGATCGGCAGTTTGGTGCGGGGTCTGACGTTTGTCATAATGGACACGGTCTCTCCCATGGTAGCGCGCGAGCGTTCTTAACCTGTCAAGTCCCTGGAGTGTGTTGATGAAACTTGTCACAGCCGTCATTAAACCGTTCAAACTGGATGATGTACGTGATGCCCTTGGCGAAATTGGAGTTCAAGGCATGACCGTCACCGAAGTCAAGGGTTTTGGTCGCCAGAAGGGCCACACCGAACTGTACCGAGGGGCGGAGTATGTTGTTGACTTCGTTCCCAAAGTCAAACTGGAAGTTGCCGTTGCGCTCGAAATGCTCGATCAGGTGGTGGAGGCCATCATCGATGCAGCGCGGACCGAGAAAATCGGAGATGGCAAGATTTTTGTCACGGATCTCGAGCAGGCGCATCGCATTCGAACCGGCGAAACAGGTAGCAGCGCACTCTAGCGGTGCGGTGTATCGAGAGACGCGCCGCTATCTGCGGCAGCCTAGTCAGTAGTTCGACGCCGGCAGGGCGGCTCGCCGCTTAGCCATGAAATCGAGCAGGGCTTCATCAATGGCCGCATCGATCGGCGGTGCCTCATAGGCGGCCAGTTGAGCTTTCCATTGCTGGTTGGCTCTTTGCGCGGCGTCTAGTTTGCCGTCTGCAGTCCACTGTTCAAAACTGTTGTTGTCTGCAGTAGAGGAGCGGTAGAAGGCCTCTTCAAAATTCGCTTGTGTGTGCGAACAGCCAAGAAAATGATTGCCCGGACCCACGTCACGTAACGCATCGAGTGCCTGTCCATTTTCGGAGGTGTCGAGGCCGCTCACAAAGGCGGCAATCATTCCCGCCTGGTCTGCGTCGAGAATGAATTTTTCATAGCCCATGGTCAGGCCACCCTCGAGCCACCCGGCGGTGTGCAGCATAAAGTGCACGCCGGCCAGCATTGAGGTCTGCAGTGTGTTGGCAGACTCGAATGCCGCTTGGGCGTCGGGAATCTTTGAAGCGCATAGGCCGCCNCCACTACGAAATGGGACACCCAGACGTCGGGCCAGTGCGGCGGCGATATACATGACCTGTGAAGGTTCTGGTGTGCCGAATGTAGGTGCCCCTGACTGCATTGAAATCGAACTGCTGAAGGTGCCGAATATGACCGGGGCTCCCGGCCTTACCAGTTGCACAAAAGCCATGCCCGCAAGTGCTTCGGCAAAAATCTGGGTGCAGGTGCCAATTACGGTGACCGGTGACATCGCACCGGCAAGGATAAATGGTGAAATAACCGTTGCTTGCCCGTTCTTGGCGTACACCCGTGCGGCCCCCAGCATGGTGGTGTCGAAGGTCATCGGAGAATTGGCGTTAATCAGGCTGGTGATGACGCAATGTTCATTCACGAACGCATCGCCGAATACCAACTTGGCCATGTCGACGGTATCCTGGGCCCTCTCCGGCGCGGTGACTGAACCCATAAAGGGTTTGTCGCTCCAGCGCAGATGACTGTAAATCATGTCCAGGTGTCGGTGGTTGACCGGTCGGTCGACCGGTTCACACAATGTGCCGCCAGAGTGGTGTAGGTGGGGTGATAGATAGGTCAGTTTGGTAAATTGTTCGAAATCGGTCAGGGTGGCATAACGCCGTCCTTTATCCAGATCGTGGACGAATGGTGGGCCGTAAGCCGGCACCAGCACCATATGATCGCCCCCGATTTCGACATTACGGGCGGGATTCCTCGCGTGTTGTGTGAATTGCCTCGGAGCGTTGGCTCGAATGATTTCCCGGCACAGGCCCTGTGGAAAGCGAACCCGCTCTCCATCAATAGTGGCCCCGGCGTCACGGAACAGGTCCAGNGCTCCAGGATCGTCCTTGAAATCGATGCCAATCTCTTCAAGAACGCGTTCGGCATTGGTTTCCACCAATACCAGTTGTTCCTCGCTGGCTAGGTCATAGACCGGGACTCGCCGGGAAATATAGGGCGCGGAGGGCCGAATCGGCGCGGTCCGTTGGGAACGCTTGGCGGCGCGCGCATTCCCGCGGCGGGNTTTCTTTGATTGAGTGCTCATCAGTACANGTTACCGAGGTAAAAGTATCCTGCACTGCCCGCATGGTGTCTGCCTGTTGCACGACGCGAGTGTAGCCGTTAGCGCCAGTTTAACCAGGCCAGGTTGATGCGGCGCTCGAATTAACCCCGGTNATGGGAACTGGTTTTCCTATCCATAGACCGTTTCGAGAGCAATCCCTAGAATACGCAGGGCCCGGACCGTTCGATCGGGTAAGAAACGGCTAAATTGTTCCGGCTTCTGCTGTCCACCACGAAGCCGGTTGCGGTAGAAACACATGAAATCATCTGCTCGAGTTGTGGTCATTGGCGGTGGAGTCGCGGGTGTTGCCACGCTATATCACCTGGCTAAAAAGGGCTGGGCGGATGTGGTGCTGGTCGAGCGGAAAGAGCTGACTTCAGGGTCTACCTGGCATGCGGCGGGGTTACTGCCATTGTTTAACATGAGTTATTCAGTGGGGCAGATTCACAAGTATTCAGTCGACTTCTATCAGCGTCTGGAAAAGGAGACCGGTCACTCGGTCGGTTTTCGGCAAGTGTCCAATATTCGCCTTGCGATGAGCGAAGATCGCCTGGATGAATATCGGTATTACGCTGGGGTGGCTCGCACGATCGGAGTTGATGTCCGTCTCCTGTCGCCTGATGAGGTGCAAACCATCTGGCCGTTGTGCCGAACCGACGGATTGTTGGGTGCCATTCAGCATCCTGATGATGGATATATTCAACCGGCAGATTTGACTCAGGCATTGGCGGCGGGCGCGCGTTCGTTGGGTGCCGAAATTTATCGACACAATGCGGTGACTGCCCTGGCAGAGTTGCCCGGTGGTGGATGGTCGGTGACGACGGACGAGGGTGTGATCGATTGCGAACATGTGGTTTGTGCGAGCGGCAACTTTGCCCGCAAGACAGGCGCAATGGTCGGTCTCGATATTCCGGTGATTCCCGTGCAGCATCAGTATCTAGTCACCGAACCGCATCCGGATATTATGGCTCGCAAAGAGAAGGGGCTTCCGGAGATGGGTGTTCTGCGTGAGTCGGATTCATCGTGGTATCTGCGTGAGGAAAACGGTGGCTTGATACTGGGTCCGTATGAGCACGGTGCGCCGTGTTGTTATGTCGATGGCCCGGATGAGCATAGCGAATACGAGTTGTTTGAAGCGGACCTTGACCGCCTCGAGCCGCATATCGAAGCCGCCATCGCCCGCGTTCCGGCATTCGGCGAGGTGGGGATCAAGCAAATGTATAACGGGGCGATCTGTTACACCCCGGACGGAAACCCCATTATCGGACCGGCGTGGGGGCTTAATAATTTCTGGCTTAACGAGGGCCACAGCTTTGGCATTACTGCTGCCGGTGGCGCCGGATGGCAGTTAGCAGAATGGATCGTTGATGGAGAGCCCACCATTGACATGATGGGTGTGGATCCGCGCCGTTTCGGTTCTTACGCCTCTCAGGGTTACTTGCGCACAAAGAATGAAGAAGCTTACGCGAATGTTTTCACGACCCATTATCCCGACGAGGAGCGAGCCGCGGCTCGGCCGCTAAAACGTTCTCCGTGTTATGAGCGAATGCGGGACAAAGGTGCGGTATTCGGAGTGGTCTACGGCTGGGAACGACCGAACTGGTTTGCACCGCCAGAATACGGATTAAGTGACGATGTGATTAATCGACCCGCCACGTTGCTGCATCGTAATCATTCACCGGCGAATGACGCGGGTTTGATCGAGGAAAAATGGAGTTTCCGTCGCAGTAACTATTTTGATTTCGTAGGTGAGGAATGCCTCCATGTGCATCACCAGGTCGGGCTGCTGGATATGTCGGCCTTTGCCAAGTTCGAGGTCTCAGGCCCTGGCGCATCGGGTTGGCT
This sequence comes from Acidiferrobacteraceae bacterium, assembly GCA_002714255.1. Lineage (GTDB taxonomy): Bacteria > Pseudomonadota > Gammaproteobacteria > Arenicellales > UBA868 > UBA11791. Next base: position 14,596 of record PAWW01000018.1, read on the forward strand.
TGACGNCTTGTTCGCTAATCGAATCCCCCATCAGGTGGGCAGAGTCGGCCTGTGCCACCTTCTGACTGACAAGGGTGGTGTCCGTTCAGAATTTACAGTGCATCGCACGGGTCCGGAGCAGTTTTATCTGGTGTCGGCTGGAGCGCTCGAACGACACGATTTCGACTATCTGCAGAAATTGAGACCACGAGATGGTACGGTGGATCTGCAAAAGGTNACCACTCAACAGGGCGTGTTNGTGTTGGCTGGGCCGCGTTCCCGCGAGCTGTTACAGCGCATCACGCGGGTCGATCTATCTAACGCGGCCTTTCCCTGGCTGGTCGGCAAAGAGGCTGATTTGGGTGTGGCGCATGGTCGGGTTCTGCGAGTTAATTTTGTCGGTGAATTGGGATACGAACTTCATCATCCTATCGAAATGCAGAATTACCTGTTCGATCTCTTGTTCGAAGCGGGTGAGGACCTTGGGCTGCGCCCGTTTGGTATTCGGGCAATGGATGCTTTGCGTCTGGAAAAGTCCTACCGGTTGGTTCCGAGGGAGCTGTCAATCGAGTACGCTGCGCTTGAATCNGGACTACANCGCTTCGTCAAGTTCGACAAACCCGACTTTATTGGAAAGGCGGGTTTGTCCAGGTGGCAGGAGGAGGGCTTTCGCTGGCAGTTTGTGACCGCTGAGATGCGCGGTGCCGATGGAGTGGATGCGCGCGGCTCGGAGCCGATCTATCGAGCNGGTGAGTTAGTGGGTCGATCGACGTCAGGCGGATATGGTTGGCGGGTTGNAAAATCGCTGGTGCTAGGTATGGTGGNACTCGAGTGCGCCACTGTGGGNACGGAAATGGAGATCGAAGTGCTGGGTCAGCGTTACGCGCTTGTGGTCATCGATGAATCACCGTTTGANCCAGATAACGCTCGACTGAGGAGTTAGGGTGATTGTCGTTCGGGCAGTCAATTATTTTCAATGAGATANAGGGAGTGTCACACCAGATGAAGATACTGGTACCAATAAAACGAGTGATCGACGCCAATATAAAGGTGCGGGTTAAATCCGATCAATCGGGTGTTGAGTTGAATAACGTCAAGATGGCAATGAATCCATTTTGTGAAATTGCGGTCGAAGCGGCGCTGCGGTTGCGCGAAGCGGGAGAGGCGGAAGAAGTGATTGTGGTGTGCGCTGGACCGGCCAATGGTAAAGAAACGCTACGCACGGCCCTTGCCATGGGCGCTGACCGGGCGATCCATATAGAAGGTGAAGATTCGCCGGAGCCGCTGGCGGTTGCTAAGTTGCTCAAGGCGGTGGTTGAGCGTGAGGAGCCTGGCTTGGTGATTTTAGGTAAGCAAGCAATCGACGGAGATAACAACCAGACCGGTCAAATGCTCTCGGCGCTTCTGAATTGGTCTCTNGGTACTTTCATCTCGCGTTTGTCGGTGGAGGACGGTGCCTTCCACGTCACGCGGGAAGTTGACGGGGGTCTTGAGAATCTAAAGCTGAGCGGTCCTGCCGTGGTGACGGTTGACCTGCGTCTGAATGAGCCGCGTTACGCTTCATTACCCAATATTATGAAAGCGAAAAAGAAGCCGTTGGAAGAGTTGACCGCGGCGGCGCTGGACGTGGACATAACGCCCCGGCTGACGGTGTTAAAAGTAGAAGCGCCAGCCTCTCGCAGCGCCGGTGTTCGAGTTCACAATGCAGCGGAGTTGGTGGACAAACTCAAGAACGAAGCGAAGGTAATCTAACCATGGCCATTTTAGTAATCGCAGAACATGATAANGGCGCGGTGCAGGCTGCAACGCTTAACACCGTGACAGCCGCCCGTGCTCTGGGCACTGAAATCGACGTCCTGGTGGCAGGACATGACTGTGCGCAGGTTGCAGATTGCGCAGCAAAGATCGAGGGTGTCACGCGCGTGTTGGTGGCCGATGATNCGGTGCTGGAGCATCAGTTGGCAGAAAGCCTGGCGCCCGTGATTGCCGGGCTCGCAAACGGATACACGCATCTGCTGGCGCCCGCATCGACCTTTGGTAAAAATGTCATGCCACGAGTGGCTGCGTTACTCGATGTCCAGCAGATATCTGATATCAGCGCGATTGTTGCTGAGGATACGTTTGTTCGGCCCATCTACGCGGGTAATGCGTTGGCAACCGTGCGTTCCAGTGATGCTATTAAAGCCATTACGGTACGGACGACGGCGTTTGACGCGGCCTCCGATGAAGGGGGTACGGCCCCCGTGGAGGCAGTGCCGATAACCGAAAGCCTCGCCCTGTCGGAGTTTCTTGGTCAGGAATTAACCCGTTCGGAGCGACCCGAGTTGACGACGGCCGACATCATCGTATCCGGTGGTCGGGGCATGCAAAGTGCCGAGAATTTTGTGATGCTTGAGCGGTTGGCCGATCAGCTGGGCGCTGCGGTGGGCGCTTCGCGCGCGGCGGTAGATGCGGGCTATGTGCCGAATGATTACCAAGTGGGTCAAACCGGTAAGGTGGTGGCGCCGGATCTTTACATTGCCGTTGGCATTTCAGGCGCGATTCAGCACTTGGCCGGCATGAAGGATTCGAAGGTCATCGTGGCTATTAATAAAGATGAAGAAGCACCAATTTTCCAGATAGCAGATTACGGCTGGGTTACCGATTTATTTACCGCGTTACCGGAGCTGGAAGCGGCGCTGGCTGAGTAAGGCGCCAGGGTGGCCTGCGCTGGGTTTTGTAGCGTGGGGGTGCCCGATTCGAGTGGGAGCGTATCCGCGTCCTGGTTTCGACATGACCGAACATGGGCGGCGACCCTGAGCGAGTGGCTTAAGGATGACATTCGACCCGCTTTCCGGCGGTGACGCAACGCACAAGTTGGGCCGTGGGCCTTGGGCTGGTGCCGAGCTTATGCGTTGGTTGGGTTGTCGGTTGACTCGGTTGANTNGNCGAACTCAAGGGATTCGATGCCGGCTCCGCGTTTGATGATTTTGTCAGTTGATATGCGCACTTTGCGAAATTCCTCGCCCATCTGGGA
>PAWW01000019.1 GCA_002714255.1 Acidiferrobacteraceae bacterium
TATATTTATAACGATTTATTATGCTTTTCACATACTAGACTATTGGGCGCAACATCGCATATTTACAGTGATGTTAGGGGCGGGGTGGCTCGCTTTTCGACTACCAACTCAGCCGTTTGCTGGCAGGGGTCAGTCTTTTAAAAATCTGCGCTGTATCAGAGAAATAATAGGCATCAATGGCGTTGACCGCTGGCATAGCTTTAAACAAACTGATGTCCAAGTACTTGAGAAGGGGTGGTTTTTGGCACTCCATTACCCACATGCCCATGACGTCGACTCGGTGATCGCCTTCTTCGTCCTCGCTGGGCCTAGCTTCAGCTTCGCCGCTAAGGATTTTGCACTGCGCGCGTGAGGAGGTGTTTGCCGGGCGGATCTTCCGCAATTTCTTGATGATACCTTCGGCAATCTCCAGTGCCGCTGCGCCCTCCAGCTTGCCTTCGCTGGCTCCGGCAATGGCTTCGACCGGCGCTTGGAATTCAATAAAGATCAAAGGGCCCCGGTCGGTTACCTTAAGGCTCGCAGCGCTCGGCGGCGGTGATTCGTCTGCGCCGTTGGCCGGGGTGAGTGCGACTGTCGCTAGCGGCACCAGCAACAGCATCGCGAAATGCTTTGAGTTCATGGTATTGATCGTCCCGATTTGGTCAGTTAACGTCGTATGGTTAGGGCTCGGTAAGGATANCCTATTCATTTTNNNAGATGGCGTCAGTGATCAAGATCACATNGGCGGTACGATAATCATGACAGCCTAGGTTTGGGATGTTCGTTGACTTAAAGCGCCTCAAANNCGCCGACATTGCGGCTCGTTGGCTCNAAATTTGTTGCAACCTGAACAGGTCAGGACCCACTCGGGCGGATATACTTTTGATCCGCCTCACAGAGGACTCAACGACCTTGCGCGATCAGATCAGGTTACACAGCTCGGCATGGAGACCGTGGCGCCTAAAGTGTCCTGTTCGTGTCGGGACTCGTCATGGCCATTGAAACCCGGCCGCTAAGGCCGGCTTTCGGTGCTGAAGTGGTGGGCATAGATCTGAACGAGGACCTGGATCACGACACCTTTGCGGCCATCCACCAGGCGTTTCTTGNTTATCAGGTATTGGTTTTTCGCCGTCAGAACCTAAGCCCTGGTGCACATGTCGCCGTCGCCCGCCGCTTTGGNGAGGTGCAGGTGCATGTCTTGAATCAGTATCACGCGGATAGCCATCCAGAACTGTTTTTCCTTTCTAACCTTGACGAGAACGGTCAGCCAAATGGACGTCACCCGGATCTGGGCACGCTTGAGTGGCACACCGACGGTTCGTGGCAACGTATGACCGGACAGGCAACGATGATCTACGCCATTGAGGTTCCTATGACGGGTGGCGAGACCGAGATCTGTGACATGTATGGGGCTTACCACGAATTGGACAAGGCAACGCGTCATCATTATGAGCAACTCCGAGTGATTCACAACCTTGACTACTCGCGTTCCCGTTATCCAGCACACGAGCCCCTCAACGCCGCTCAGCGAGATGCTGTGCCGCCGGTTGACCATCCGCTTGTGCGAACTCACCCAGAAACTGGCCGGCGTTGTATATACCTTGGCGATCACGCAGAGACCATCGTCGGCATGGACTACCTTGCCGGTCGCAACCTGGTCGATCGTATCAATCGGGAGGTCATCAATTCGGCGCGCGTGTATTGCCACCACTGGCAGCGAGATGACGTCATGATCTGGGATAACCGCTGTGTCATGCATCGGGCGCGGCCATTTGATACGGCCAATGACAGACGGGTAGTGCGCCGCTGTACCGTGATTGGCGACGCCCCTTATTGAAACGACCTACCCTGGGTTTGGTCGCGTGCCGTTACGTACAGACCAACAGTACAATGGTGCGCAAGTTACCCCCTTGGTGAACGCCATGAGCACCGAACTAGAAACCAGTGAGTTTGAACAGGCCGCACAGCAGATGGTGGANCTCGGTAATCGCCTGCTGGATGACGATGAAGAGGCAGACAGCTGGGAGGTGGCCTCTGGCCTACTGGCCGGTGCGGTGCACTTCTGGTTGTACTCGCGCCAGCCCACGGGAGATCTGGCCAACGATTCAGAAGATGAAATCGATACCGCAGAACTGCGCATGAAAAAACTTATCGTCGAAGTACAGCATTTCTCCGAAGACAGTGAGTATTACCACACGCCGCTTGACTCCAACAGCGGTTCGGCCTGAGCACTTCAGAACTTTCTGTGGTCGGCTTCACNCGAAACCGCGCATGGCTCGTTCGGCGTTGGCAAATTTGCACAGTTCCGGAAAGAAAAGACCGAAGTCCGCGTCATAGTCTGAGTAGTGGTGCTGAAGCTCTTCGCCGGCTTGATCCATGTGGGAAACGAATCTTGTGCGTTCGGCCATGCGGGCGAGCACCTCGGCAATGCCACTCACGTTGGCGTACGACACCAATACGTTGTTAGCTACCATATAGCGGTAGAAGCGGCGTGAGCGTTCGGGAAAGGTGTCGACATGCTTGCCGAGCAGGGCGGCCATGGCAGTGGCGTAATCACCGAGCGGTTGATCATGGTAGTGGCTGAAATCGCGGGCCAGAAAGTGGTCGTAGAACACGTCCGCGACGACCGTGGCGTAGCGTCCAAAGCGTTGACGCATCCGTGCCACTGAACCACGGACTACGGGATGGTGATCGGTAAAGCGATCAATTGCTCGATGTAGGAGAACGCCGTGTTGTACCGTTGGCGGTAGCTGCTCAAGCACGGTGCCGCGGACGGAGTCGCCGATAAACCCGCCGGTGATCAGGTCGGTCGACGGTCCAGCGAGGTAGAGATGGGCAAGATAGTTCACTCCGTTTCACTCTAGCATGCCCACGTACGGGGACTGGGCANTGGGCACCAATCGTTCGTGTACACTCAAAGCGTCTGCCGCTCACTGAAACGCACCGCATCGTGTCGGTCACGAGCCGGCTTTTGACAAGGGACAGGTGACGGGCGGTCCGTTGTATCGCCGTAGCCGATTGCCTTGGCGCATAGATGGCCGTTCAAATGTTTTGTCCTTAAGGAGACGATCAGTGACAACCGCTATGACCCACATGGTGCTGGGAGAAGATTTCCCTGAAATTCGTGAGGCGGTGGGGCGCATTTGCGAAAATTTCCCCGGCGAATACTGGCGTGAACTTGATGCTGAGCGCGCTTACCCTTCGGCTTTTGTTAACGCCCTAACCGACGCGGGCTTTCTCGGTTGCTTGATTCCCGAGGAATATGGTGGCACCGGTTTGCCGCTACGCGCAGCAGCCGTTATTTTGGAGACTGTGCACGCGAGCGGCGGCAGCGCTGCCGCCTGTCACGCCCAGATGTACACGATGGGTACCGTGCTTCGCCACGGTAGCGAGGCGCAGAAACAAGCCTATCTACCCGGTATTGCGAGCGGCGAGCTCCGGTTACAGGCTTTTGGGGTGACTGAGCCTGCGTCAGGTAGCGACACCACTCGGCTTAGCACCCNCGCCGTACGCGACGGGGATCACTACCGGGTCAATGGCCAAAAGATCTGGACCAGTCGGGCGCTGTACTCTGATTTGATGCTGTTGCTGGCTCGGACCACCGCGCGCGAGGATGTGAAAAAGCCAAGTGATGGGCTGTCGGTGTTCTTGATTGATCTTCGCCAACTCAAGGGCAATGGTGTGGAGATTCGTCCCATAGAGACGATGATCAATCACCATACTACCGAGGTATTTTTTGACGATGCGCTGATTCCCGTGGACAGCCTGATCGGTGATGAGGGCCGGGGTTTTCGCTATATCCTCGATGGTATGAATGCAGAGCGCATTCTGNTTGCCGGGGAAAGCACGGGTGATGCGCGGTATTTCCTGCGGCGGGCGTCAGACTATGCTCGAGAACGGGAAGTGTTTGGGGCGCCCATCGGGGCCAACCAAGGCATCCAATTTCCCTTGGCGCGCGCTTATGCCGAGACCGAGGCGGCGGAACTGGTTGCCCGCAAGGCGGCGGCGCTCTTCGAGGCTGGTGTCCCGTGTGGTGCCGAGGCCAATATGGCGAAACTGCTTTGCTCCGAGGCCGGTTGGCATGCGGCTGAGGCATGCATGCAGACCTTTGGCGGTTTTGCATTTGCCCGCGAATACGACATCGAGCGTAAGTGGCGCGAGGCCAGGCTCTTCCTGACTGCGCCGGTGTCGACGAACTTGGTGCTGGCCTATCTGGGTCAACATGTATTAGGATTACCAAAATCTTATTAAATTAAATTCAAATAACTGTATAAAGNAAAATAAGAACATAAGGAAAATATAAAAAATAGAAAAAACATATTCAAACATAACAAAATAATATATCACTTAAATNATTAAATAAAGAAATAATTATATTCAGATAAANTTGTTATAAGTAAAACCCCATTGGACAGAGGCANTAANCAGGCGACTACGCCTTATTGTGGTTGAAATACGCCGGATGGGTCCCCATCTCTTGGATTAGAAACGGGCCGGAACACAGACAGTTCGCCGTAAAAAATCCACGACAGGGAGATTTTAATCATGAGCACAAGCATTCGATACCCCAATCGGTACGCTACTTTCTGGGGTGCCGCTTCTAACGCGATGGCACCTGCTTTTCGAGTCGCTGATTCGGGGGCCGATGGNGATACTCGNACACCCGTCCTCAATATTCGAGAGGGCGACGCTGACTATGTTGTCGAAGCCGAACTGCCAGGCATCGACAAAAGCACTTTAGACATTACCGTGGACGAGGGGGTCTTGCGCATTGCTGCCGACACGAATGCTGCGGTACCTAATTCGGGGGCCGATCGTTTATTGCGTCAGGAGCGCATCATGGGTCGCTTTGCCCGAGAGTTGCGTCTGGGGGCAGGCATCGATGAGGCGAACATCTCGGCAGAATATCGCGATGGGATCGTGTTGCTGACGTTGCCAAAGACAGCTGAGGTTCAGCCAAAGAAGGTAGACGTTAAGATGCACTGATCGAGTCACATCAGACGAATAAGAAAGGGCCGGACATCCGGCCCTTTCTTATTCGTCCCTGCAATCTCTTCGCGCAGGCGCGGCGGTATACTTCGTTACCGATTTCGCACGCTTCTCTTTTTTGGCCATGGACACCCTTGAAAACGCTTCGCTGGACGCTGCTACGGTACTGGCGGAGGCGTTGCCTTATATCCAGCGTTACCACGGCAAAACGATTGTCATTAAGTACGGTGGCCACGCCATGGCAGATGAGGCACTTAAGCGGAGTTTCGCCAGTGATGTGGTGCTGATGAAGTTGGTGGGCATGAATCCGGTGATTGTTCACGGTGGCGGACCGCAGATCGGTCAGTTGCTTGAGCGGATGGGCAAGAAAAGTGAGTTTGTCGAGGGGCTGCGGGTGACTGACCGCGAGACCATGGATGTGGTCGAGATGGTTCTCGGTGGCCTGGTTAACAAGGAAATTGTTGCTCTGATTAACTCTCAAGGAGGCCGTGCGGTTGGCCTTTCTGGAAAGGACGGCGGCATGATCCGTGCCCGTCAACTCCTGCTGCATCAGGGGGAGACTGATACTGACCCCGGTGAAACCATCGACATAGGGCACGTGGGGGAGATTCAATCAATTAACCCGGAAGTGGTCGATGTCCTCTACCAGGGTGACTTTATACCCGTGATCGCCCCGATCGGCGTGGGCGAGGATGGCAATACCTATAACATCAATGCCGATACGGTGGCTGGGCGCTTAGCCGCGACCTTGGGTGCTGAGAAATTGATCCTACTGACCGACACGCCTGGGGTATTGGATGCGGCAGGTCAATTACTGACCGGTCTTTCCAGACAGGATGTAGAGGGATTGATCAAGGACGAGGTGATCGTTGGCGGTATGTTGCCAAAGGTGCGGTGTGCACTGGATGCGGTAAGCGGTGGAGTCGCCGGAGTGACCATCAGCGACGGGCGAATCCCTCACTCAATTTTGCTCGAGACGCTGACCGATGGTGGTGTTGGCACATTGATCCATAGCTAGGTTTAATCCTCGTGCCGGTTCTGTGCCGGGCACTGTAGATTTTCAATGAATGACTTCAGTAACGCGATAGCGGTTGCCTGGGAACTTGTGATTGGCCTCGATGCCGATCTCGTTGAGATTGTAGTTTTATCACTCGAAATCAGTTTGTCTGCTGTGTTCATCGCGACATTGGTGGCATTGCCGCTCGGCGCTGCGGTTGCGGTGTTTCGTTTTCCTGGGCGTGGTGCATGCATCGTGTTGCTAAATGCTTTGATGGGGTTGCCCCCGGTGGCGGTGGGGCTCCTCATCTATCTCCTCCTGTCGCGTGCTGGCCCGCTTGGCGAGCATGGCTTGCTCTACACGCCAGCGGCCATGGTCATTGCCCAGGCTGTGCTCGTGGTGCCCATCATCGCCGCACTGGCGCAACAGGTTCTGTCGGAACTCTACGGTGAGTACGAAGAACAGTTGCGTTCACTCGGTGTGAGTTCTGCGCGTGCGATCCCCACCTTGCTGTGGGATGGACGTTTTAGCCTCCTGATCGCGGTGCTCGCCGGTTTCGGGCGCGCCAGCGCAGAGGTGGGTGCCGTGATTATCGTCGGCGGTAACATTAATCACCTCACGCGGGTGATGACAACGACCATCGCATTGGAGACCAGTAAAGGCAATCTAGCGATGGCACTGGGTCTGGGCTTGATACTGGTTTTGATCGTGGTCTTGGTGAATGCCTTGACCGTCGTTGTGCGGTCAGGTGCATCCCGATTGCAGGGGCGGTGATGAACGATCATCTTGATCGCATTGATGTGGCTCAGCGTATTTGGCCCGAGCCAGATATCTTGCCGCTGGAGGTCGTTGGACTCGGATTCGAAGCGGGGGGGCGTCACTTATTGTCTGGTGTGCGGTTGCGTTTCGAAGCGGGAGTAAGAACTTTTGTCATTGGGCCTAACGGAGCCGGCAAGAGTTTGTTGCTTAGACTGTGTCACGGCCTGCTCGAACCGAGTGCGGGGACGATTGTTTGGAACGGCAATCCGGGCGCTCAACACCGCCGCCGTCAGGGCATGGTATTCCAGCACCCGATGCTTCTTCGGCGCACGGTGCTGGGTAACGTGACGTATGCGCTGAAGGTGCACGGTATTCGCGGTCGTGCTAATCGAGAACGCGCGTTCGAAATGCTGCATGAAACCGGCCTGGAGGCGCTGGCGCGCAGCCCGGCCCGAGTGCTTTCTGGTGGGGAACAGCGGCGCCTTGCCCTCGCCAGGGCCTGGTCGCTGGAGCCTCGAGTGTTGTTTCTTGATGAGCCCACGGCTTCTTTGGATCCCGCTGGCACCGTTGCAGTCGAGGACATCATGCTCCGCATCAGTGAGAGTGGCACCAAATTGGTGGTGGCGTCACACGATCTGGCGCAGGTGCGGCGTTTGGCCGATGAGGTGGTCTTTCTGCACCAGGGCCGGTTGCTGGAACAGTCCCCCAAGGGGCGTTTTTTTGCAGCGCCGGTCTCTGCGGAAGGGAAGGCTTTTATCGAGGGGAGGCTATCTTGGTAGAGAGTCGGATGAGCGGACTAGCCAGCGGTTGACAGCCTGGGTGAAGCCGTTGTCATCGTGGCTGGATACGGGTGTGAATTGATTCCGAAGATCCCCAGGNGCGTTGCCAACCACGTAACTGCAGGCACCCCACTCAAGCAGATCGATGTCGTTGTAATCGTTGCCGATGGTAACCGTCTGCCGAGTGTCGAGGTTTAATTCGCCGCACAGCCAGCAGGCAGNCTTTGATTTAGACACGTTGCCTGGAAAAATCTCTAACCAGGTGCTGTGATGGTCTAACGGTGAAGTGGTGCGAATAACGGTCAGTTTTGGCAATCTGGTTTGNAGTGTGCGTTGTAGCCGCTCGCCAGCATGGGCGGAACTAATCGCAAGCAGTTGCGTCGCCGGGGTTGGATCATTTAACGGTAAAACCAGGGGCCGCTGATGGGCATCGTATAGTGCTAGGCGCCTCTCAAAGTCGGGGTTTGGCTGACCGTTGGCATGCCAGGCAAAGCAATGGTTGTTAGGAACGGGGTCTTGGATCATGAAGTCAAGCGCCAGTTCGAGCAGTGTTGCGACACTTTCTTGTACTTCGTCTGACGTCATCGCTACGGCACGCAACAGTCGTGATNGTGGGAAAGTGGAAACACTGGCCCCCGTCGAACTGATCAGGTAATCGATCGGGAACGCATCATCCAGCACACGCCTCGCGGAATACAACGATCGTCCGGTGGCGACGACACGACAGATACCCGCTCTCCCGAGGCTGGTCAGGGTTTGCCGGTTAATGTCACTCAACCGCTGGCTGGAATTCAGCAGTGTGCCATCCAGGTCGGTAAACACCGCTGAGCGAGTCATCAGTGGAGTTTCGCCCTTACAGCAGTGACTCGATCGCCTGGACGAGTTCAACGTTGTCCGGTCGCACGGTGCTGCCGAAACTGGCCACGACTCGGCCGTTGCGATCAAGCAGGTACTTGTGGAAGTTCCAGCGCGGAAATTCTCCGGCCTGAGCGGCGAGCGCCTGGTACAGAGGACCGGCGCCATTGCTAGAGACCCGTGTTTTCTCGAACATCGGGAATTCGATGCTGTAGGTTAAACGGCAGAATTCCAGCACTTTCTTTTCTGCTCGNGGTTCTTGCAGGAAATCGTTTGATGGAAAACCCAATACCACGAGTCCCTGGTCACGATAGCGGTCGTAGAGTTTTTCAAGTCCGTCGTACTGGTTAGTAAACCCGCAGTAGCTGGCCGTGTTAACGACCAACAGGACTTTGCCGGTGAAGGCATCGCACAGGCGCACTTTTTCCTCGCTGGCGAGATAGCGCTTGGTGACGGCCAGCGTGTCAGGACACTCGCTGGCCGCAGCACCGGTTACCCAACTGACGCTGAGCAGGATAAAACATAAAAAGCGAAGCGGTTGCATGAGATAAGTGCCTTTCGTTAATGCGCTAGTTTGTGCGTCAGCATGTGAAGGGTGGATGATGAGCAACCTGATGGATGATGTAACGGACAGGCGCNGTCAAGGTCAAGCGTCACGGGCACTATGGTCGGTTATCACTTAGGCGATCTCGCAGCCGGGACTTGATCAAGATAGTCGTTAAGTTCAACGCACGGCGGCGACGCCAGCAGTGTCGAGAGTAGACCACGGGCTTTGATTTGGCCCTGGTGAAGGAAGAGGGCGCTTGCTGCACTGTAGCGGGTTTCTTGCGGGTTGTGGCTGACGAGGAAGATGGTGAGGCCGCGCTCTTGGCGCAGGCCATCAATTAGCTCAAACATCTCGGCTCGCCGGGCGGGGTCGAGCCCGGTAAACGGTTCGTCCAGCAATAGCAGTGTGCGTTCCTGGCACAAACACCGGGCCAGTGCGGCGCGTTGTGCCTGGCCGCCCGACACCTCGCCTGGGCGTCGTTGGGCGATATTCTCTAGGCCAACGCGGGCAATGGCCTGATCAACCTGATGCCAATCGTCGATACTCAATTTTAAGCCTGGATGACGCGCCAGCGCGATATTATCTTTCAGCGAGAGGTGCGCAAACAGATTGTGATCCTGAAAGAGTGTTGTGATTGAACGCGATGACGGGGGTAGCTGAGTGACATCTATTCCGTTAAGCACGATGCGACCCGCGGTGGCTTGTTCGAAGCCCGCGATCAGCGCCAGCAGCGTAGACTTNCCNGCCCCGCTTGCACCGATGACCACNGTCAGTGAGTGGCGTTCGATTTCAAAGTCGGCGGCGAGTTGCCACTCACCCTGTCCGAATCGAAGTTGGTCAACGTTCAGGAACGCCATTGACCCACCAGGCGTTCTACAACAACAAACACCAGTGCACATAAAACAATCAACACTAGCGCGGTGACCGCTGCTTCGTTAAAACGATACGCTCCCAGTTGATGGTAGAGCATCACCGGCAGGGTCAGCATGCCGGTGGTGTCAAACAGTGCTGCGACACCCATGTCTCCAAAGGATAGCGTTGCCGCCAGTGCCACCGCGAAGCCGAGCGGTTTACGTAGCAGCGGCCAATCGATTAACCGAAAGCGTTGCCAGCCGCTCATTCCCAGCTGCAGGCAGAGTCGCTGGTAACGTGCGCCCGAGTTCATCAGCGCTGGGCCGATTGTGCGCACGAGGTACGGGAGTATTAGCGTGGCATTGACGATTGCTACCAATGCGGTGGCGATGTCGAAGGTGAGTCCGAGTGGCAAGAGCAGCAGGAACAGCCCGCTGCCGATCACCATTGGTGGCACGGCCAGCGTCATGGAGCCAGCCAGTAGCAGCCCTTCTGCTGCTTGTTGTCGGTGCCTTGTGCTGAGTCGGCGGGCACCGAGTGTCAGGCCGAATGCCAGCGTCAACGCCAAAGTGGTCGCCAGTGTGGAAATCAATGCGCTGCGCCCGGCGGCCGACCATAAGGTGGCATTCGAGAGGACCCGCGCGAGGGGACCGTTTAGGCCAAGCCAGATCACCGCAGCAAGTGGCAGTGCAACAAAGCCGCACACCGCAGTNANTAGAATGCCGTCAAACCAGCGTTGGCCCACGCTGTCAAATCCGAGCGCCCGTGGTTGCCCAGTTTTCAATCCGCGTGAAACCGGTTGTGCGCGCAGCCATCGNTGCAGGGCAACAACCAGGATAAGGCAAATACCGAGTTGACCGAGTGCCAGCCAGGCAGCGAGCCCCGGCTCGAAGTCAAAACGAAGCGCCTGGTAGATGGCCACCTCGATAGTGGTCGCGCGCGGGCCGCCGCCAAGTACTAGCACCACTGCAAAACTGGTGAAGCAAAGAAGAAACACCACTGATATTGTGCCGGGGAGAACGCCAACCAGCGCCGGCCACTCGACTTGGCGAAATCGTTGGCCGGCGGTCATGCCCAGTTGTGCTGCCAGGCGCCAGTTCTCACCGGGAATTCGTTCCCACGCCGGCAACAGCATGCGTATCGACAACGGCAAGTTGAAGAAAACGTGGGCCAGGAGGATGCCTGTGAGCCCGTAGAAATGGCCTCGCCAGGACAGACCGATTGGTTCTAGGTAACGGTTCAGCAAACCGGATTCACCGTAGACGGCAACGATGCCGAGCACCGCCACAATCACTGGTGTCACGATCGGCAGCCCCATCAGGCGCAGTAAAGCGCCCCGCCCTGGAAACTGGTCGCGTCGCGCGAAGGCCCGTGCGGTGGGAATGGCAAGGAGCACGCTAAGCAATGTCGACAGGCTGGCTTGCCACACGGTAAAGCCCACCACTCGATAAAGGTAGGGGTCAGCAAGTTGCGTTGACAGCACCGCCGCGGGTGAGGCGGTGAGCAAAACGAGTAGTGTGCCGCCGACAAGAGCGATCAATAGGATGATGGCGACGACACCGAACCAGCCGGCGTCGCGCACCAACAGGCTGAACGGATTCAGTCGGTGAGCGCGTCCAGCCACTCGCGGATCCATATTTTTCGTTGGCGGGCAACCACGCTCGCATCGAACAACAGCGTGGTTTTCGGACTCACCAGGCCGTTGAAGGCGGCAGGCAAAGCGGTGTGAGAACGAGTGGCCGGATACATCCAGTTGGTTGTGGGGATGATGTTCTGAAACTCAGGTGAGAGCATGAAGGCAAGGAATTGATCAGCCAATGCCTGATTGGGCGAATGCGCTACTTTGGCCGCTACTTCGATCTGCGCATAGTGGCCTTCGCTGAAAGCCGCGGCGCGGTAGCGCTCGGTTTTATCGACGTGCCGGTGATAGGCCGGCGAGGTGGTGTAACTTAGCACCATCAATGCCTCTTCTTCGAGAAAGAGGCCGTAGGCTTCGCTCCAGCCTTTGGTCACCGTCAGGATGCGTGGTGCCAGCTTCTTCCAGGCCTCGGACGTGTCATTGCCAAATACCTGGCGCATCCACAGTAAGAATCCCAACCCCGGCGTGCTGGTCCGTGGGTCTTGAATGATAATTTTCGGCCCGCCCGCATCGTTGACCAGAGCACGCAGGCTAGTGGGGGGTGCGGTCAGTCGGTCGCTGTCATAGACAAAGGCAAAGTGGCCGTAGTCATAGGGCAGAAAGACCTTATCCGACCAGTCAATGGCAAGGTCCAGTTGGCTTAGCTCGACCCCATGTGGGGCCAGCAAACCGGTTGCGGTGGCCTCGCCGGTCAAACTGGTATCAAGACCGAGAATCACGTCGGCACGCGATCGCTTGCCTTCCATCTTAAGACGACTGAGCAGTGCCGCGCCGTCCTCGAGGCCGACCAGTTTCAGTTGGCAGCCACAGGTCGCTTCAAACGCTTTGGTGATGATAGGTCCCGGTCCCCAATCAGAAACAAACGAGTCATAGGTGTAAACGGTGAGCGCGGGTTTGTCGGCCCATACACTTGCGCTGGCCAATGCTATGCCAGCCGCTGCCACTAGGTGGTAGATAAGCTTCATTTCAAGCTCCTTCAGAATTGAAGGGCGGAGGAGGGCCGTTTGGCCATCATCCAAATTCCTCCGCCGGTATTAACCGGTTCAGGTTCAACGGGTTACCTTCTCAGCCTGGCTAACCCAGGCGCCCCGTCGGATGACATCAACCAATCTAGAGCGAAACGTTTCAGTGGTCAATCAGTTTGGATAATGTCGCTTGAGTGCGGCACGGGCATTGGCCAGACGGCTTGCGCCTATGCCGCGAACGACTTCAACGCAGCAACCTTCCTCTTTTAGCAAGGTCTTAAATGCGGTTGTAAGTACGGCCCGTTCTTGCGAACTGTGTTTGCTGCGTTGTAGGGGTTCGTTCTGCCACGGTAAATCGGTGTCGCAAAGCAGATAGAGGTGAGCCCGTCGTTCTCGGGCGCTATCCAGCACCTCGCTCGCATCGTTGCCGAAGTAATGTCGAGCGTAGATCACGGTCGAAAAGAGATCGGTGTCGTGCAGCACAAGCGCCGTAGCCTTTGCGATCGCGGCGTCTTCGAGTGTGCGCTGATGAGCGGCAATCACTGCAAGGTCTGGTTCAACAATCTCGCGCCCATTTTCCGTGACAAAAAGTCGGGCGGCTTCGTCGGAATAAGGCGCCAGTCGCTCGGCCGATAGGGCACGGGCGAGTGCGCTCTTTCCGGTGCATTCGCTGCCGGTGAAAACGACGCGATACAGCGCACTCCGTGTGTTCATAGAAAAATGCTCAAATGGTGTGCATAGGCCGAGTGTGACGCTCCAGCAGACACGCGTCCATGCGCTAAACATGCGCTGTGATTGTCAGTCTTACCGGCACGCGACTAGACTCCTGTGGTTGCAGATATTGACGGAGCGGCAGAGCGTGGTAACGAGAACGTGGGGAGGCTGTGTGNGCGCGTTGTTGGCAACCGTTGTTGTCGCGAGCGNAGACAGGGTTGCCNCAGACAGCGTCTATCNCCTGCAGCAGCAGGGGTGGGTGATCACACACAAGGTTGATCGAGTAGAGTCACGCGCGGGTCTGCCGCCCTATCAGCACCTGGTGCGTAGAGTTGCTATATCGACCTATCGGCTTGAACGAGGTGACAAGGCCCTTAGCTGTGAGATTATTTACGACAGTCAGCGCGATCGCCAGCGAGAGGCCTGTGGGCCAATCGTATCGCGCGAAGCGGATTGAAGGCCGTCCTGTGCGCGCGATAGTGATCTATACAATGGGAGTCGATAGTGATATGCGGACGAGTTCCTGGGGTGGGTTTTCATGATTGAAGGCCTCCAGCGGTTTTTTAATACCTATCTGGTGTCGCCCACCGAGAGCGNCGAAACGGAAGCGCCGATGCGGCTCAACTTAGCGGCAGCGGCGCTATTGTTTGAGGTCGCGCGGTCCGATTATGACCTCGGTTCTGAAGAGCAAGCATTAATTGAATCGTTGGTTAACCAGCAGTTTGGTCTCGATGAAAGCAGTGCATCGGCTCTATTGCAACTCGCTGAGACCGCGGCGCGTGAAGCAACTGATCTGCACGGCTTTACGGCCCTGATCAATGCAAATTGGTCTCTCGATGAGCGGGAAAAGCTGGTCGAGTGGATGTGGCGAGTGGTCTATGCTGACGGGCGCCTGGATGATCACGAGGTGCACCTGATGCGTAAGATTCAGCGGCTTCTGCACATCCCCCACCGGCGTTTTATCGCGACCAAGCTGCGGCACAAGCCGGCCGATTCGACGACACTAGATGATTAATGACCAGTGAAGAACGGTGTTGAGGTCGAGTCGTTGGCTAGGCCATTCCTGATGGTGACTATGTATTTTGTTGACCGATTTAGAGTAGAAACGCTAAAGCATGGCCGCGCATCCGTTTCTTGAACACGACGGGGTGCTTGCTTTCGCGCACCGCGGTGACCACTCGGTGGGTCCGGAAAATACCCTTGTCGCGTTTGAGGGTGCGCTGCGTCTTGGCTTTCGTTATCTTGAGACAGACGTGCATGTCACGCGCGACAACGTGCTTCTCGCGTTCCATGATGCCAGCCTCGACCGTGTGACCGATCAGCGCGGTACGATCGCGAAGCTGGACTATGATCAGGTACGCTGTGCCCGAGTCGGTGGACGCGAGCCGGTTCCCCTGCTGGAAGATTTGCTTGGCGCATTTCCTAGCGCACGGATCAATATCGACCCAAAATCAGACGCTGCAGTTGGCCCGCTGATTGATGTCATCCGTCGCACACGNGCCGAAGCGCGTGTCTGCATAGGCTCGTTTAACGGCAACCGTTTAAAACGGGTGCGACAAGCATTGCCCGGTGTCTGCACCTCGATGGCACGGGCCGAGTCTGCCCGAGCGCGGTTTGCCAGCCTTGGATGGCCGTGGCGCGGCGGTGGCGCTGCCTGTGCGCAGGTGCCGGTGTGGTGGAACGGTATCCTGATAGTCGATCGTCGCTTCGTTGGTGCAATGCATGCACGCGCTATACCGGTCCATGTGTGGACNGTTAACGAGGTGAGCGAAATGAACCGGTTGCTTGATCTCGGTGTCGATGGGCTGATGACTGACTACCCGGCACGGCTGAAGGCTGTGCTCGAAGCACGCGGGCTGTGGTGTTCGGCACCTTAGTGTGGGTGCGGTTCCTCGACCCGCTTGAAAAANACCAGAGCAAGCGCGAACAGGATGAGGATAGAGGCAATACCCATGCGCGGATTGCCGCTTGTCAGGGTCACGAAGCCCACCAAGATGGGGCCGATCACGGCAGCGGCTTTGCCGACCACGTTGTAGAAGCCGAAGAACTCGGCGTTCTTGTCTTGTGGAATCAGCAGNCTGAAGAGTGAACGACTGAGAGACTGGATTCCACCTTGGACCAGGCCGATGATGGCGGCAAGGACTAGCAGTTCAACAGGCGAGGTCATGATGCTGGCGTAAGCGGTGACACCCATGTAGGTGACAATCGCGATCCAGATGCCGCGCTTGGGGCCGTAGCGTTCACCGAGGCGTCCAAAGACGAGAGCGGCAGGAAACGCGATGAACTGGATCATCAGGATGGCGCCGATCAGGATCGTTGTTTCGAAACCGAGTTTCTTGCCGTAGTCCGCTGCCATCACGACAATGGTGTCGACGCCATCGATGTATAGCCAGTAGGCAAACAGGAATGCCCATGTGGCGCGATATTCACTAAGGTGCCGGAAAGTGTGAGCGAGTGCCGCGAAGGTGCGGGCGATATCAACCCGTCGGCGCTGATCTTTCGGCAACGGTTCGTCGACCCACAGAAAAAGTGGTAGTGAGAACACCAGCCACCAGACACCCACGGTGAGGAACGACCAGCGCACGGCACTGGCGGCATCGGCGAGGCCAAACCAGGTTGGCTTCAACGTCATCGCCACGTTGATCAGGAACAATAGCCCCCCGCCCAGGTAGCCGAGCGCGAAGCCGAGCGCAGACACGCGGTGTCGAATCGATGCTGGCGCCACAAGGACGAGTAGTGCATCGTAGAAGACGTTACCGCTTCTAAAACCGACTGAAGCGATGCCGTAGAGCAGGATCGCNAGCGGCCACGCACCCTGTTCGACTAAGAAAAGCCCGGCGGTAGCAACCGTACCAAGACAGGCAAATGCGGCCAGCATGCGTTTGCGAAGGCCGCCTGCGTCTGCCATGGCACCGAAGATCGGGGCCAGAATCACTGACACCAGGCTTGCAATCGAGTTGCCCGCACCCAGCCAGAAGGTGCTCTCTTCGGGGCTGAGGTCGCCACTCCAATAGTCTGACCAGAAGATCGGAAAGAACGCGGCCATCACGGTGGTGGCAAAGGCTGAATTGGCCCAATCGTAGAGCGCCCAGGAATAGCGGCTTCTGGGGTTATNCATGATGTGCGTGCGTGNGTTGCGNGTCNTGGGGANNGATAGATGAGAGCATATCAGGGTGTCTGTTGCTATCGCGGCTTGCAGCGNATNGCGAATGGGTCAAGGCGACCAAAATCCCCTAGAATGAGCGCTTGCCCCTAACCTTCGAGTTGATCGCGTGATCCATTACAGCGTTTGTCCGCATGATTGNCCTTCCACCTGCGCGTTGGAGGTNGAGACCGCTAACGGGGGCACCATTACTCGTGTCAGAGGGGCTAGGGAAAATACTTACACGTCCGGCGTCATTTGCTCCAAGGTGGCGCGTTACCACGAACGCCTTTATCACCCCGAACGCTTAACTCAGCCGCTGCGCCGCCGCGGCGACAAGGGCAATGGAACCTTCGAGCCGATTGGTTGGGACGATGCGTTGGATGAGGTTGCCGAGGCGTTGCTTCGGGCTGAGCAAGTGCATG
The DNA here is from genome assembly GCA_002714255.1 of Acidiferrobacteraceae bacterium. GTDB lineage: Bacteria > Pseudomonadota > Gammaproteobacteria > Arenicellales > UBA868 > UBA11791. The sequence continues at coordinate 16,643 of PAWW01000019.1, forward strand.
GTGCCGAGNCGGTGTGGCCGTATTTTTATGCGGGCACCATGGGTTTTGTGATGCGTGATGGCATCAACCGATTGCGTCACGCCAAGGGGTATTCCGGGCAGTACTCAACGATCTGCACCACGCTGTCCTTCAACGGTTTTATGGCCGGCACGGGTCGTCTTGCGGGCAGCGACCCACGTGAGATGGCGCGTTCAGATCTGGTGGTGATCTGGGGATCCAATGCTGCTAGTACGCAGATCAACGTCATGACGCATGTGTTAAAGGCGCGCCGTGATCGGGGCGCCAAGATTGTGGTTATCGATACTTACCGTAACGGAACCGCCAAGCAGGCAGATCTTTTTGTGTGTGTTCGACCAGGCACTGATGGCGCGCTTGCGTGCGGTGTGATGCATGTATTGTTTCGCGATGGCCATGCTGATCGTGATTATCTGACTGAGTACACCGATTGCCCAGATGCGCTCGAGGCACATCTGCAGTCAAAGACGCCCGCGTGGGCATCAGCCATTACTGGAGTACCGGTCGAGACCATCGAAGAATTGGCACGCATGATCGGCACCACTGCCCGGACGTTCCTGCGCCTTGGCTACGGGTTTACGCGCCAACGTAACGGCGCGTTCAATATGCATGCCGCTTTATCAGTAGCGGCGGTGACAGGCGCCTGGCGCCACGAAGGTGGCGGTGCGTTCCACAACAACGGTGATATTTATCATTGGGATCGAACCATGATCGAGGGGCTGGATGTGCGCGACCGCAACGTGCGTATCCTCGACCAATCCCGCATTGGNGCAGTTCTGACAGGGGATGCGAGTGATCTGGGTGATGGACCACCGGTCACAGCCCTATTTATTCAGAACACCAACCCGATGTCCGTGGCACCGGACCTTAATCGAGTGCACGCGGGTTTCGCGCGCAAAGATCTTTTCGTCTGCGTGCACGAGCAGTTCATGACAGAGACTGCCAAGGTTGCTGATATCGTGCTCCCAGCCACTATGTTTCTGGAGCACGATGACCTCTACCAGGGCGGTGGTCACCAGCATGTTTTGCTGGGCCCCAAGATTGTCGAGCCACCCGAAGGTTGCCGTAACAACCACGAAGTGGTTTGCGCACTGGCCCGCCGGGTTGGTGCTGAGCACCCCGGTTTTGCCATGAGCGAGCGCGAGTTGATTGATCGGACGCTGCGTGATTCGGGTTGGGGCGATCTCGAAAACCTGGCACGAGAGCGCTGGATTGACTGCCAGCCTCCGTTTCGCGAAGCCCACTATCTTGATGGGTTTGCTCATGCCGATGGCAAGTACCACTTTTCGCCAGACTGGTCCGCCCTCAAGCCGCATGGTTTTGGGCCAGCTGACGTTGTCTTGCCCAGTCTCCCGGATTATTGGCCGAGTATTGAAGAAGCGAACGCAGAAATGCCCTACCGGTTGGTAACCGCACCAAGCCGTCATTACCTCAACTCAACGTTTAACGAAACACCCACCTCTATTCGGCGTGAGCAGCGACCTAGCGTCATGATGCATCCGGAGGATGCGCATGAATTGGGGGTAACCGATGGTGCCATGATTCGACTCGGCAACCCGCGGGGTGAATTGAAGATCAGTACCCAGGTGTTCGATGGTGTTCAGCGTGGCGTCGTGATTGTAGAGAGCATCTGGCCCAATAGCGCATTCGAAGATGGCAAAGGCATCAATGTGTTAACTGGCGCTGACCGAGTGGCCCCGGTGGGTGGCGCGGCCTTTCACGACAACCGAATCTGGATCCGTCCAGTCTAAAGAGGTGANGAGCCCTCGGAGCGGGCCTGAAAGGGTTTTGCATTTTCTGCGCCGGCAAACAACATTTTTGCCGTTACGTCGCACATGTGCTCGTGATAGGCGAGTGCCTCGGGGTGAAGTTCGTCTTTCGGGCGTGGCTCAAGTTCCCAGAAATCGTTGACAACCTTGCCCCGCACGAGCGTTGCAAAATCCCGTGGCCCCAGCGACTGGCGAACGGTCGCGGCGATATAACGGATAGCAAAACCAACGCGGCGCGTCTTTGTCGGGTTGGGATTAGATCCGTGGATGATGCGCACGTGGTGAAGCGACATCTGGCCTGGTGACAGTTCCAGGTCAACGGCATCTTTCTCGTCGACTTCGGCATTGATTTCCTGGCCACGGCTCAGCAGGTTGTCTTTGTGAAAGGTATCGGTATGGGTTAGTTGCTCGCTGTGACTGCCGCTTGCCACACGCATGCATCCATTGGCTCGGGTGCTGGGTGTTAATGCGATCCAGGCGGTGCAAACGTCAGGTTGATCTAACCCCCAGTAGGTGGCGTCCTGGTGCCACGAGACATACCCGGGATCCTCGGGCTCCTTGATAAAAAAACTCGAGCCCCAACACAGAATATTGGGACCCAGTACGTCCTCGACCGCATCGAGCACTCGCGGGTGACAGATAAGGTCGTGTAGCCAAGGAAACAACAAATGGGGTTTGTGACGGTGTTTGCCATCGATCGGTTGGCCTATTTTTGACTCATAGCGTTCTAAGTGGGCAAGGCAAACCGCGGCTTCTTCACGCGTTAAGGCATCAATCGGGTGGCAATAACCTTTCTCTACGTATTGTTCTGTCGACGATGGCTTGAGTAGTTTTCCCATTGGCTTATTCCCATATGGTCTGCAAGGTTGACGGAGTTCCGGACACTCTGATTAAGTAGCCTAACTGATATCTCGACGAGAGATCAAAGGTAGCGGTGCACGGATACAGTCAAGCACCCCTTATTCATGTGGGCACAACGATGTACAAAGGAGGAAGTGATGAGAGACAGTGTAAAGAAAACAATTACCACTGCTGTTGTCGGTGTGGCGGTAGCGCTCGCGGGGGTTAGTGCTCAAGCAGCCGAGTGGACTTGGAAAGCGCAGTCACTGTGGCAAGACGGAACGGTTAATCAAAAAGCGTTTGTGCGTTTTGCCGCCAACGTTAATAAGATGACCAACGGGCGGTTGGAGATCAAGACACTGCCAGTACATTCGGTAGTAAAGCACACCGAGACATTAGAAGCGGTGGGCGCCGGTATTTTGGATGCACAGCACACCGGCGGCGCTTATTTTGCGGGTAAAGAGCCTGGCCTACAGGTCTGTACCGAACTGAACGGTGCGTTTGAAAATACTTACCAGGCGCAGCTGTGGTTTGAATATGGCGGCGGTACCGAACTGTGCCGTGAAGCCTATGGAAAATTCGGTGTTTATTACGTAGGCCCGGTTTGGTTTGGACAAGAATCCATGCCGTTTAACAAGCCGCTGCACTCGATCGATGACTTCAAGAAGAAGGGCATCAAGATGCGGTCACCAGAAGGCATGGGTGCTGCAATTTGGCGCCGTATCGGAGCGGGCGTTGTCACTTTGCCCGGTAGTGAAGTGTTTACAGCGCTTGAGCGCGGTGTGATCGATGGTACGGATTGGGGCACGCTGAGCATGAACCAGGATCTGGGTTATCACAAGATTGCACCTTATCCACTGTACCCGGGCTTTCATTCAGCACCGGCGGCCGATTTTGCAGTCAACATGAAAAGGTGGAATGCACTGCCTGACGACGTCAAAGCCATTGTTGAGATAGCCACTAAGGAATTTGCACGCGACATGGTGCAGAGCATCATCATGGGTGATATCGCTGCGGCTGATGCTGCGATGTCACAGGGCGTGACACTGGTGAATTGGTCAAACGAAGAGCGTACCCGCTTTCGTAAGGTGGCAATGATTGAGTGGGAGGAGTTTGGTAAGAAAAGCCCGTTGGCAAGAAANCTNGTCGATAGCCAAGTTGCTTTCTTAAAGAAGCTGCACTTGCTCGACTAAACAGACGAGTTGCTTGAAACAAGTGATTTGGCAGGCGGGGCGCAGAGTGTCCCGCCTGCTTTCTTTTTTGATAGTGCAATGGTGATCCATGTGATCATNCGTGAGTAGTTAATGCCCCGTCTAAACNTGATTGATCGAATGTCGCTGTTGATTGGAGAAAAACTGAGTTACGTTTTTCTCATCAGCGTCATCATTACCTGCTACGAGGTCGTGATGCGGTATGTTTTTAATGCCCCAACCACNTGGGTGCATGATGGTGCCACGGCGCTGTCGGCCACTGGTTTCCTGATGGCTGGGTGTTACTGTCTGCAGGCGCGACGTCATATCGCAATCACGGTGATCTATGATGCTGTTCCACGGGGAGTGAGGAATGTGCTTGAGTTGATCAACGCATTGTTGGTCGTGGTCTTTCTAGGCCTTTTAACTTGGGCTGCAATGAAAGTAGCAATGCCTGCAGTGGCCTGGCAGGNCTGGGATTGTCGANTNCAGTTNTGCGGNNTGGAGACCAGCGCACACGCGTGGGATGTGCCCATACCGGCTTATCTCAAGAGTGTTTTGTTNTTAGCAGCTGTCGCTATGTTGGTGCAGTCGCTGGTCCAGNTGTGGCAAACGGTGGACGGGTTTCGTAGGAAAGCGACCTCATGAGTATCGAGATTCTGACGTTAATTATGCTGGGGTCGATGGTGTTGTTGCTTGTGATCGGACTGCCACTCGCTTTTGTGACCGGCCTCATCGCTTTTGGGTTTGCGCTAGGGTTGTATGGGCCAATGGCGTTGCCCCTGATTGCAAGCCGGGTTTACGGCTTTGTGAGTGTTTATGCATTAATCGCGGTACCGATGTTCGTCCTAATGGCTTCGGTGCTTGAGCGATCAGGGATTGCACGCGATCTGTTCAGCGCTATGCATGTATTGGCGGGCAACCTCAAGGGTGGACTGGCGATTCAAACGATGGCTGTCGCCGTTCTCATGGCCGCGATGACCGGTATCATCGGTGGCGAAATTGTGCTGCTCGGACTGGTCGCACTGCCGCAGATGCTGGCGCGTAACTATGACCGTAAGTTGGCCATCGGCACNGTCTGTGCCGGTGGGGGATTGGGCACCATGATACCGCCCAGTATCGTGCTGATCTTCTATGGCTTGACGGCAGAAGTATCCATTGGTGACCTGTTCCTAGCCACGATTATTCCCGGATTACTACTGGCAGCGATTTACGTTGCCTACATCTTGATTCGTTGCTATCTGAACCCGGCGCTCGGTCCGCCTGCACCAACGGCGGCGGGTCCGTTGACGATTCGGGACAAACTGTTGATGGTGCGTGATATTTTGTTGCCAGTGATGGTCGTGGGTATGGTGCTAGGGACCATCTATGGCGGTATCGCGTCCGTCAGTGAGGCCGCTGGCATGGGCGTCGTCGGGGTCATTATCTGTACCTGGATTCGCAAAGAACTGACCTGGACGTTGATTCGAGAATCATTGCATCAGACCATGATGACCTGTGGCGTGATTCTGTGGCTGGTGTTTGGTGCGAGCGCCCTGATCGGCGTT